>NZ_JAVRCD010000002.1:0-235081 GCF_034530895.1 Nostoc sp. DedQUE08
TCGCCTACATTTGTGATGACCCGTAGCCAAAAATGGATAAAGTCGAGTTTAGAGGATGTCTGAAAAGTTTTTTTTGTATACATCTAACCCTTGGAGATCCCCATAAATCCCCCTTAATAAGGGGGACTTTAAGACTCTTATTCCCCCCTTTTTTAAGGGGAGCCAGCGCGGTCTTGGGGGTTTCCCCCATGAGCGACTGGCGTGGGTTAGGGGGGATCAAGAAATATTTGATACTTCTCAGACATCCTCTTACCCCACTTCTGCAATAAGTCTGCTATATTCGAGTCGATAGTTAGTGTGATTTTGACGAACTGCCAACAGTGATTTTTGAGTCTGCTGTTCCCATCTCAGAGTTTTCAGCATTGTCAACCTCAAGACTTCGGAGCAATTCTCGAATTACATCTGTTGCTGGTCTTCCTGTGAGAGTACAGTATTGTTCAAGTTTCTTCATTTCCTCGGTTGTGAGATTTACTGTCAGTCGTTTAACCGCCCATTTTTTCTTCATAATTTTCTTTTATCTTGAATATGTTGCTTTTTCTCGAAATCACCAACTCATTACGATTACTCCCGTAGTGCATAGCCTACACCACGGACTGTATGAATCAAACGTCTTTCATTATTTTCTTCTAACTTGAGTCGCAAATAACGAATATATACTTCAATAATATTAGAATCACCCATGAAATCGTAACCCCAAACTTTCTCTAAAATTTGATCTCTAGTAAATACTTGACGAGGATGTGAAAGGAGATATTCTAATAAGTCAAATTCTTTTGCTGTTAACTGAATGCTTCGTTTTTCCCGAAATACTTCACGAGTGCGCCGATTTAAGCTTAAATCTTCAAATTGCAACAAATCCTCGTCTGTTTCTTGCGTGCGCCGGAGATGAGCGCGAATTCTAGCTAATAGTTCCTCAATGCTGAAGGGCTTAACTACATAATCATCAGCTCCTGCATCTAATCCGGCGACGCGATCGCTAACTTCATCTTTTGCTGTCAACAAAATCACTGGTACTGTACTACCTGTTGTTCGCAAACGCCGACAAATTTCTAAACCCGTCAACCCTGGAAGCATCCAATCCAGAATTGCTAAATCTGGTGAGGAGTCTCGCGCCAGAGTCAAGCCTGCAATGCCATCATGAGCAACACTTACTCGGTATCCTTCGCTATTAAGCTCTAATTCGACAAATCGCGCCAGTTTGACTTCATCTTCCACCAAAAGGATATGTGCTGTCATATATATATAGGTAAACTGATTGTAAACATACTCCCTTCTCTTAACTTTGATTCCACACTGACACTACCCCCCATCCCTTCTACAAGTGTCTTAACAATCGATAAGCCCAAACCACAACCCCCAGTATTATGAGAACGAGATTCATCTACACGATAAAATCTCTCAAATATCCGTGCTTGCTGTTGCAAAGGAATGCCATAACCTTTGTCACAAACTTGAATAATAGCCCGATCTTGAAGCCGAGCTAACTTAAAAATTATGGGTGTGTCAGCATTAGAATACTTAATGGCATTATCAATTAAATTTAATAATACTTGTTTAAAGCGACTATAATCTGCTTTGATCTCAATTGGATAAATTTCTGATTCGATTGTAATTGTGCGATCGCTATATTTTTTTGCCATCATGACAACTTCTTCAACCAAGTCATTCAACACATAAGATTTTATTTGAAAATATAAGTAACCACTATCTGCACGTGCTAGATCGAGTAAATCTTGTAGCAGACGGATAGTGCGTTCAGCTTCCGATGCCGCAGTTTCTAAAGCTTCTTGTTGAGTTTTGGTTAAGTTATTCTGCCTTCGCAAGACGCTTTGCAAATAACCATGTACAATCGTTAAAGGTGTGCGTAATTCATGGGAAACATTACTCACAAATTCTCGCTCTTGCTCCCATGATTGAGAAAGGCGCGATAACAGCATGGTTAAAGTTTGAGCTAATTCTTTAACTTCACTGGGTGCATTATCAAGATATAGCTGTGCTTGTCCTAAATCTTCAGCAGAAATCACAGAAGCCATTTGATTTAGCTGGCGCAAAGGTTGCAGAGAACGCTTAATGTAGAATGCGATCGCAGCAGTTAAAACAATAATTGCCAAAGCACTAGTAATACCTAAACTCTGCACCATTACGATAAACATTTTCTGTTCGCGGGTAATATCCTTGACTACAAATAACTCACCCAATAACTTACCCTGCACTTGCACAGAACTACTACATAAAACAAAATAGCTTTGGTTTACTTTGTAAACTTGTGGTTTAATCGGCATCTTTGTCAGAGTCATTAACTCAGCTATCGTAGCATCAGATAATAAATCCAAAGTGGTAGATTTTGCTACAATTTTATTATCAGGACTTTTTAGCCATAATAATATATTGGTATTTGCTAAATTATTAATAGCCTTTTGCAACCCAGTTTCAGGTTGCATCATTTCACTATAAATTTGCACATCTTGCGGTAAACGCTTGGCAATTTCTTCTATATTATATTTATGACTATCAACTAAAATTTGCTGCATTTTCCAGCTAGTCCATGTAGCAAGGCTACCTAATACCAAAGCTGAAAATGATGCAATACCAACCGTGAGGCGTGACTGCAAGGAAAATGGATCTATATTTATCCTAACTTTTATGATTTGCTTCACTGTTCCGGTTGCATTTTAGGTGTTTAATAAATCTTAAAAAATAAAATCAAACTGCTAAATGTGAGCTTGCTGTTAACTGTTACATCTTTAGTTATAGCTGATTTTAACTTACTTCTGTTGCATATCTACAGGGAAAAGTACAGCTATTACCAAAAGATTGCTAAATATTTTTATCTCATCGCCCTCTCAAATACGCGAATTATTATTTAATAATATAAATGCATTTCCTAGTAATTAAATTAATTTATGCTGAGAATTACCTTAAAATTTGTAATACTATTTTTTATACTTCTAGCTTGACTGAACGCAGATATTAAAAGTAAATTTTGCTATTTAACCAGAAAGAATAAAGGCAAATAACAAGTCTTTTGAATGAGGGTGAGGTAGGAGTTGGTTTAGATGTACTTACCTTATTTTATCCTTCTCTATTTCTGGTTCTTGATGCTGTGCTTCATATTCACCAAATTGCTGGATTAATTTGGCAACTAAACCTGTCCAGCCAGTTTGATGACTAGCACCAATTCCGGCTCCGTTATCACCATGAAAATACTCATAGAATAAAATCAGATTTTGCCAGTGTGGATCGTTTTGAAACTTTTGCATTCCACCATAAACAGGACGTTTACCAAAAGAATTTTGCAAGAAAATTCTGGTTAATCGTTGAGATAATTCTGATGCAATTTCCCAAAGTGTCATCATTTGACCTGAACCTGTCGGACATTCCACTTTGAAATCGTCTCCTAGATAATAATGAAACTTTTGCAGAGATTCAATTAGGATAAAATTTACCGGAAACCAAACGGGGCCGCGCCAGTTAGAGTTACCACCAAATAAACCACTAGTAGATTCAGCCGATTCATAATCGACTCGAAATTGCGAACCATTAACATCAAAAATATAAGGATTTTCAGCATGAAATCTCGAAAGTGCCCGAATGCCATAAGGGCCAAAAAACTCGCTTTCATCCAGCATTTTTTGCAGAATACTTCTGAGCTTATCTCTAGAAACGATCGCCAGTAATCTCCTCGCACCCACTCCTTTTGTTTCCATACAAGCCACATTTTGCCGCAAATCAGGACGGTTTTGGATGAACCATTCCAATCGCTTTTTAAAACCAGGAAGCAATTTTAAAGTTTCTGGTTCAATAGTTTCAATGGCAAATAGAGGAATTAAACCTACCATTGATCTAACTTTTAAGGTAATTTGTCGTTCGGGTAAATGCAGCACATCATAATAAAATCCATCGGAATCATTCCACAAACTAGCTTCTATTTCGCCGATGTTATTCATCGCATCGGCAATGTAAAGAAAATGCTCAAAGAACTTGGTAGCAATGTCTTCGTAAACAGGATTAGTCTTGGCTAATTCTAAAGCGATCGCTAACATATTTAAACAATACATTCCCATCCAACTCGTACCATCAGATTGGTCAATATGTCCGCCAGTAGGTAAAGCTGCGCTGCGGTCAAATACGCCAATATTATCTAAACCGAGAAATCCACCTTGAAAGACGTTATTACCCTGAGTATCTTTGCGATTTACCCACCAGGTAAAATTGAGCATTAGTTTCTGAAATACCCTTTCTAAAAACTGTCTATCTGTTCGTCCGTAAATCTTCTGCTCAATCTTGTAAATTCGCCAAGTTGCCCAAGCGTGAACAGGTGGATTAACATCACCAAAAGCCCATTCATAAGCAGGAATTTGCCCGTTAGGATGCATATACCATTCCCGTGTTAAAACATCCAATTGATACTTAGCAAAATCAGGATCGATCATAGCCAAAGGAATAGTATGAAATGCCAAATCCCAAGCTGCAAACCACGGATATTCCCACTTATCGGGCATAGAAAGAATATCTTTATTGTAGAGATGAAACCATTCCCGATTTCTCCCTTGTTGGCGTTCTGGAGGTGGTGCTGGTGTATTGCGATCGCCTTTCAACCAATCCTCTACAACATAGTGATAATATTGTTTACTCCACAGCATTCCAGCAAATGCTTGTCGTTGCACATTTCGCATATCTTCATTGAGAGAAAATGGTGTAACGCGCTGATAAAATTTATTTGCTTCCTGTTGTCGTTTCCAAAAGATTATATCGAATTCTTTGCCAAATGGCTCAACTACATTATGTACATCACTCAATCGCAATTTCACGATTTTAGTTTCACCTGCACCAACTGCCAACAAATAATCGGCAGATGCTTTAGTGCCAAATTTATTTGGATTTATTACCTCTTTTTTACCCTGAACAATGTAATCATTAATGCCATCTTTGACATAGGCAGACGAATTAGAATAGCCAAACAATCGCTGATAATTTGTTTCGTTTTCTGTAAAAAGAATTTCGTTTGCTTCTTGACAATACAGCCATCTTTTACCTAAAGTTGGATGAAACGCCTCAATTAAATTAAAGCCATTACCAGATTCGCTTTGTTTTAAAGTCGGTTTGTTGATATCTCCATTCCAACACCAAGTGTTACGAAACCAGAGAGTAGGTAATAGGTGTAGGGTTTTTGCTTCCGATCCTCGGTTGATTACTTTTATTTGGATGAGAATATCTTCAGCATCATTTTTGGCATATTCGATAAAGACATCAAAGTAACGATTTTCATCAAATATACCTGTATCTAGTAATTCAAATTCTGGCTCTTGGCGATTTCTGCGTTGATTTTCTGCAACCAATTGGGAGTAAGGAAAGGCTTTATGGGGATATTTATAAAGCGCTTTCATATAAGAATGGGTAGGAGTATTGTCTAGATAAAAATAATATTCTTTAACATCTTCCCCATGATTTCCTTCGCTACCAGTTAGACCAAAAAATCTTTCTTTGAGAATAGAATCTTCGCCATTCCAAAGTGCGATCGCAAAACAAAGTCGTTGATGATTATCAGAAATGCCAGCAATGCCATCTTCACCCCAACGGTAAGCGCGAGAACGAGCCTGATCGTGGGTAAAATAGTCCCAGGCTGTACCGTTGTGACTGTAATCTTCGCGCACCGTTCCCCATTGGCGATCGCTTAAATATGGCCCCCATCTGCGCCAATGAGCTTTGTGAGTTAGGGCTTCTGCTAATCTAATTTCTTCTTGGGTTAAAATTGTCATAATATCACCCTATGCATATCTGTATTTTAGTCCAGTTAATTTGCTATCTGGAGTATACTTTTTCTACCTAAGATAGGGCTGAAGTTATAATTAATAATTGATAGTAAAACTGGTATACTAATAAAATTTGCGATCGGACGATCGCAAGTTGAAAATAAGCAGACGAAATCGGCACTATTAATTAACTGCAAACAGCAAAGGGGGCTAATGGTAACTTCAACCTATTGGTTGATAGTCTCTAGATATGGCCGCGGTTGGTGAAAACCCTGGAGTGAAGCATCGACGATGAGGCAAACTTCGATATGCATACCATCAGGATCGGAAAATGATAAGTTAAGTACTGGGCCAAGGTCGGCGATCGCGCCATCACTCACACCTCGATCTATGAGTTTGCGGCGGATAATCTGAAATGCTGATTCTGTTGGAGCATTCAAAGCTAAGTGGTCGATGTGTCCCCGTGCAAACATATCCGGCAATCCAGAACTATGGACATTATTAGGTATCTCTGCTGCGTGAAGCACACTCTGCGATCCAGCCAGCAGAAGTGCGTGACGAAAGGCTGGGGTCGTCTCTTGAAAGATTACTGGCATCTCGAATACATCAGTATAGAAGTCGATAAAGCGGTCGATATCTGCTGTCACCACTGCAACATGGTGGATACCTGATACAAGGCTCATGGTGTTACTCCAGTTAGATTGTGCAATTTCTTTTCTATGAATAGAGAGCGATAACTTCTTTACGAAACGCCTTAGTGAAGCGATGTCTACAACGGGCTTACGCCTACGCGATCGTGCTGTTGCTCAAAATCAACCATCGGCCCCTTCGGCACAATTCGATTTGGATTAATATCAGTCATGCTCATGTAATAGCCGCGCTTGGTATAGTCTAAATTGCAAGTCGCTTTGAATGGCTGACGCTGATATAGGTCTAGTAGATAATTCCAGAGATTTGGATAGTCGATAATTCGCCGCAAATTACACTTAAAGTGACCGTAATACACTGAATCGAAGCGATACAGAGTAACAAACATACAAATATCGGCTTCAGTAAGTTGATTGCCGCATAAATATCGTTGCTGGCTGAGAATCGCTTCCCATCGATCTAAACTCTCGAAGAGTTCAGTTACCGCATCTTCATAGGCTGCTTGCGAAGTCGCAAAACCAGCGCGATATACACCAACATTGATTGGCAGATAGATTGCATCGATCGTTTGATCAATCTGATGCTGTAAGTCGCGTGGGTATAAGTCTATTTTTTGTGTTGCCAATTCCCCAAACTCTACATCAAACATCCGCATGATTTCGCGAGATTCGTTATTGACGATTGTTTGAGTTTGCTTATCCCACAATACCGGAACAGTAACTCGTCCTGTGTATTTGGGATCGGCTTTCAGATAAATCTCTTGCAAATATTGAGTGTGATTCACCCAGTCAGGAATAGCTCCCGGTGCTTCAGAAAACATCCATCCCTTGTCGCTCATAATCGGATCGACGATAGAGACTGAGATTGCATCATTCAAACCTTTGATTTCTCGCATAATTAAAGTGCGATGCGCCCACGGACAGGCTAAGGAAATGTAGAGGTGATAGCGTCCTGCTTCTGCCTGAAACCCACTAGAACCATCGGCGGTGACGCGATCGCGAAACGTTGTCGCCGTTTCCTTGAACTTACCGCTAGGATCTGATTTATTCCCATTGGTTGTCCATTTGCCTTCGATCATCATTCCTGACGGCATAATTTCCTCCTAACACTAAGGCGTGTCTATAAACTTTTGAGGATTACTTCAGCATTACGCCTTTGCTTTTCTGAAGGATGTGAATTTCTTAAAAATTCTTGACAAAATCGACTTTGCCGATATACCACGGTTCGGCCTATCAACTCGTTGTCGCCAACCAAGCACGCAAAACCTCTGCCACTGTCCACGCTTGGGCAATACATCCCCGTGGAGTCATCGGGGCATCACCATCAAAAATTTCGCTGAGACTGCCAACACCGCGTGCAGTGAGATGATTCGCCATTGGTTCCAAAAATTGACGAGCTTGTTCGGGATTTTTGTAGACGCGCAGGTGTGCTAAGACGAACGGCCCCAACAACCAACCCCAGACGGTTCCCTGATGGTAAGCTCCATCACGTTGATACTGATTGCCACCGTATTCTCCCTGATATTGAGGACGATCGGGGGAAAGCGATCGCAATCCATAAGAAGTCAGCAGCGATCGCCCGCAAGCTTCCACCACACCCTTCTGCTGGACAGGTGTGAGCGGACTTTCTGGTAATGACACAGCAAATATTTGGTTAGGACGTAGCAACCCATCATCACCATCAGGACTGTCTAAAACGTCATAGCAATAACCTGTCTCTTCATTCCAGAAGCGAGAAAATCTATACTTTGCCCGCTCTGCCATTGCTTCATACTCTTGGTGTGGTTTACCAAGCTGACGGGCAAACTTTGCCATTGTCCGTAAAGCATTATACCAGAGGGCATTAACTTCAATCGGTTTGCCAATTCGGGGCGTAACTACCCAATCATCAACTTTGGCATCCATCCAGGTCAGTTGTACGCCTGCAACGCCTGCATAAAGTAAGCCATCGGCGGCATCGAGATGAATATTGTAGCGTGTACCGCGACAGTGCCAATCAATGATGTCTGCAAGTATGGGAAAAAGTTCACTTAGCAAAGTATCATCCTCTGTAGCGCTGTAGTAAGCGCGGACTGCTTCAAAGTACCAAAGTGTGGCATCGACTGTATTATATTCTGGTTGCTCGCCCGCATCGGGAAAGCGATTAGGTAACATTCCCTGGTCTACGTATCTGGCAAAGGTGCGAAGAATTGAGCGTGCTACCTCTGGACGACCAGTGGAAATTGTCAAACCAGGTAAACTAATCATGGTGTCGCGTCCCCAGTCGCTAAACCAGTGATAACCAGCGATGATGGTTTTGCCGTAGGGGTCTTCTGGCAATGAGCGATCGACAATAAACTGGTCAGCAGCTAGTACTAGATGGTCGATCCAGCTAGGTGATTCTTTAATTTTCAGGGGTCGATTAGTTTTCCAAAATCCTGTTAACTTCTGCTCTTGAGCGCGACGTAACTTGAGTGCAGCTTCACCGTTGAGATTTGGTTGTTTTTCTGTGCTGGCTACAAATGCGATCGCTTCCCCAGGATTCAGTGTAACTTCAAAAGTGGCGGCGTGGAGGTGGTCTTCTCGATCTCTCAATCCCCGATAGCGTTCAACTGCCAAGTCAAAGCCATGATACCAATTATGAACAACAGATGTACTAACACGTGAAATGCTGCGTAGCTTGCCGCCGTAGGCATCGCCTTTAGGTGAATCACTCAGTAGATATAGTGGTACAGCACCCGGATAAGCAGTTACACAAATCCCCTGTTCCACCTCGTCAACAGACATCTGCCAACCATTGCTTTGAGTATCGCTGTGATAATCGCGGTAGTTGACTATTGCTTTGAGCCTCAACTTTAGCGGTTGGGTGGCACGACGCAAAGTATACTGAACATAAGTTGTATTAGCGCCTTGTTGCATCCACACCCGTTTTTCTAATAAGGCATCGGCAATAGCAAAACGCCATACAGGAATTGTACCTTCTAGAGAAAAACGTTCAATATGCTGATAACCGTGCGGACTGACAATACCATCTGCCCAACGATTAGTGTCTAGAGAATAAGAGCGAGCCTCCTGCAAAGGAGCTGCGCTAACGCCATACAATACAGTTTCATCTAGTTTTGTCAGCATTAAAGTGCGACCCAAAGGTGGTTTCAATGCTGCTACCAATAGTCCGTGATAGCGGCGAGTCAATAAACCAGCCACAGTCCCAGAGGCGTAACCACCAATACCGTTAGTAACTAACCACTCCCGCGATTCTGCAATGTCAAGATTGCCGCAGATTTCTCGCCCAAATTCTATACACATAAGTCACACCACTTTGCTCTAAATTCAAAATTGAAAATTAACAATTCCCATAAATTTAGTTGTTCTGTATCATGAGTCTGTTTCGGTTAACACTCTTTCTGGCAATCAATATCTGGATTATCAATTATGAATTCTCTCCTATACTGAGAGTGGTATTAAAAGTTGATAAGAGAGCCGCCAAACTCCTAACTCCTAACTTTTGTTAGATTGGGGATTGATCCTCAGTTATTTGAGATTCACTCACTAGAGGATTGAGGACGACTTCATTTGCTACACTATCAGCTTTACGGGCACGAATTGCTGGACGCGATCGCCTATAACCTGCTCTTTCAGCTTTTTGGTGTTCGTAATCAATCAATCTGCCATAATATTCATGCTTGCTTAAATTCATCGACAAAAAAATATGCTGGCGGATATTACCAAAACCTTTGCGGTTAAAAAACTTTAATGCTGAAGTATTGGTGGGGTCAGTATCTACCAGCATAAACCGCGCCCCATCTTCAATCATCCGAGCGACGACTTTATCAACCAACTTGTCTGCAACTCCCCGACGCTGATACTTCGGACTAACTCCCAGCCATAAAATATATCCATAAGTCCAGGATGCTTTGGTGATGATAGTTCCCAAAACGAATCCTGCTAGTTCCCCGTCTGTTTCAGCCACAAGACAGTATTCTGGATCGGTGTTATAAAGTCCAATCACTTCCCATTCATCCCAGGTCCGGTATAAATAAGGGTATAAATCGCTGGTAAATAACCCTTCTCCCAAGTGGTAAACGGGAGCAATGTCATCAATTCCTAATTCGCGTACATAAATTGCTTCAGTTTCATCAAAAGTTGACATAAATTTAGAAATTGTGATTTATTTACTATAGATATGTTGTTGAATGAAAAAAAAGAGCATTTACCGAATCTAGCTTTTTAAATCAAAATGCTTTCAAATGTTTTAGAGTTAGAAAAAGGACTTTACATTACTTTTTAATTTTCCACAATACTCTACAGATATAAGGAATCTGTTTTAGCAACCAAATCCTGCGGATAAAATCAAAGTGAGACTTCTTGAATACTGTCAAAATTTGGCAATGAGTCTTTCACAGCTTCTTCAGTTGCTTGTGTGCGTAGTTTACCGTCGTAGGCATCGCACCGTTTGGCAAACTGACAATAATCACAGTTTTTGCTACCCTCCACCACTTGGGGAAACTGCTGGTTATTTTGATAATTTTCCAACCAATGAGTTAACTGACTTAATAGTTGATTAAGTTTCTTTCCTGTTTGTGCGTGTTGAGCAGTACTGTAATTAAATTTAATATTTTGCGGTTTGCCCTCAGATTGGACAAACCAATAAGTCATAGAAATCTTTTCTGGCAAATAATCGCTAGTTTCTGCCAAGACATACATATAAAGCCGTGTTTGCCAGTTTGATTCTAACTTGCGTTTGTTGGGTGGTTTAGGATAAGTTTTCCAGTCGAGAATTTGCGCTTGTTGGTTATCTGCAATCAATAAATCATAGATAACTGTGAGCAAATAATCCTGAACTTGCAGAGTCCGATAGTGTTCGCTTTCACGGAAAGTTTGATTATCAGATGCAGCCGTTAAAATTTCTGGCGCTGCATCGGCAAAACCTAGCATCCAGCTTTGCAGTTGAGCATCTGCTTCCAGGAAACTATCAATTGGCAAACCCATTTCTCGCTGTTGCATTAGCAAGTGAAAACGACTACCCAAAGTTAGCCGTTCTTCTTGTTCTGGATTTGAGGGAGAATTAAGTTTTTCGAGATAGGTATGTTGAAATTTACGCGGACAAGCTTCTAGTAAGTTAAGTTGTCCTTGAGACAGTCGCAATAGTTGAGTGGGAGTTGACAGCATTCTTCTATTTTAGAAGTAAATTATAATCTGCAACTCACCTTTGGCAGACTATCTGTAAAAAACAGGTATTTTTTACTGCTTTTACATCTGCTATTTCAACTCGTCTCGATCTACCTCATCCTGGCGATCGTCGGAATGCTTACTTTTTTCTTGAGACTTGATTGAGCCAAAGCTGTAGGCTATAGCTATTTTAACGATGTCAAAATATGCTGGGTGATTAGCTTTGTTAACGATCGCCAAAGAAATTGACCCTGCCACTAAGATTACTAAAAGTGGCGAAAATGTTTCTACTCCAGAGCCGTTGTTGTTGTTAGACATGATACGATCTCCAAGTGAAAAGTTACGAAGCCTTTGGCTGACTTCACTCAGCGAAAGGCTATTTATGGTCAGTATGAGCCTTAACCCCAAGACTCGAAGATCATAGCGATCGCAAATAGACAGACTAGGAAAATCGCTATCTTCGTAACCCACGATCGTAGACTTGCGGATAAAAGCATCCCAACTATTGCATTTGCCCCCAAAGTGTGAGACACAACAAAGGCTATTCCCAGCCCCAGCAGCCCCAGCAGAAAATATTTGAGTCCTATACAAAACCACCTGAACAACAGATTATCGTTATCTTTGAGACTGGGTTTCATAGTTTTTTTCCTGTTTTGAAAGTTGAATCTAGGTAGCAGTTTGCCCTCCCCCGACCACACTAAAGAAACAGCGAATTCTCCACAGCTTTGCTCCCACTAAATCAAGGTAGACAAAAGTCCTACTCCTGAGTGGAGTGGGAATACCAATCAAAGGTGGTCTTGATATTTGCAGATGATGAAAAATTAAGCTCTTTGATGAATTTCCAGGACAATCTGGATATCAAAAATTAGGCGCTCAATGCGCGTAATTGCATAGAAGGCGTACTACGCACATTGAACCCTCGAAATTCCTACAGGTAACTTGTATACAAATTGCCTGTTTCAGAATTTACAGCTCCAGTCTTTGCCTTTATGTCTTACTCACTAAGTTCCTTTTAATTCACCCTTAACCTACTAGGTTACCGCGGTTTCTACTACTAACTATAAAGTCACTTAGTTTCTAAGTCAAGTAACTATCAGTAACTAAGTTACTTACTCAAACTGTAGAGAAAATTATTTAAACAGCTGGGTATTGGGGACTGGGGACTGGGAAAAAGTTTTTTAAAATTTGGTGGTGAGAAAAAGCCCCCACCATAATTTTTCGATTTGACACCCAATCCCTAATCCCTAATCCCCAGTCCCCAGTCCCTTTTACCTACCTATTGTGAGGTGTGCATCTCACTCGCTCGTAACTAGCCCACAGGTAACTTATGCGGCTTGGCCTTTACGGTATGACAGAGAATGCTGACAATTGAACCTTGGGTACTTGGCTAAAAAAGCTCAATTTGATATTGTTGATCGACATATCAGATTGATATATCAAAATGCTGAAGTTGGCAGTATTAGGTCTATTACAGCGAGAACCATTAAACGGTTATCGGCTCAAACAGCAACTAGAGATGTTTATGAGTTGCAGTATTTGTGTCAACTATGGCGCGATTTATCCTCTGCTGAAGCGCATGGAAGAACAAGGTGAAGTGATTTTATGTGCAGAACAAGGAGAAGAAGGTGGACATTGTGGAAAGGTATATGAGATTACACCCCTCGGCAAAAACACTTGGTATCAAGAGATGTTGGCATATCCTCATGAAAGCTGGGTAAATGCGCGATCGCGATTCTTTATCAAATTTTTTTTCTTTAGCCATTTATTACCCGAAGAACGAGTCCAGTTAATCGAACATCGATTGATGTTATGTCAGTTACGCCTTGCAGAGAAAAAAGCACTGGAAGTTACTGATGATTTATATCAAGCGAAAGTGCAAAAACGGGCAGTTCAAGTCATCAAATCGGAGATTGAGTGGCTAGTTGAGCAACTCCAAACAGAACAACTTCAATTAGCTCAAACGCCAACCTCAATCAAGAGTGCTGAGTACTGAGTGCTGTTAGCGATAGCGGGGCGTTTAGCCCGTGCTGAGTGCTGTACATGGATAGCGAGGCGTTGAGCCAGTGCTAAGTAAAACAGCTTTAACCCAAAAAACTTTTGAAGTATCCTAACTAACTATGTGGATCGTCAAAATTGCTTTACGTCTTCCGTATACATTCGCGATCGCCGCTTTGATGATTGTGATCCTGGGTGTAGTGACGATATTTAGTACACCAGTTGACATTTTTCCCGCAATTAACATTCCGGTTGTCAGCGTAGTTTGGACTTACACTGGTACGACATCTGAGGAAATGGCACAGCGGATCGTCACCATTAGCGAACGCGCCATGACAACAACTGTTGGTGACATCGAACACATTGAGTCTCAATCTTTGAGTGGTGTTAGTGTCGTCAAGGTTTTTTTCCAACCCAACGCTAATATCGCCTCAGCAGTTGCTCAAATTACATCTGTCAGCCAAACAATTCTCCGCCCTTTGCCACCTGGGATTACACCGCCATTCATCATTCAATACAACGCTTCTTCGGTGCCGATTATCCAGATGAGTGTCAGTAGCAAAACCTTGCCGGAAGAAGCACTCTTCGACTATGCTACCAACTTCGTCCGCACCCAATTAGCCACAGTGCAAGGCGCGAGTGTACCTCTGCCTTATGGTGGTAAACCTCGGCAAATTATGGTTGATATCGATCCCCAAGCGATGTTGGCTAATGGCATTTCTGCCCAAGATGTGACTAATGCTGTCAGTGCCCAAAATCTGGTTTTGCCGGCAGGTGATATGAAAATAGGCGATCGCGACTTCGCCGTACAAATCAACAATAGTCCAAATGTGGTGGCAGCCCTCAATGACTTGCCAATTAAGCAAGTTAATGGTACTGTCATTTCCATTCGTGATGTCGCGCAGGTAAGAGATGGCTTTGGTGTGCAATCGAACATTGTACGTCAGAATGGGAGGCGATCGAGCTTACTTAGTATCCTGAAGAGTGGTAATGCCTCAACCATTGATGTGATCGAGCGAGTCAAAAAAACTTTGCCTCGCATCCAATCCACCTTGCCCCCAGAACTGAATTTATCATTTTTGTTCGATCAATCTATATTTGTGAAAGCTTCTATCGAAGGCGTTCTTAAAGAAGGATTGATTGCCGGGTGTCTCACTGCGTTGATGATTTTAATTTTCCTGGGAAGTTGGCGCAGCACTTTAATTGTAGCCGTATCGATTCCTCTCTCGATGCTAGTTTCAATTATCGTGATGAGTCGTTTGGGACAAACTTTCAACATCATGACTTTAGGTGGTTTGTCCTTAGCTGTTGGGATTCTGGTAGATGATGCCACAGTCGAAATTGAAAATATCCACCGAAATCTCGGACAAGGTAAACCCATCAAGCGAGCAATCTTAGATGGGGCGCAGCAAATCGCTACTCCAGCACTTGTAGCAACATTATGTATTTGTATTGTCTTTGTGCCGGTTGTGTTTCTCAGTGGAGTAGCAAAGTACCTATTTGTCCCCCTAGCGATGGCGGTAGTATTTGGGATGCTTGCTTCTTATGTGCTATCTCGGACTGTAGTCCCGACAATGGCAAGCTATCTTTTACCATCCGAAGCAGACTGGCATAGAGAAAACGAGGAGCATAATGGTAATAACAACCATCATCTAGATTCGCCAGTTCAAAATAACAATGGTCGCGATAACCACCACAGCCATTCGCTAGTCGAAATCCATGATAATCGCGACCATCATTTAGATTCGCCAGTTCACCATAATGGTAACAACAACCACCACCAGGCAGAAGAAGCAGCAACGACAACTGCCAAATCTGTGAAGAAAGATTGGATATGGCGGCTACACGAAAAGTTTAACCGACAATTTGAGAAATTTCGCAGTTGGTACTACAACGTCCTAGCCTCAGCATTAAATCACCGTCGCATAGTCTTTGTGCTATTTGGTGCATTTATCGTCAGTGCCGGAGTTTTGTTGCCGTTCGTCGGTCAAGATTTTTTCCCGGAAGTCGATGGTGGTCAGTTTAGCCTCCATGTTCGAGCCTTACCTGGTACTCGTTTGGAAGAGACAGAAAAAATTGTCAGCCAAGTTGAAGGCGTTATCCGCCAAACTGTACCGAAGGATAATCTCGCTCTAATTCTGGATAACATCGGCTTACCCACCAGTGGCATTAACCTTACTTATGGCTACAACGGCGCGACAATTGGACAGGCTGATGCTGATATTCTTGTCTCCCTAAAAGAATCTGGTGAAACTTTTTCTTACGTCAAGGAACTCCGCCAGAAATTGAAAGCGACATTTCCCAGCTACACCTTCTTTTTTGAGCCGGCTGATATTGTGACTCAAATTCTCAATTTCGGTTTGCCTGCTGCTGTTGACGTGCAAATATCTGGCCCTCTGAAAAACTCAAAAGCTAACTTTGAAATTGCCCAACAAATCGCGGCGCGGATGACGCGTATTCCTGGGGCTGTAGATGTACATCTCCAACAAGTTGTTGATGCTCCCAAATTACGTCTTGATGTCGATCGCACCGAGGCTCAACAATTGGGTATGACCCAGCGTGATGTTGCCAATAGCGTCCTCACTTCCTTAAGTTCAAGCGGTCAAGCTGCAATCAACCAATGGCTCGATCCCAAAAAAGGCGTGAGTTACACCCTGGCTGTACAAGTTCCCCAATATAAACTTGACTCTATTGATAGTCTAAAAAATACACCAGTTGGCAATGGTCAAACTACACCTCAGCTTTTAGGTAACTTAGCTAGTGTCAAACGCGACACAGTGATGCAAGTTGTGAATCACTACAACATTCAGCCAGTTTTCGATATCTACGCTAACGCCTCTGGTCGCGATCTGGGGGGAGTTGCCGGCGATGTCAATCGAATTATCGCTGATTATCAGAAAAAATTGCCTAAGGGAAGTCAGATTAATGTCCGAGGGCAAGTGCAAACGATGAACTCTTCCTTTCTGGGGCTTGGTTTAGGACTTGTGTTTGCAATTGTGTTGGTTTACTGCTTAATGGTAGTGAACTTCCAATCTTGGCTCGATCCCCTGATTATTATGATGGCGCTACCAAGTGCCTTAGCAGGGATCATTTGGATGCTGTTTGTCACCCGCACCACTCTAAGCGTCCCTTCGTTAATGGGTGCAATTATGAGTATAGGTGTAGCGACATCGAACAGTATTTTAATGATTACTTTTGCGAATGAGCAACGTGTAGAAGGGGAAAATGCCTATAAAGCAGCCCTAGCGGCAGGTTATACAAGGTTGCGTCCGGTGTTGATGACTGCCTTAGCCATGCTGATCGGGATGGTGCCAATGTCTCTAGGTCTTGGTGAAGGTGGCGAACAGAATGCACCCTTGGGTCGCGCCGTAATTGGCGGCTTGTCAGCTGCAACAGTCGCTACTCTCATCTTTGTACCTGTTGTATACAGCATTATGCGGCGTCAACCACCTCGTCTTATTGATGAGGATGATGACGATTTAAATTTCTCCGATTCACGGACAGCATATTCGTTGTCATCATCTCAAGGCAAGTCATAGACATATTTTAGGAGCTACGGTGTACACATAAATCTTTTAAAGTTAACGTGAGTTCGACGAGTGCTATTTTGACCTCTCCCCCAGCCCCTCTCCTCGTAGGAGAGGGGAGCAAAAACCCTCTAATCTCATTACTCCTCCCTCGCCTTTTAGGAGAGGGAGGCTGGGAGGGAGAGGTCTGTCGAACTCACGTTAAAGTTACTACGTAACGTAGGGAAGATTAATTTTTGCAGGTCAATGCAACAAAGGTGCAGGTCAATGCAATAAAGGTGCAGGTCAATGCAACAAAGGTGCAAGTCGATGCAATAAAGGTGCAAGTCGATGCAATAAAGGTGCAAGTCGATGCAATAAAGGTGCAAGCCAATGCAATTAAGGTGCAGGTCAAAAACTTGTGTATACACCGTAGGGGAAAGGGAAAAGGTTAAAGGAAAAAGGTTTTTTCTAAGCTGCTTTCCCCTTTACCCCTTACCTGAATGGTACTTCTGCAAGAAGTCTAATAATGGTAATGACTCTAGCTGCTAAATTTCTGCAAATTAGATAATACAGGACAGTTTACCTATGGATTCTCAGCATCGTCCATCTCCTGATTCTGAACAACAAACGACTTCTAGAAAACACAGGCGCGGCATCGGTGGTATTGGTTGGGGTATAATTGGTGCTGTTTTTTTTGGTAGCCTACTGGCGATAGGTATTCTACCCCGATTAAGCCAAAAGTCAGAATTACAAGCAGCAGTCAAGGAAGCAAGCACAGTACCCTCTGTTAACGTAATCGCTCCCCGTCGCGCTACTGGTGCTACGAAACTGGAACTACCTGGCAGTGTTGTAGCCCAGAATCAAACGACCATCTACGCTCGCAGTACTGGGTATTTACGGCGGTGGTATGCAGATATTGGCGATCGCGTCCGAGCCGGTCAGTTGTTGGCAGAAATTGATTCACCAGACACCGATCAGCAAGTTCTGCAAGCGAAGGCAGAGGTAGTGCAAGCACAAGCCAATGTATCTCAAACTCGTGCTAATTTAGCTAAAAGTGTTTCTGATTTGAAGCAAGCCCGCGCTAATTTATTGATCGCCCGTCAGAGCTGGCAGCGCTGGCAAGTTCTTGTCAAAGAAGGTGCAGTACCTCAACAAGATGCAGATACAAAATATGCTACATATCAAGCTAATCTCGCCAGCGTTGAGGCAGCACAAAACACTATTAATTCCGATTCTGCCAACATCAAAGCAGCACAAGCTAACGCCTACGCAAGTCAAGCAAACTTCCAGCGTAATACTGTTTTGCAGTCTTATAAGAAAGTCACTGCTCCTTTTGCCGGAGTGATTACTGCACGTAATGTCAATACAGGTGTTTTAATTTCAGCAGGTAATGGCAACACCAGTAGCAGTACCAGCAACACTAACACTAGCAATAGCAGCCTTTATACGATTGCTGCTTATGACAATCTAAAGGTAAATGTGAGTGTTCCCCAAAGTTTATCACAGTCACTTCAAACTGGACAAACAGCACAAATTACAGTCAAAGAGTTACCCCAACGAGTGTTTACGGGTAAAGTAGTGCGTACTAGCAACGCTATAGACCCAACTACTCGTACTTTGCTGACACAATTAGAAGTACACAATTCAGACGCGACGCTGCGACCTGGGATGTATGCCAATGTCAGATTTGCCATTAACCGCACTAATCCTCCTTTTGTTGTGCCGGATAGTGCCTTAGTTGTTAATGCCGGAGGTACGCAGGTAGCAACTGTAACCAAAGACCATACAGTGCATTATCAAAAAGTGGCCGTTGGGCGAGATTATGGTACTGAAGTAGAAATTACATCAGGTCTGACAGGAAATGAATCGCTCATTGCCACTCCTACGGTTGATGAGACAGAGGGTTTGCGTGTGCAGCCAGTTGCAGAAAAAAAGTAGACTCAATAGACCTCTTGCAAAAGTCCCCTAACACCCCACCCCCAACCCCTCCCCGCCGGCGGGGAGGGGAGAATTTGACGTAAGTCAAAGGCGGGGTGGGGTTCTTTTTTTTGATTTATGCAAGAAGTCTAATGTATTTAATTCAGGAGTGCTGTTAGCGGTAGCGGGGCGTTGAGCCAGTACAATTATTACTTTTTTTACTCAGCACTCAGCACTGTTTAGGTGAGGTACACTAAACTCATCGGCGCGATCGCGCACCCAATGTTATCTCACTATGTGAGATAACATTGTTTTGTAATATGTCTTTGTGTGAGTATGAGTGTCATTCCCGAAAACGTTCTTTTGGCTTTAGCCGAAAAACGGTGCTTGTCTAACAGCGAGATCGAAGTGTTTTTATATGCTGTTGAGGGACAATCGCCAAATGCGATCGCGAAAGAATTGGCAATCAGTGCCGAAGCAGTACGCAAAAGATTAAGTGAAGTCTACAAGAAATTTAATGTTACTGGTAGCGGCCCAGGTAAGCTCACTAAGTTACAGCAAGTTATAGAATCTGAGTATCAAGCATCTTCACAGACTGAGAAATCCATTACCCAAAACCGTCAAGATTGGGGTGAAGCGCCTGGTGTCTGCTTTTTTCGGGGACGCATAGCAGAATTGTCTCAGCTAGCGCAGTGGCTCATTAAGGATAACTGCCAACTAGTGGCAATATTGGGAATGGGGGGAATCGGCAAAACTGCTTTATCTGTGAAACTGGCAAAGGAAGTTCAGGATAATTTTGAGTATTTGATTTGGCGAAGTCTCCGCAATGCGCCACCCGTCGCAGAGATGTTGGCAAGCCTAATCGGATTTTTATCTGATGAGAGGGAAACAAATTTGCCAGAAAGCGTAGATGGTAAAGTAACGCTGCTGATTCATTATTTACGAGAGCATCGTTGTCTTGTGGTATTTGACAATACAGAGACAATTTTACAATCAGGCGATCGCGCCGGACAATATAAACAAGAATACGAAGATTATGGTCAACTACTTAGGCGGGTAGGGGAAGAACCGCATCAAAGCTGCTTGGTGCTGACATCTCGTGAAAAACCAAAAGAATTTGCTTCTTTAGAAGGAGAAGCATCACCAGTCAGAACATTATCGTTACTCGGCTTAGGAGAAACAGAAGGGCAAGAAATTCTCCAAGATAAAGGGTTATTTGGCTCACAACAGGAATGGGCCAAGCTAGTTGAGAAGTATTCAGGTAATCCTTTAGCGTTAAAACTAGTTTCTGAGCCTATTCGGGAGTTATTTGGTGGTGATATCGCTGCTTTTCTAGCTGAAGGTGAGATCATTTTTGGTGACACTCGAAATTTACTAGACCAGCAATTTGAGCGCTTGTCAGAGATCGAAAAAGAAATCATTTATTGGTTAGCAATCAAGCGCGAGTTAGTTTCTCTCGACGAATTGCTCAATGATATTGTGCGTCCCTTGACCAAAAGGGAAGTGATGGAAGCGCTAGAATCTCTACGACGGCGATCGCTAATTGAACAAAGAACAGCACTTTTCACCCTCCAATCTGTGGTCATGGAATATATCACCGACCAACTGATTGAACAGATTTGTGACGAAATTACCACTCGTAATATTAGACTATTTATCAGCCATGCTTTAATGGAAGCGACGGCCAAAGATTATATTAGAAACACTCAGATTACCCTGATTATTAAACCAATTATAGATAGGTTATCAACTATTTTTAGATATGCTAAAAATATTGAACATCATCTATATCAAATTTTATTGTCCCTGCGACAGGTTCCCCAAATAGCAGGATATGCAGGTGGAAATCTGTTAAATATTCTTTCTCAATTACAAACTGATTTTAGCGGCTATGATTTTTCAAATCTGACCATTTGGCAAGCATATTTACAAAGTGTGAATTTGCATCGGGTAAATTTTGCCAATAGCGATTTAGCTAAATGCGTTTTTGCCGAAACATTAGTTAGTGTTTCGTCAGTAGCATTTAGCCCGAATGGAAAACTTTTGGCTACGGGTGATGCTGATGGCAAGACTTACTTGTGGCAAGTTGACGATGGAAAGCTACTGTTTACCTGTATTGGACATAGCAGTTGGGTAAAATCAGTTGCTTTCAGTCCCGATGGTCAAACTTTAGCTAGTGGCAGTGATGACCAAACCGTGAAATTATGGGATCTTCGTGATGGTAAATGCCTGAAAACCTTGCAGGGACATAGTAATTGGGTCAGGTCAGTTGCCTTTAGTCCCGATGGTCAAACTTTAGCTAGTGGCAGTGAAGACCAAACAGTAAAGTTATGGAATGTCCACATCGGCAAATGTCTGATAACTTTGCAGGGGAATACCAATCGAATTATGTCAGTTGCCTTCAGTCCCGATGGTCAAACTTTAGCTAGTTGCAGTGAAAAGCAAACAGTGAAGTTGTGGGATGTTCGTGATGGTAAATGCCTGAAAATTTTGCAGGGACATAGCAGTTGGGTAAGGTCAGTTGCTTTTAGTCCCGATGGTGAAACTTTAGCTACTGGCAGTGACGACCAAACCGTTAAATTATGGGATGTTCGTGATGGTAAATGTCTGAAAACCTTACAGGGACATACTAATCGGGTTTGGTCGGTTGCCTTTAGTCCCGATGGTCAAACTTTAGCTAGCGGTGGCGACGACCCAACAGTAAAGTTATGGGATCTTCGTGATGGTAAATGTCTGAAAACCTTGCAGGGGCATACCAATCGGGTCAGGTCAGTTGCTTTCAGTCCCGATGGTGAAACTTTAGCTAGTGGTAGTGAAAACCAAACAGTGAAGTTATGGAATGTCCAGGATGGTAAATCTTTGACAACCTTGCAGGGACATAGCAATCGAGTCAGGTCAGTTACCTTCAGCCCCGATGGTCAAATTTTAGCTAGCGGCAGTGAAAAGCAAACAGTGAAATTATGGGATGTCCGTAACGATAAGTTTCTCAAAATTTTGGAGGGGCATAACAGTTGGGTACGGTCAATTGCCTTCAGTCCTGATGGTCAAATTTTAGCTAGCGGCAGTGAAAAGCAAACAATTAAATTATGGGATGTTCAGACGGGACAATGCCTGAAAAAATTGCAGGAACATACCAATAGAATTAGATCGGTTGCTTTTAGTCCGAATGGTCAAATTTTAGCTAGCGGCAGTGACGACCAAACAGTGAAATTATGGGATGTTCACACCGGAAAATGTCTTCAAACCTTGAAAGGGCATACCAGTTGGGTAAGATCGGTTGCCTTTAGTCCCGATGGTCAAACTTTAGCTAGTGGCAGTGAAAACCAAAGAGTGAGGTTATGGGATATTTATACAGGAGAATGCATCCAAGTTTTGGAAGGACATAGCAATCGGATCAGATCGGTTACTTTCAGCCCAGATGGTCAGACTTTAGCTAGTGGCAGTGATGACCAAACAGTGAAGTTATGGGATGTTTTCATGGGCAAGTGCTTGACAACTTTGCAAGAACATACTAATCGAATCTGGTCAGTTGTCTTTAGTCCCGATGGTCAGACTTTAGCTAGTGCCAGTGAAGACCAAACGATAAAATTATGGGATGTCCATAATGGCAAGTGCCTGAAAACTTTGCAAGGGGCTAATTGGGTAAAGTTAGTTGCTTTTAGTCCCGACGGTCAAACCCTGATTTGTGGTAGCCAAGATGAGACAATCAAGCTTTGGGATGTATCGACGGGTGAGTGTGTAAGAACACTGCGATCGCCACGACCCTACGAAAAAATGAATATCACCGGGGTTACAGGGTTAACCGCAGCGCAGTTAGTGACGCTAAAAGCTTTAGGGGCAGTGCAAAATGGAGAGCAAAAATAAAAGGTAAAAGAATGAACTTTGCCTTTTTGCTTCATCCTTTTACCTTTTTTATGTACCTGATGCTTATTTCATGTTAGCCCTTGCGTCCTTAACTGCGGCAAAGAAAAATAATCCTGTGAGTGGAATGCTTAATACCAGGATAATTGCCGTGGCTGTAACACCAAAATCTGGATGTCCGTAACCGAGTTCAAAAACCGAACCGACAGCTGCGATCGCACTTACACAAGAACCACCCAGAAATAAACTGCTTTTTGGAGTTAAATACACTATTGCCCCCCTATGCTATTGGTTTCACCGCTTGATACGAGAAGCCATTCTTAGATAGCTCCTGGGCTAAAGTCAAGGAGTTTTCTACACGGTCTACAAATACCACGCCGTTAAGGTGATCCATCTCGTGCTGAATGCAGCGTCCCAGCAAGTCATTAGCCTTTAATGTCCGGGGACGACCGTACTCGTCTTTATAGGCAATTTCTACGACTTCGGGACGCTTTACGTCTAAATATACGTTGGGAATACTCAAGCATCCTTCTTGGGCAACAGAGATGTCGCGGCTGACTTGTTTGATGGTGGGGTTAATCAACACCAAAGGCTGATTAGCTGCGTTCTCTGGTTCTAGGTCGATGACAACTAGTTGTTTGTGAATTCCTACTTGGGGTGCAGCCAAACCAATGCCATCTTTGCTGTACATAGTTTGCAGCATTTCGCGCACTATTTGGCGAAGTTCGTCATCAACTTTAGAAATCCGCTTTGCAGCTTGACGCAGCACGCGATCGCCTAAATAATGAAGCTCCAAAGGTGGATTTTTTAACTTTTTTTTCTCGACAGCAATTTCAGAGGGCATGAGTCTCGATGGCTAGATGGTGAAAATTCCTACTATTTTCATTCTATCAATCTCAGTTAGAGGATGTTTAAAAAGTCCTGGAGTATACCAAAAACCCAGTTGCCATTCTTCTTTTTGCTTGCTTAACGGCAGACTAATGCCACGAGTGAGAGGCTGTGAAACCCTTATTTTATCCTCGGTAAGGTTTGCTAGGGGGTTAGGTCTCCGAGGTTGTATTGTTAGCAATAATACTTTTTAAATATCCCCTTAGACGTAGTACCAATCTCCAAAATAATTATTGTGAAGTCACGTTGCACCATACTTGGAGCGATCCTTTTATCAAGGCTGACATCATTAAACAGTACTTTTAAATGTGAAATCGATTATCATCGCAATTCTCTATGAAGATGCGCCTAATTATTTTGGGACATAGCGAATTATCTTCAAAAAACCTCTGTGTACCTTTGCGCTAACCTCTGCGTACCTTTGCGTTGAAAAAAGCTAGGATTTGGCGCAGCTTTACAAAGAAACGGGATCAGTCGTTTATCAGCCTATTTCTGACGCTCTGATTGCAACTAGGATTCCTATACAATTTTTCTTAGTAAAAAGATTTCTCCAATCAATTTTTTATTGATAAAAACCTATATTTAGCAATATTTTCTGGCATCCTCACCACATTCATTAACTAAATATAATAAACACTTAAAACGAAGACCAACTATCTGTTCATAAAGGGGATTTAATTTACACATAGGTGGAATGCGAAGTAGAGTCCGACCGAAAACTTTAACAGTTCTTTCAAAAGGGCAATTGGAAGGAATTATTTTGCACAATAGTCTGGCTAGATTAGAATTATGTATTTCTACGGACTCAAGCCGATCGCGGATCTGGTTTAATAAGCTATTGTCCAAATTGGCTTTGTTTAAGAAGTTCATAACTCAACTTTCCTTTAATTAATCTGTTGCTTTTATAAATTACTCCGATATTCAGAGAAAAACATAGTAGAAATACCAAACTATTTTCCCTCTTCCTAGAGGTCAAGTTTAAATAACAGTAAAATTGCTGAGAAACCAGAACAGCTAGCCAATTATTATCAATAACTGTTAGAGACAATAATGAATATATTTGTGGCAAATAGTATGAATATCGGGTAAATGGTCAAGATAGCAGGACGACAGAAGAAGGAAGTAGCAAGAGATAAAAGCTGATATATTGGCAAACTTTGCACTATTGACTATAAATAGTGGTGTTATTGACGCAAAAACGCAAAAGCTGGACTTAGTGCTTTGGCGTTAAGTTCAAATTTTGAGGTGATGTGTGTTTAAATCTTTCACGAAACTTGACTATCTGCTAAAAGAAACTTTCCTCGGTTTACTGCGGGGAGGTTGGATGAATTGGGCCGCTGTCAGTACTGTGACAGTGTTACTGTTTTTATTCGGCTTGAGTCTGCAAACCTCTTGGCAAGTCGAAAAACTTCTTTATCAGTTTGGTAGCCAGCTAGAAGTATCAGTTTATCTCGAACCAGATACACAAATCGAAAGTATTGAGGCACTAATCGCCAAAATGCCAGAGGTAGCGGCGATAAAAACCATTACCAAAGAAGAAGCTTGGACTAAGTTAGTTAAGGAAATGAGAATTTCTGATATTGAGGGTGCTACCCAGCAACTGGGTGAGAATCCTTTGGTTGATGAGATGAAGGTGAAAGCACGTAATTCTCAAGTTGTACCAACCTTAGCAACACAGTTGGCTAAATTACGAGGAGTTGAGACGGTGCAGTATGTGGATGAAGCAGTTAAACGCATTGCCCAGTTGCATCGGGGTCTGAACTGGATTACTTTAACAATTACGATGATTCTGACTTTAACAGCGATCGCAGTGACTACCACCACAATTAGGCTAATTGTCATGGCGCGTCGCCAGGAAATTGAAATTATGCAGCTAGTGGGAGCAACTTCTGTTTGGATTTACCTGCCGTTTATTTTACAAGGAATTGCCTTTGGTTTGGTTGGTGGTGCGATCGCTTGGAGTTTCATTTCTGTGATTCAACAGTTTCTCGGTAAGTTGCTAGCCAATCAACCTGAGTTTATCCAAGTCATCACCAATAGAGTGCAACTCACTCCAGCAGAAATTTTATTATTGCCCCTGATTCTTTTGAGTTTCGGTGCAGGTGTAGGATTAATGGGGAGCTTATTTGCTGTCCGACGTTTTGCTAAAGGATAGTCATTGGTCATTGGTCATTTGTCCTTTGTCCTTTGTCATTGGTCATTTGTCCTTTGAACTTGGAACTTCGACCTTGGAACTCAGAATTTTGACTTCTGAACTCAGAACTTCGACCTCTGAACTCGAAATTTCCAAGATTTTAAAAGAATAACTGAAGTTTTGCTTGAACGAATATGAAATTAAACCTATATATCAACTTAACAAGGCTAATCAAATGACCAATGACAAATGACAAATAACAAATGACCAATGACAAATGACAAATGACAAATGACAAATGACCAATGACAAATGACAAAAGACCAATGACAAATGACAAAATAACTATGAAATCACAATGGGAATGTTTTTTGCAGAATCTCGGTGTTTGGGAAGGTTCATTTACTAATTTTTCTCCCCAAGGAACACTTTTGAACGATACTCCTAGTCGTCTTTCCCTAGAACATTTGAACAATAGCCAGAAAGTGCGCTTAACTCTGAGCCGTTCGGGGCAAGATATAATCAGAGACTTTAATTCTGTGGGAGGGGGTCTGCTGTTTTTTGAAAATGGTTCCTTCTCTGAAGGTGTAATTCAGCTAGGGCCATTTTCCGAATTTGGTGGAGAACTCGCTTTGGTTCATGAAAATCGCCGCTTACGTCTGGTGCAACTGTTTGATAATACTGGTGAGCTAAAGGAATTAATCTTAATTCGAGAACATCTAGCTGGAACCCCAGCAGATGAACGTCCAACTTTACAGATAAATGATTTGTTGGGAGAATGGCAAGGCCAAGCAGTGACAATATATCCAGATTTGCGATCGCCTGATACTTACTCTACAATCTTCAAATTACAACTTGATGATGCTGGGCGATTAATTCAAAGTACCTCTTTTAGCGATCGCACAATTACCTCAACTGCTACTATCAAAGGCCCGATTGTTCTCTTTGACCAAGACCCACAAAAGCAGGTGCAAGTATTGTTTTTACCAGATGGCGCTTCTGCAACTTCACCTGTCAAGGTGCAGTTACGCCAACCATTTTTTCTGGAAGTGGGGTGGTTAATCCAGCCAAACCTTCGCCAACGGATGATTCGCAGCTACAACGAGAAAGGCGAATGGGTTAGCTTGACATTAGTCACTGAAGAAAGGAAGCTTTGATATCATGTCCGCTTGATTACTTATCAAATATTTAACTGTTGCCAAAATGTGGGTAATGACAAAGCTTTATTTATGTATATTCAAATAGCTGTAGTTGCGATCGCATTCATCTTAATAGCTGGAGAAAATCTAGAGGCCGTTGCAGACTCGCAATCTTCTACTGAAGATAGTCCTAGTAGTATTGTGGCAACATCGACATTAGAGATAGAAGGAGAGTATGCAAAATATGGTGACTATATCGGATTAACTCCAGTAGATAACCAGTCTGCCGAGTTTTCCCAAATTTCTCAAAGAATTGTCAAAGATATCCAGATTCGTTTTGTTAATAACAAAGATCGATTACTCGATGAAAAAGGTCAGCCGATCAAAGGACGTACTCAAAAAGAGTTTATCATTGGTCTGCTGAAACTCAAACCTGGTGAGGTATTTCGTGAAGATTTACTAGAAGCAGATTTGCAACGATTGCGGAGATTAGAGTCATTTAATGAAGTCAATGTTTATCGCCAAGAAGATGCCAATAGCGTTAATCTCATTTATGAAATCAAAGAGCGTAACTTCCCTTCTCTAATTTTCGGAGGCGGTAATAACGACGATGTTGGATTATACGGTCGGGTAGGTTATAGAGATGAAAATATCAGCGGTGTTAACGATAAATTAGATACAATTGTACAAATCAGCGGTCAAGATGTCCAATTTAATGGTCAGTTCATTAGTCGTTATCGTCCCCAAGAACCAAACCGCTTAGGCTACAGCATCAGAGCTTTTCGTACTCGTAATACATCGGGAACTTTCAACGACGATATCAGATTGTCTAACGGTGACAAGGTACGCGAGGGAAGGTTTGGCGGTTCTGTGGGAGTTTTAAAATCTTTTGATCGGTGGGATGCAGCTATAAGTTTGAACTATACCAGAATTAGCTTACGCGATCGCGACTATAACGTTACACAGGTCGATAGATTAGGGAGTCCTTTATCTCTTAGCGGTACTGGCATTGATGACTTATATACAGTATTATTTTCTGTATCCAAAGATCAACGCGATCGCCGAGAAAATCCGACTCAAGGATCGATTCTCACTCTCAGCACAGAACAAGCAATTCCGATTGGACTGGGTAATATTTCTAGCAACCGCCTACGGGGAGATTATATTCAGTATTTACCAGTCAGTTGGATCGGTAATGGTAGACCAACTGACAATCCAGAAATGTTGGCGATTAATTTCCAAATTGGTACGATTCTGGGAGACTTTCCACCAGCTGATGCTTTTAATATTGGTGGACTAAATTCTGTCAGGGGTTATGGTTATGGAAAAGTTGCCAGTGGTCGGAGTTATGGTTTAGCTTCTGTGGAATATCGTTTCCCAATTTCTTACTCAATCGGGGGAGTTGTTTTTACTGACTTCGCCTCAGATTTCGGGTCTAGCGAAACCGTGCTAGGAGAACCAGGAGTGCTACGAGATAAACCCGGAAGTGGCTTTGGTTACGGCTTAGGATTGCGCGTCAAGTCATCCTTTGGACTGATTCGAGGTGACTTCGGAATTAGCGATCAAGGTGAACTTAGATTTGAGCTGACTACAGGTCAACGATTTTAACGGGTGGCAAAAAAGTTCTAGAAAACTACTGGAGATTGCTTAATAACACACTCAGCGCTTTGAGTGTGTCTAGTCCCAAAGGACATAATCAAGACATTGGAGATTACTTACACATTTGTAACGTGCGGCGATCGCTAGCTGCGATCGAATTTAACCGATAAAAGTCTTGCAGAGCCAGGGAGTAAGCATAAGAATTTGACTCATCCTCACCAACCTTGGGCAGTCTATTGCTTGTAGCTACCTGATTCGATTGTTCAGAACTGGCTTCATTTGACGAAGTATTAACCGTCATCGCCAACTCTCCTGATGGGTTGATTGTACCCTGAAAGCAATTTAACTCTGATTGGGGCATATACAACGCACCCCTTACCTTGTCTTGCTGCTTTTGAAATATGATATAACCTTGACCAAGCTGGTTTGGCTTTGGGGATTGACCATAAAGGTAAATCCCATCTTTTACAGGAAAACTTCCTTTTGGTAAAACTCTGGCGCTTTTTGTAGTTCCCCCATCGCCTGGAACCAGCGCTGTGATTGTAGGTACTGTGTTTCCGCCTCCAGAAGCCGTATTAAGTTGACTTCTTTGCTCTCGAACTTTTCTCAGCTGCGACAAAAGAGAGTTTTCGGAGGTTTTGTGAATCTGAGCCGATGATAATCGAGAATCTGTAAATGATGTTACTTGAGTTTGCTTGGCTAGAAAGCCCAAACCGAGAAGTAAGCCTAAGCCCGCGAGGGGAATTCCCCACTTTCGGGGAGATAATAACTGATGAAGGTTGTTAAGCACCCTACTTATCCTGTTAAAAAACTAACTAAGTTCTCTAGAACTTACTTAAATCATAACCAAGTCTTAATTGTTAAAGACTTTATTCACGACTTATATTACTGTTGTCCAAAAAAGAAAACTGTCAAAAACAAAAGTTTTTATTGGATTTGGTTCTACAATCTTAGATTACCATCAGTTAGAGTCTTTATAACAGAGGGTAGAAGGCAGTTTTTGCTGGGGCAGGAGTCAAAAGGCAGGAGTAACCCACCTTTAAAAGCATGAGATTAAAGTAAGGGACTTCCAGAAAATAAAATATACAGGTTATAAGAATGATAATCATTCCGAGGGTTAGTGTTTGACTTTCTGATGACAAACTGCGGTCTAACGTTACCCTTGGGTGTGTAGATATCTTGAGTTTGTCGCGTACAGCATTCACGGATTCTACAGGACTAAACAGGCAGACACCGAACAAAGCGCGTAGGCGTAGCCCGCCGTAGGCATCGCGCCCGTTGTCTAAGCCATCGCTAAAAATTAGCTGTATCTCTTGCTGTGTTAGAACCCTGGCGCGGCCATGACGGTTTATTTTCATCGCTAGACTGTAGACCCTGCGATCCACAGCTGACAACGATTTAACACAGATTAATCGGAATTATTTAACCGAGATTAGCGATCGCAAATTAATGAATAATTTTGAGTGCAAAGACGACCCAATTTCTCGCATCAGCCCACAAAAGTTACATATCTCTTTGTGAAAAAATCCCCATAGCGATCATTAAAAACGTCATTTAGAATGTCATACTAAAAATTTTACTTAGGTCTAATTCTCCCGCATAAAGCTCAGTTGGTTGGATAGAAGCTTGGGGTAATCCCCACGGTTGAAACTGTGTCGAAGTGGGAGAAGTTTGGATTTTGAATACTTGCGGGCTTGAACTTACTGTCGGAGATAAAGTTATATTAAATACATAGTTTGGGGCGCCGAGAACATCAGTGCTAGGGAGGGTATTTACAGTAAACGTTTTTGCCAAGCCATATATTACATTAGTTGTAGTAGGAGGATTAATATAGCTTGGACGACTGCCTTGATAAGAAGCAAAACTAGGATAGTAAGTTTTAGTGGTAGTACTGTATTCATAAGTAGCAAAGGAAATTGCTACCACCTTTTTACCGATTACTCCCATCAACAAAGCTAACTGCGCCTTATTTGGGGTCGAAATACGCCCTGTAAGGAATATATCTCCCACTGGCGAACCATCCCATTGAACATTACTAAGCACTGCTACAACAGGGTAATTATATATCCCGGTTCCGCCAGGACTTGGGCGACTAGTGGGATCGATTACGTATTGATCTGCGACTAGAGCTAAATCACCAATGCTTAATGTCTTAATAAACCCAAGAGGTTTATAGGTATTTGGCTGGAAATTGTAACCTTGTTGTACATCTAAAGATTTGTTAATACTCACAGCGAAGACCGGAGTAGTAAAACCTATTGAACACGCTATACAGCCTAGTAATAAAGCTTTACTCAACAGCATAAGTTTTTCCAAATAGTAAATAGATGGTTTGAGTCTTTTTTAAGGTATAAACTCATAAGATTTATACTTGCATGAATCATGCTACAACTCCATATTTAAACAAATTTTAATAGACATGATGTGCTACGGAATGTAGCACCAGGTTTTGTTTTTAGTGTTGAAAAAAACGTATTTAAAACAGTGATTATCGCTAAAAAGAAGGCCGAGGATTATTTGAAATAACTATTAGAAAACAGTGCAAATAAGCAAGTCGGTACAATAAAACCAAACTGTGTAAATAAAAGTAAATAACGCTCAAACTCTTTCTCCCCCTGCTAAAAGCTCTCTGCTTTTGTCTTATGCCAACAATATTTATTTACGCTGACTTACTTAAACCCGACTCTACTAACTGTAAAAGCGGATAATATTCGCCGTCTACGCGAGTTGATGAATAAGGGACTTCCAAAGAATAAATTGTTCCAGAAAACTAATCTTTTGGCAGAAAATTCAATCATTATTACTGAATTTACTACAAAAAGGAGGGGAGAAAGCGGCAGCCATCGGCTGCCACTTTCTCCCCTATAATAATGATTATCATTATTTTAAATGGAATGTTTTATTTTTTGGAAGTCCCTAAGAAGAATTGTATCTGGCTACACTCTACTCAATATACTTCCTGCCTCAAAATGTAGAAAAAAACTTATGAGCGCAAGGCTTTTACTGGATCGATCTGGCTAGCACGCACGGCGGGAAGCAAACTAGCTCCCACCCCCACCAGTAGGGCTGAACCCACTGCTAGGACTGCAATTCTGCTATCAAACTTATAGGGCAAGCTAAAGGTATCAGTAATTACAACAGTCAATCCATGTACTACTCCTAGAGCCGCTGTTCCTCCTATTAGACTTAAAAGCATCGCCTCTAAAATAAATTGCAGCATGATTTCGCGTTGGGTTGCACCTATAGCCCGTCTCAAACCTATTTCAGCAGTTCGTTCATTTACAGAGGCAATCATAATATTCGCAATTCCAACACCGCCAACCAAGAGCGCGATCGCTCCTACTGCTGTTAGACCTTGAGAAGCCATCTCTAGAGTTTTCTGCTGCTGTATAATATCTGATACATTATTCCAAAATTTAAATTTGTAACCTGGAAATCTTTGTAACAGTAACTCCTCTGCCTGGTGACTTAAGTCTTCGATATCTGCAAGTGCATAAGGGCGCATTTGGATGCTCCCAATGTCGCGGCTACCAGTCGAAGCGTTGTAGATAGACATCGGCACATACAGTTGACCCGCCGGAGGTGCATTTTCACTTAAAATAGTTGCTACCACCCCGATCACGATATAGGGTCTGTCCCCAGCATAAATCAGCTGCCCTACAGGTTCTTGCTTTTGAAAAAGTTGTTCTGCCAGCAATCGATCGATTACGATTACCGGGCGGTAGTTGGCAAAATCTTCAGACGTGAAAAACCGTCCTGATACTAAAGATATCCCTGAAGTCAACAAAAAATCTTGGGAAACAGGTGACAAAGTTGGAGTAAATTCCTTGTCCCGAAATATAGTTGGTGTAGAACCAGCCCAATTAAAAGAACTGATCGCTTGCAAGCCCACCATTCGCTGTCGCAAGAATTCCATATCTTCCAACTTGAGTTGGGTAGCTTCACCACCAGAATCCCAATTTGGATAAACTGAAACTTGAGGCGCGCCTCGTTTTTTTAATTGTTGAGCGATCGCATCTCGGCTAATATTACCAACCTGAAGTGTAGCGCTGACAGCAGCCACACCCATAAATACCCCCAGAGTAGTCAGAGCAGAACGCAAGGGGTTTCTACCTAAAGAGTGAAAGGTAATATTTAATAAGTCAAAACCTGAAAGAGCCATAATAGTTGCTTTGCTCTAGCTTGGGGACAAGGGGCAGAGGGGCACAGGGGCAGAGAGGCAGAGGGGAAAAACTTACTGCAACTTCTCCCCTGCTCCCCTGCTCCCCTGCTCCCCTGCCTTAACTGGCAGCCCTGGCTTGAGTTCCGACTCAACGGGGGGCAGTATAACTTGTTCGCCGGGATGCAAACCAGAGGTTACTTCTACATTCATTAACCCTTCCAATCCCAGATTAATGGTGCGTTTTTGGGCTTGATTTTGGCTATCCAGAACCCATACAAAGGGGCGTGGCTGCGATCGCACAATTGCCTCTGTCTTCAAAACTACTACGTTCTGGCGTTGCTGCAACACAACCTCGACATTTACCCTGCTACCAGGGAGTAGTGTACGAGTCGGGCTATCAAGCTCAACTGTTGCGGGTACTGTTGGTTGCTCTGATTGTTTTGAACTACTACCATCTTGTTTTTGGGCTTCAGGGCTGAGTGCTTGAGGATACAAGCTTTTTACGCGTCCAGAGAATCTCCTTGCATTCGGCCCGATCGCATTAATGCGGGCAAGTTGGTTGACGCGAACTTGAGCAGCATTGAGGGTAGAAAGCTGGAGTTTCACTAAAACTTTTCTGGGATCGCCCAAAGTGAGCAGATTGGTACGCAACTCGACCCCATCACCATTTTCTACATTCACACCCAAGACTACGCCATTCAATGGTGCAGTGACAATATTATCTTGGAGTTGCTGCTGAATAAGTTGGCGCTCCAATTGCAAAGTCTGAATTTTCAGGGTGGTTGTACGTGCCTCTGCTTGACTATCTCGCAGGCTAGCGCGAGCAACGCGTACAGTATCTTCCTGCGTTTTGGCTTGTTCTTGGGCAATAGCTCCCTCTCGCACCAAGGGAGCAAGCCTCTGGAGTTGTTTTTCTTCGGCTGTTAGTCGTTCTTGGGCTTCAATAATTTTCTCGCGACTACGTGCTAGGTTGAGTTGCTCTTGTTGAATTTGTAATTGCTGATTGGTAAGAGCAACTTTTCGTTCGGGGTAGCGCAGGGTCAGCAGCACTTGACCAAGTTTTACCCTCTCACCAGGTTTTACCATGACTTGTTCTACCGCACCCTCTTTTGGGGACTTCAAGATTCGCTGTTCCCGTAACTCAACAGTACCGCTCTCATTGATTGTGGTTTCAACATTACCTCGCTCCACGGTTAACAAGCGTACTGCTAATGGTTCGGGAGGTTGATTTAGAGCTAAAAAGTAGGTTAGCCAACCGCCAGCACCAGCTAAAGCCAAAACTCCTGACCAGGCTAGCCATCGACTTGGGATATTAAATTTATCTTTTTCATATTTCCAGTTCATGACAACTCGATCCAGTGAGTTTGCAGTTGATTGCAAGTGAGGCTTTCACCGCAGATTAATGTTGGTTGAAGAATCTCATAGCGAGAGATCGAACACGATAAGGCGACTGTTGTCCAAAACGCGGCAAAAATTTGAACTGAGATAATTTCGTAGACCAGAGTAATAATCAAGCCACCAGAAAGCGGGCCAGGCGATGACCATGAAACTTGCTCCCGCTTGACGCATTCGTTCCAGTTCGCGGATGGCGATCTCGTCATTCAGTGGCGCTCCCCAGTATTGACCCTCTTGTTCTAAAAAGGGCAGGGCATCGAATTGCGGCAGAATCTCGCAGCCCAATTGATTTTCATCGACCAAAATCAAACGCTTCCCGGCGGGAATCACAGATGTAATTTCCTGCATCGCAATTCGCAGGCGTTCTGACCAGCTCAAATTAAGTTCAGGTATCAATTCAGACGTAAACTGACTGCGGCGCATACTTATATGCAACAGGCGCTCTGCTAGCCACTGACGATAAGATGCATCCTCTGCACGCGGCGACTTTAACAAATAAGCGATCGCATCAGTACGTTCTGCGATCACACCAAGTGGGCCTGTTCCTCCAAAACTAAAATTAATTTGGGAATCTTGTTCAACGTGATATCGGACTTGGGCTAGTTGTTTAGCAATAAAGAAGAGATCGAATTGCGCCGCCATACGTAAGTATAAGTTCAAATCAAGCATATACTTCGAGTGCGGTGCGTCGATTCCCCCAACCATTGCCAGGGCATTAGCGCGAAACACGATCGCTGAACATAGCAAAATCCATTTCCGCCCATCAGCAATTTGGTGGATGAACTCTAGACCATCAATTGACCCTTCTGGAAAGTTATCTGAAAGCTCTCTGCCTGTCACATGCACTGGAACACCATTAGTGTCGATAATTTCAGCTTGCGCAACTGAAAAACCAGCATCTGGATGGTTGTCTAATGCTAAGACAGATTCATGGATGAAGTTGGGCAGCAGAATGTCATCGTCCGACAAGAGAGCTAGATAGGGACTAGAATTTACCTCAATAGCTCGCTGCCAATTGCGAAACATTCCAATATTCGTTTCGTTGCGTATATAAGTGATGCGCGAATCCGCAAATGAACATACAACTGCCTCTGTATCATCGCTAGAAGCATTATCTAAGACAAGAACTTGAAAATCTGGATAGTCTTGTGCCAATGCGCTCTGCAAGCTAGTTTTTAATAACTCCGAGCGATTGTAAGTTGGAATTACAATGCTAACTTTGGTTTGAAGTGCCATGTTTTTATAATTACCGCCTTTTTAACTAAAAATTTTTAAATATAGCAAGGGACTGGGGACTGGTGACACTTCGACAAGCTCAGTGCATCGCTGGGGATTGGGTGAAAAGTCTTGTTTTGTCTAAGTTTTATCATCTGTTAATCTCCTAACCACGAAGGCTTGTGCTATAAAATTAAACAGACATACGTAAATCAAAGACAACCAAGCGCTCATTATCTAAAACACAGCGAAACTTAGTACGTAAATAGCAAGCGAACTCAGCATAATAATCAAACCACCAGAAAGCTGGCCATCCAAACACGATGAAACTTGCTCCTTTCCGGTACAGTCGTTCAAACTCCTTAATGGCAATGGCATCATCTTTTGGTGCTCCCCAATACATCCCATCTTTTTCTAGAAAGGGAATTGATTGGCATTTGTCCAAAAGCTGACCAGATCCCCATTCGTTCATGTCAACTAAAATGTACCCTTGCCCGATTGGAATTAAGGGAGTTAGTTCCGGCTCCAACGCGCCCAGACGTTGGATAAACTCATACTCAGAACCCTTCCAACGCTCAAAAGCATCTTCGATTTGAATGTCGTGCTTGTGTAAAGACTCGCACAAAGCTTTTATATGATTGTGATATTGGCTAAGTTGCCAACTATAAGTAAGCTTGCTAGTGCCATTATCACCATGAATCCGATATAGGGCTTGGTACTCAGCAATGCGCTTGATGCTACCGAAAAAAGGAGACAAAAAAGTTAAGTACGCATCAGCGTTAAGAGAGTAGTAAATATCGTGCAGGGGAAAAATTTTCTCTAAATAGCTACGCGACCAGGCATTGCCGCTCGTGGGTGAGAAGACATAGCTTTCAATGCTACCTTGGAGATGCGCCTCGCGTAAATCTCCTTCTGGCAGAGGTCGATCGGGAATCAATTTTCCTAATGGCTTACCATCAGCATCTATTGCGGATAAAGGCCAGTGTACCTGTACTATATTCGGATCGCCCAGCAGTTCAACGGCTCTGGCGATCGCATCAGGCAGCAAAACATCATCTGCATCTAAAAAACAGACAACCTCACCACGGCTTGCGGCAAAACCGACGTTGAATGCAGAACCCTGTCCGCCATTTTCTTTTAGCAGAGGGATAATCTCTTCCCCATAATTGGTAATGATTTGCTGTGAGTCGTCTGTTGAACCATCATCAACCACAATCACTTCTAAAGGCTGATAGTTTTGATTGAGAGCGCTATCAATTGCCTCCTTCAGAAAACGTTCATAGTTGTAGTTGGTGATGATAATACTGGCTAGAGGCTTGTTCATGAGCGTAGGTCAAATACAATCAGATGGTCATTTTGTAATACACAGGGAAACTTTTGCCGTAAATATTCATCAAATCCGGTGTAGTATTCCAGCCACCAAAAGGTGTGCCACAAGAAAACGATCGCACTAGCACCAGTTTGGTATAGGCGATCGAATTCTCGAATAGCTGTGTCGTCATCTACTGGACGTCCCCAATACCAACCATCGCGTTCAGTAAAGGGGATTGTTTGAAAACCTTTGATGATTTCGTTACCGTTCAGGCGGTCTTCATCGACCAAGATAAAAGATTCCTGTGGCGATATCAGAGTTTTGAGTTTTTCTCTTACCTCGTACAGATGACCAATGTGATTCCGCTCTATGGCAAAACTTAAGTCTCCGTACAGTGAAACCAAGTTCCATTTTTTTTGAATACGCTCGAGGCTCTTGGCGGATTGTTCAAGATCCCATCTCATGAAAAAATAATCGAGGTCTTCTGGATGAGGAGGATAAGGGTGCCAGAAATGAACAACAGATTTCGGCTCAAAGACAACTGGAATTTTGGCATTATATAAAGCCAAACTAGAATCGAAATGATCTAGAAAAATAACATCTTCATCGAAAGGAGAGACTCGATCAAAAACACTTCGACGGTAGAGCCGACAGTGAGCCTCTCCAGCTAACTGTATTGTCCGGCGATGAGTTCCGCGATCGAGTTGCTGCTCGCTCGTGGCTGGAAGGACTTCCCATTTAACGCCGTCGGCTGTTTGTACTGACCGAACCTGACCCTGGTTTGGGTCCCAATGAACGTTTGTTGCTCCTAAAGGCCCCTCAATAATCCGGGGCACAGCTACATCAGCTGGTTGTTCTTCGCAAGCGGCGATCAGATGGGATAACCAACCTTCCTCAACAAGAACATCATTCTCAACGAAGCACAAAAAATCATCGTTAGCTTCCTGAATTACCAAGTTTCTTAATTGGTTGGGCTGCAAATAACAATCTTTGTAAATGACTTTGACATTACTGCGACCTTCTAATACCTGTTCCATCTGCTGCCAATACACTTTTGGAGTATTGCAGTTTACTACAATCAGGTTAAACGGGATGTGGGTGTAGTTGAAAATTCGCTGTAAAGATTCAGCTGCTAAGGTAAATTGTTCGCGAGGAAAGAATCCGATAGTTACTGTTGACATAATATATCTCCTATACTCAATGACAGTTAATTCATTGCCGCCTCTAGCAGAGACGAAAGAACTTTATCTGAGTCAAAATATTCCTCTGCTAACCTGCGTGCTGCATACTTGTGTCGCTCATAGTCAGCGTTGATGGCTTCTACACCTTTGACTGCCTCCTGTTGGTCGCAAAAAGTTAAAATCCCTTCTTCGATCGGCAACCAATCGCTTAAACCTGTGTCTTGAACTAGAATTGGCTTACCGGAAGCGAGATAACAAACGCTGCGATCGCTAAACCAGCCACCTTTGGTAGCAACATAACCCTGTTTTGCGACTCCAAACTCAGCGCGGGATGCTTGGACAAATTTCTGGTAAGATTCTGGTGTAAAGGAGGCAATCCATCCGGGAATCACTTCCCAGCCATACTGTGATAGTTGATCGGGAAAGCCACCGCTTAAAGCAATCCGAAATTGCTGTTTGGTGAGTTGCGGTATATCTATAAACTTTAAAAACTCTTTATCCTTATTGCCGTAGGTGACTCCTTCGTAGACCACCTCTCGATAACTGTGCCACTGCATAATCGAACTGAAGTGGGTGGTGTGATTGTCTTCAGTTACTGGCCAGTAAGGCAGTGCTACTGGAGGTAATGTCTTTTGCCAATGCCTACCGTTTGTGGGAATAAGACAGTCCTCAGCACCAATGCGTTGCCCAATCGTGAAGAGGCGATCGCAACGTTCAATTGTCTCTACTAATTCCGAATTACCGCTAGCAATCTTAATCTGCGTAAAACCTGGATCGGCGTCAATGTAGATGCGGCGCTGCGGCCATCCATACTCATCTCTCCAAACAGAAAGTGGAGAGCCACGAACAATCATTAAATCAGCTTGGGAACAAACATCGTTAAACTCGTCAACTGCCATCCCTATTGAGCGAGAGCCAGCGCGGTAAATCCATTGGTTTGCAAAGCCAAGCGGTTCCAGGCAGTTTGTCACATAATTGCTGGGATAGTCTAACTCGGTTGTGAATTCTTCAGTCTGCCAGTTATAAACCCACGACTCTAACCCGCATTCTTCTAAGTAGAAGATATCATGCCCAAGCGCACGCAGACCCAGGAGGTATTGCAGGTCAGACCAGGCGTTGCCTCCTATGGGAAACCGACCAATAGCACTAGCAAAAATAATAATCATCCTATTTTAAATTTGTTATATGTTTTCATTAGATTTATTAGCTGATGATTTTTCCTTCTCCATAGCCAGTCAGACTCGAAATTGAGATAGATGGGCTGTGTTCTTGCTTAAAACTGTTTCCAGTAGTCGAGGTAGCACCACTTTGTAACTAAAGAATTGTTCGGCTAATTCCCTTGCTGCCTGACAGTGAGCTAGATAATTTGTATTGACGCGCTCGATGCAATCTACCGCTTCCTCCAAAGATGAAAACGCCAACACACCTTGCCCCGTCGGCAGCCAATCGCTAAATCCGGTATCTTGTAAGATGGCGGGACGACCAGCAGCGAGATAACAAACACTGCGATCGCTAAACCAACCGCTACGGGTTTTGACATAAGCTTGTTTGGCAACGCTAAATTCTCCACGGGAGCCAGTCAGATAAGTTATGTAGATTGACAGACTAGCGCTAATTTTTTTGCCATCTCGAACTAACCAACCTGCCGCCTTTAAAGATTTCGTAACCTCTGCTATTTCTGCATCCTTGCCAGCAAGAGCGAGTTCGAGTTTCTGCGAACAGTGGCTAGGGAGTTCCAGCAAACGCATGAATTCTCGATCTTTCTGCCCATAATCCTCACCTTTGTAAGTCACACCTCCATAGGCATTCCAATTGGCAATTGTCGTGAATGGTAAATCTGCGCGTTCTTCGCCACTATCTTCGGGAATAAGTATTGGGCTTTTCCATATCTCTGGCACAACAGGCGGTACGGTAGGGAGCCATTCAATTCCATCACTCGGTATGCCGCAATCGGGTTGTCCAATATTAACGCCATAACTAAAGTAGGCGTGATAATCGTTACGACCCTCGGCAGCGAACGTCCCAATCTGGGTAAAGAATGGGTCCATATCGATTAATACTCGATGTTTGCATAAAAGAAATTCAGATAACCAGCAAACTCCACCGATATTTAATAACAGATCCGCCGTCTTGAGCATCTGCTTTATTTCTTGCCAATCTGCACCGTAGACATCTCCTGTATCCCGATTTACATAACAGACTGTGGCATTCACGCCATAACTGTGTATTAGCGTTTGGACTGCGTGAAGTCCAAAGCCTGGATCATCAGTGTAATTGTGGGCGATGGGATTATAGCAAGACCCAGCCCAGCCGCTTTCCTCCAGGTATAAGACTTCATGTCCCAAATGATGTAGCCCTAAAACATAGTGAAAGTAGGCTAAGAGATTGCCAGCTACTGGATGTCGAATCATATATCCGCAAACAACAATGCGTGCCATGCTTAGAACCCCGCTCGTTCCATGAGACTGCCAATCACTTTCTCTGCGGCAAAGTACTCTGAGGCAATTTCGCGGGCTGCCCGACAATTGCCTTCGTAGTCGCTTTCGATCGCGTCTACTGCCGCGAGAATATCTTCCATAGTGTTGAATGCAAATAATCCCTTCCCTGTAGGCAAGAACTTGCTAAATCCTGTTTCTTGTGTTATTACAGGACGACCTGCCGCTAAATAGCAGACAGAGCGATCGCTGAACCAGCCAGTGCGAGGACGAACATACTGATCCTTTGTCACAGTGAACTCGCCTAGAGAGGCACAAATATAGTTACGATAGGCGATCGGATCGGATAATGCCCTAGCACAAACAATCCGCCAACCGTGATTAATCATTTCAGCTTGCTCTTGAACATTAATACCTTCAAGAGCAAGCTCAAGCGGTAGCAAAGATTTTGTTGGAAGGTCTATGAAACGCCGGAATTCTCGGTCTTTGCGCCAGTAATACTTCTCTCCCTGCCAAAGGATATCATTGTCCCAATGCTCCCAGTTTGAGATAGTTGTCAGAGCTGAGTCCAAAATTGGTGGACTATCGGTAAACCACCAATCGAGGCAAACTGGCGGTCGCGTAGGATGCCACTGGTATCGATCGACGGGTACAAGACAGTCGGGCGCTTCAAGATTCTCGCCATAGGTGAATAAGTAATTGTAAGCATCAAGTTGCTCAATCTTTTGAGCGTCATTCTCAGCTACTTTAATCTGATCGACCATCGGATCGGTTTGTAAATATATAAGACAGGCTATATCGTCGTGCTCACTACGTAGGGGATGGTATCCACATAGATTGATGACTGCATCCGCTTCCTTGTATAATTTTGCCAATCCCATTAAGTCACGTGCTCCCAGGGTTGCATCTCGCACTCCTGGAGGACGGAAAATCCAACGATCGCCCAAACCGATACTATCCATGTATTGGGCAAGATAGCGCACATTTGCTGAATATTCTGATGTATGCCAGCAGAAGGTAATGGGATCTAATAGTTCGCTATCAGTATCCTCGACGTACCAGACATCGAAACCTAATCGCCGCAAGCCTGCTAGATAGTGGAGCACTTGCCAAGTCATGCCTCCAAATGGGAAGGATGCTAGCATTCCCCAGACGACGACTATTCCCCGATTAGCAGGCGGATAGTCAAAAGAAAGGATCATTGGGTTCACTCCATCGATCGTTGAAATTTAAGAGCATAGTTAAGGATGCCATTCAAAGTTTGTTTAGCTTCAAAATATGTTTCAGCAATTTCCCTTGCTGCTCGACAGTGCTTTTCATAATTGGTATTTATTGTTGCTAAAGCATCAGCTGCTTCACTAAGCGTCGAGAACCGGAACATCCCCTCGCCATCGGGTAGAAAGGAACTCGATCCAGTATGTTGAACAACAACAGGTTTCCCGCTTGCTAAATAGCAGAGGGTGCGATCGCTAATCCAGGCATTTTGAAACTTCATGCATGAAGGTTTAGCGCAACTAAACTCTCCTCGCGACATTTGGATGTAAGATTGATACCTATCTGGACTGCTAGCCATTTTGTAGGCATGACCCACCCGCCAACCATAGCTCTCCAGCACTTCTCGATCCTCTGCGTCTCCTTTATAATCAGTAACATCAGACGGTACGGTATTGTTAGCTTGCCAGCTTTGCTCTTTTCTGCTTTGGTCATCTTCCACGTCTCCCTCACCCAGGCACAGCGCCAGCTCAAGCACTTGGTCGGTTAAGCGCGGTAGTTCCACAAATTGCATGAAGGAAACTCGCTTGTTGTTCTCGTAGCAGATATCCTGCCCGTCCGTAATCCATTCCCCTTTGCCACCATTGCCCCACCAACCGGAGACAGTCGTAAATGCTTCGCTGTTGGGATTGTAAACGTATGGCCACAATTCAAGACATACTGGTGGTCGAATTCGCATCCAAGTCAAACCACAATCCGAAAACTTAGCGCTAGGTGTGCCGACAGTTTCACCAGTACTAAAGTAATAATCGTGTGGGGGTACGACGAGCTGTCCAACTGTTATCCAAAATTGTAATAAACCTGGATCGATATCTATTAAAGCAGTCCGTCGAAAACATGAAAGCAAAGCTGGATGAATACCATAGTAAAAATTTAGTAAAAGGTCTGCTTGCCGAAAGATTGCCTGTGCCTTTGATGACCAAACTCCGACGTATTCATACTCGCTGCCACGATCCGATATCGCCTTCTGGTCTGAATAAAGGATGACCTTTCCACTCAGTCCATAGCGTTCCATACGTTGATAAAACGTAGAAAGCATAAGTTTATCCTGCTCTCGATCGCCGCTGCTGTGGAAGCGCTCTAGCCAATACACCTCACATCCCAACTGGCGCAGCCCCTGCACATATTGCATATAAACCCAGAAATGACCCCCTCCTTCTGGAAAGGTCACGACGTTTGATGGGGAGATGACAACGACAGACATAATACTTCCCTCCCAACTAAGCTGATAGGTTTGCTAGAAAATTGGCGAGTTCTCGAAAGCCTATAAGTTGGATCTGGAGTTCTGTGAGCTTGCTTCTGATGATTGGGCTGCAAAGCGTTTGTAATTCCGTTTCTCGCTCGATCGCATAGGTTGATGAAAACTCTGGATCGACGTAACCTGGATGGCAGCTCAATTCAGTAAACCCTTCCTGAACTTCGGTTTCTAGCATTTGGACTAAATTTTCCACACTAATCTGCTCCAGGTGCGTCTCTCCATCCCATTGCCCATAAAAGCTGGGGAAATAACGAACCGGAGAGTGTTCTCTTAGTGGCAATCGATATTGCTGCGCCAAATTAAGGAAGTGGGGCAGTAATTGAGGAGAGCGATGGATGTTATGATGCGAGTCAAGATGAGTCGGTAGACGCCCTGTTAGCTCTTGAAAGCGTTCCAATTGGCGATTTAGTTCGGCACGGCATCGATCCAAAGTCGTGAGATCGAGTGCTAATTCTCCATCCTCGGTTGTGATATTTATATGCAAACCAACGCTCAGTTCGGGTAGTTTACGGCTTAAGATAGCTGCTTCCTCACTCGCTGGCATATTCACCATTAAGCTCGTGCTAGTTAGGACTCCCTTACAGTGGGCTTCAACAATGCCACTGTTAATTCCTTGACTAGCACCAAAATCATCTCCATTAACAATGCAATACTTCATGGATCAAACTCTTTAAACAGAAATCTTGCTAGTTTTCTAACCACCTGTTTGCGAATTCACGATCGCAGATCGCATGGTTGAGTTGAGCCGAAGTGTAATTTATACAGCTTCTTGTAATAACCATTTACCGCTAGCAACTCCTCGTGAGTTCCCATCTCTACTACTTTCCCCCGCTCCAAAACTACGATTCGGTCAGCTCGTTGAATTGTTGAGAGGCGATGGGCAATGATAAACGTAGTCCGTCCTGCCATCAGTCGCTCTAATGCCTCCAGCAGCAGAAACTCCGTTTGAGCATCTAGGGCAGAGGTGGGTTCATCCAGAATTAGCACTGGAGCATCCTTGAGCAGGGCGCGGGCGATCGCTAACCGTTGTTTCTCGCCTCCTGAAAGTGTCGCTCCGCGTTCACCAATTACCGTGTCATAACCTTGAGGTAATCGTTGAATAAAGCTGTCAGCATTGGCAACTTGAGCGGCTTTGACGATCGCTTCCCGGCTAGCATTAAAGCAGCCATAGGCAATGTTCTCAGCAATAGTTATCGGCAGTAAAAACGGCTCTTGCAGTACCAGGGCAATCTGCTCGCGCAAGTTTTTGACTGGCACGCTTTGGACATCCACCCCATCAAAGAGGACTCGTCCCTGCCAAGGATCAAAAAACCGGAGAATCAGGGAGACTAGGGTAGTTTTGCCAGCACCCGTTGCGCCTACGAGTGCGATCGTTTCTCCCGGTCGCGCTTCTAGGGTAATTTCTTGAAGGACGGGATAGTTCGGTTCGTAACCAAAGGTGACTTTCTCTAAACATACGTGTCCGCTTCCTCCGACTGGACGAACTGGCAATGGTCTAACATTAGGAGCATCCTGCACCCCATCTTGAGCATCTAAAACCTCTAGCACTCTCCTAGCGCTAGCAGCTGCCGCCGCAAAACTCGACGACATATAAGCTAGAGTTGCCATCGGCACGTACAAGGAGGCGAGATAAGAGAGGAAGACCAGTAAAGAACCAATTGAGAGCGATCCATCCAAAACCTGGAAGCCACCATAAGCCATGATTGCTGCTGTTCCAACTGCGGTTACGCCACCCACCCCAACTTTGAATTGCATTTGGGCAAGGATAGAGCGTACATAAGCTTGCAGGGCTTTTTGAGACAGGTAGCGAAAGCGCTGATCTTCGTATGCTTCACGTCCGAATGCTTGAATAATCGGTATTGCTGTCAAGGTTTGCTCGCTGAGTGCGACGATCTCACCTTCAAACTGTTGATACTGATAGGTTCGTTCAGTCATGGGCTGGTTAAAGACCCAAATTAGTAAGACTATTAAAGGAGCGATCGTCAGCGAGAGCAGTGAAAGCAGTTGATTAATCTGCCACATCACGCCGAACATTGCGACCAAATTCACCAGAGAAGTAAGCACGGGCAGAAAAACCCCCATTGCCAGATTCTGAATACAGATGCTGTCAGTCATTACCCGCCTGACCAGATCGCCAGCACGTTGTTGGTTGTGGAATCTCAAAGAAAGATGCTGTAAGCGATCGAATAGTGCTGCTCCCAAGTCATAAACCATCTGGCTGCCAACACCAGCTCCAACATATTCCTGTATCAGCCGAACTCCCTCACTGGATAAAAATAAAACGATTGTGGCAGCTGCTAACCAACCGAGCAACTGCATATCGGATTCACTACCAGGCAAGGTTTTGAGCCAAACAACGTTATTTGGTAGCGATTGATTGTTCAAGACGCAATCAACGATCAACTTCAAAGGCCAGGGTTTGAGTACATTTAGCCCGACATTAATCAGCATTAGCAGCATGACAAAGGTGAGTTTGCGCCAACGAACCAGGGCGTAACGCGCCAGTCGCAGCCACCACAGTTTCATAGAACGGCCTCCTGCGGCGGTTTGGAAAACTGCAAGGAGTGCAAACGCTGGTAGAAACCACCGATAGCCAGCAACTCTTGATGCGTTCCCATTTCCACAACCTTTCCCTGCTCCAGAACTACAATCCGATCTGCTCGTTGAATCGTGGAAAGTCGATGGGCAATGATAAATGTAGTCCGGCCTTCGATCAGGCGATCTAAAGCTTCTAGGAGTAAATTCTCAGTCTGGGCATCCAGGGCAGAAGTGGGTTCATCGAGAATCAGTACTGGCGCATCCTTGAGCAGGGCGCGGGCGATCGCTATTCGCTGTCTCTGTCCCCCAGAGAGGAGCGCTCCTCTTTCACCGATCGGGGTATCATACCCTTGGGGCAACTGTTGGATGAAGTCGTCTGCCTTAGCCGCTTTGGCTGCTGCGACAATCTTCTCTAGGCTTGCTTCTGGACATCCGTAGGCAATGTTCTGTGCCACCGAGAGCGGCAGTAAAAACGGCTCTTGCAGCACCAGGGCAATTCGCTCGCGCAAGCTTTTGAGTTGCACATCTCGGACATCCACCCCATCAAAGAGGACTCGTCCCTGCCAGGGGTCAAAAAAGCGGGGAATCAGAGAAACCAGCGTACTCTTACCAGCACCTGTCGCGCCTACCAGTGCGATCGTTTCTCCCGATCGCGCTTCTAGGGTAATTTCTTTGAGGACGGGATAGTTCGGTTCGTAACCGAAGCTAACTTTCTCTAAACATACGTGTCCGCGTCCTTCTGTTGGACGAGCTGGCAATGGTCTAGCACCAGGGGCATCCTGCACTCCATCTTCAGCATCCAAAACCTCTAACACTCTATCTATATTGGCATCTACAGACTTCAGGCTGCCGTAGATGCCAAATAGACCCTTAAATGCTCCTTGTATAGATTGTAGGTATGCTAAAAAGACAAGCAAGCTACCGATACTCATAGCCCCCAATAACACCTGCTGTCCGCCCACATACAGAACGATCGCAGTCCCAATCGTTGTCACAGTACCATTGGCCACACCGTAAACACTCTTGAGCAGAGTTTCGCGTTGTGAGAGAACAACTGCGTCTGCCGCTAAATGCTCAAACTGCTGGGTATTGTAACTCTCTCTACCAAATGCCTGAATCATCGGGATTGCTGTTACCGTTTGGTGGACAAAACTGGTGAGGCGGGACTGGGCTTCCCGGTTAAGTTTTGTCCGGCGCTTGAGTCGGGAACCAAAAACAAGGGCTGAACAGCCCATTATTGGGGCTACGAAAAGCGAAAGCAGCGTTAGTAAAGGACTTAGATTCCAGGCGACGAGGCTAATAGTTGCTAGCGTCAGCAGGTATTGCACAGGTGAAATCAGCAAAGCACCGCTTAAGGTATAAACGCAATAGGTATCTCCGGCTAGACGGCTGAGGGAATCACCCACAGTCCGTTGGCTATGGAACAGCAGTGAAAGGCGTTGCAAACGATAGAACAGTCTTTGGGCAAGTTCGTAGACCATACCTTGCCCAGCAGCGCTCCAGGCCCAGCTAAGGCTAGTTTCCAAGGTAGCGTTTAAAGCATAAAGTCCAAGGCTACAAACAGCGGCGACAACAACCAGCAACGCTGGTGTGAGCGCCAAGTTAAAAGTCCCCAGGAATGAGCGAACCGGCGGGGGGATGACTGCCTGGCCGAAAGCATAATCCACCAAGATTTTCATTGGCCAAGGTTGAAGTGTGGCGGTGGCACAAGTGCCAGCCGTGAGACCGAGGATTGCGATTAAGGTACGCCACTGGCGCAGCGGATATCGGAGCATCTGCCCGTATCGATGCATTATTAATTCGATCTCTTGCCTCACTTGCAGATTTACCTCTCGTCTGGTCATTTGCTTACTGGAGTACCAAGACGTTTGTCATGGCTGTAATATTACACTTTCTGCGACAGACTGGTTGTTGGTGGTTTGTATTGGCAGCAAGTAAACTCTTTTGGCAACAATCTCCAGTACTTGGTAAAGAATACGTCCCAACTGGAAGTTCTGATATAAGATGACAATGGTGTTTAATATACTTAGTGCAATTGTAAGTTTTGCTACTTCTGGCATTTCCAGAACGATCGCCACAATTGCCAAGAGACAATAGCCAACCATCGCCATCATGGCTAACTGTGACATTCTCAAGGCACACCGCACTCTCAAAACTCTTTTGTTACCTCCATGATTTTCAGCACATACTTTCAGCTGAATTTTTGACCAAATCCCCTGGTAAATCTCTAAATCCCAGTCGCTCCAGCCTCGATCCATCGCAATGAAATACTTGCAAGGCAAGAGTAAATCCATCACTTTTTGCAGCAGATTCTCCTTCTCTATTCCTGCATCTGTCCAATAGGACAACTCATAGGCGCGATCGCGCCAAGAAATATTTACTTTGTGCGCTGGCGAATCAAATTGAATTAAATCTGCTTGAGTTAGTGTTTGAGTCATTTTTTTTAATGCTTCTATTTTTATTTACAGTTCATCAAACTTTATCGGCTCGGCTTTCTTAAGTTCTTTGATTCGCCATTTATAGCGCTCTATACTACGTACAATTGGCCCCAGGTAAATCAGTAGCGCCACCAGCAACCGTGCCCTTCTTTTGAGAAAACGAGAGTCAATCCGCGCTTGTATAGCACCAGCTACACACCAGGTAAAAGAGATGAGGAACATTGCTGCACCCAACCAGGGGCGATCGCCAGATAAAAGCGCAGAGACAAATAGGATAAAAGCTGCGACATTCCACTCCAGTGTCAGTGGCAGGTAAGAAATCAGAGACGAGGAAGGCTCGTACAAGGTTTGAAACAGACCGCGACCAAACACCCCAGAGTAGATAATTGGTTGACCAATACGAAGAAATGCCGATAAATCTCCATAGATTCTCCCCAACCAAGAAGGCTGTCCCAGAAGGTTAAAGCGGTAGGGATGCTGAAAATAAACGAGCGCTTCTGCCTTGCCATAACCTTGCTGCTGTTTGAGATAGGCTGCTACTGTATTTCGGCGAAAATGCCATACGATTGCCGTTGGGCTAAAACCAATGGTGTAACCTCGATCTTGCAGTCGCCAGCAGATATCGACATCATCCCCAGCAGTACGAAATATCGGGTTGAAGCCGTTAATTTCTTGTAGAACCTCCCGACGAAAAGCCATGTTACAGCCAGCAATATGTTCGGCTACTTCATCACTCAAAAGTATGTGGGTAGGTACGCCGGGTGAGACAGCAACGCAGGCGGGAACAAGAGAGTCTTCCGGGGGAGATAAGTTGGGCCCGCCTACGGCAGCTACACCAGAGGAGAGATTGGCGACCAGATAGGTGAGCCAGTCTGGATCTGCCATACAATCAGAATCGGTATAGGCGACAATCTCGCCAGTTGCGGCGGTCATACCAACGTTGCGGGCGACGCTTAGTCCTTTATTTTCTTGGCTAATTAGCCGTACATAGTCGTAACGCTGAGTAATTTCTAAAGTGCGATCGCTCGATCCATCATTAACTACAATGACTTCATAGTTGGGATAGTTGAGTTCTTTGAGAGAAGCTAGACAACTATCCATCGTGCGTTCAGCATTGTAAGCGCAGACAATCACTGAGACTTTAGGATACTCAGGTAGCGCTGGCGGTAGAGGCGCTGTGTAATACTGCTGAACTGTCTCAAAGGCAGGCTTTTTGAGCCGTTCGGCGTCAACTAGACCAAAAGCCCAGTCCTGTATGGCATATCCGCCGGTAAACCATTCATCCGTCCAAGAAAATATTATTGTCCCGGCTGCTCCCATCTCAAAACTAGATGACAGCTTTTGAGAGAGAATTTCGGCTTGGGCTTGGGTTCCTTCACGCATTGAGTCAACGCCAAACTCACTCAGCACTAGAGGTTTATCCTCGGCTAGGTTATGGAGTCGCGAGAGGTAGCGGCGAAAATCTGTTTCCCGATGCAAGTAAACGTTGAAGCATGAGAAATCAGTAAAGTCAATATTTAAATACTCTGTAGAGGGGTAATTGGCATAACTCACCAAACCTTCGGGATCGCTGTCTTTTGCTACCGCCATTAACTCTTTAATAAAAGCTCGAACTGGTTTTGCTCCATGCCATCGGACAATATCTGGAGGAATTTCATTGCCCACCAAATAGGCAAAGGTAGCGGGATGATTCCGGCAAACTTTAACTCCTTGAACAATGCAGTTACGGATTTCTGCTTTTAGAGCAGAAGAGTTAAGGAAGGCAATATGCTGAGACCAAGGTATACCAATTAACAGCCTCAGACCAGAGATTGCAGCTAGATCCAACAGCCAATCAGGTGGAACAGTATAGGTACGCACACAGTTAGCCCCCATTTCTGCCATCATGGCGAAATCTTTTTCCACAACTGATTTTTCTGGAAAAGATTCACCGTGGCTACCAATGGAGAAAGGGCCGTAACTAACTCCTTTAAGAAAAAACTTTTTATCCTTAATAAAGAAAAACTTACCTTTTGCTGTGACTACCTCGCCTTGTGCAAGTGGTTCAGCACAGAAGCCAGAAGGTGTTGAAGTCAAGTTTCGCAAATTACCCCCGACAATTCCCTGCAAATTTATTTCCTTGTTACTGAAACGCTACGTCAATTGGCTCAAAAAAAGAAACACACATATACTTAGTTCAATGCATTGGCAGCATATTTTGCGTTAGTACCACCACAATCGCTATTGATTAACAACATTGCAATATTTAATACTGTGCCAGAAGTACGTTTGCGATCGCGTTTACGAAAATGTATGAATTAACGTATACTTTTAGTCCAGTTTTGTATCCAGTTGGTCGATCAAACTAGCAACGTTAGTTGCTGAGTCAGTTCAAAAATGTGTAGTTGAATACATAGATTCAGGCTTCAATTTCAGCCAATGGACGAAATTTTGCTAAAAATTTTATACTACATATACTAACTCGGAAAAGAGTAGTTTAAAACTTGTTACTACTATCCTTCATAAAGCTGCTAGCTGCCGTATTTCATCAATATTTTAGGGGTGGGTAACAATAACGTTGCTAAAAGACTCTCTGGTACGGTGGGAGTTACTTTACAAGCACTATTAAGGCAATCTACCAATAACTGACTGGCAGTGTAGTACTGCTTGAGTATTTCTTTGTGCTCCTCGCTGAACTGCCATTGATGACCAATGTTGCGACACTGAACTATCACCAACCTCAAATTATTAGCCCAAGTTTGACCGTTAGCATTCCACCATTCTTTTAACTTTTCTCTGCCTTGAACTGGGGTTGGTAATTGTTCTTTGAGTTTTTGCAAAGAATGCTGTAACTCAGGGTGACAGACAAGAATTCGGTCATCAGAAAGAGCAAAGTTTAAAGCCAAAACTCGATCTAAAGTCGGCTCGTTAGAGAGGGCAACGCTTAAGTGAAGGGCACACTGAAGAGTTATATCTAAAGCTAAATCAGGGGTAAGATTGCTAGTAAGTCTGAGATCGATGCCAAGAGAAAAAGCCAAGTCATTAGTCAAGCTCAGATCGTCGAGAAGTTCTAGGGTTAGATAAAAGGCACGAATAGCTACTCTTTTATGAGTAGACTGAACTGAAAGAGACTTATGGTTAAGCCAGTTGAAGAAATTTTCTAATTGCCGGTCAAAGGCGACAAGCCGATCGATATGTTGCTTCATTAATTGCAACAGACAAGTGGGATTATCCAACATCCCAACGGTTAGTAAAAAAATTTTGCGCCAACGTGGTTCAGTTAAATGACTAACCAGATCGATTAATTTTTTTTCTAATATTTGGGGGTTAGCCCTAGTAACAATATTTTTAGCTGTTAAATACTCCTGAAAAGCTATATGCGAAAACGAGTAAATTCCCTGCGCCTGCTCTATTAGTAATCCATGTGTTTCAAGCAATTTCAGCACTGCTTCACTGTTGAGTTGCAGCATACCAGGCTCAGTTTGGGCTATGGGTAAGTTACAGAGGTAGTCCGTAATGTATTGCTCGACAATACTTTGTGTGAAAAAGTAATGACCTTGTTTAAACGTACTAGCAGCAATTTGACTCAGCAGTTCAATCTTCTGAGCTAAAGACAAATGAAGATAAATTTCATCTCGTTTAATGTTCCTCACTTTATCCCAGCGATTGAGCAAAATGTCCAATCCTTGTCTGTAAAATTCGACCCTTCTAATTGGAAAGTCCGAGCCAGCTTGAAACACACAACAAGCCAAATTAAGCAAAAGTGGTCTGACAGCTAGTTCTCGAATTTGTTGATTCTCTAATAACTGTAATTTTTGCACGAACTGACAAGCTAAGGCTTTTCCTTTTTCGATGGAATTTTTGCTAACGTTGACAAACCAATTTTGCACAAAGGCCTCAATTTGAGAACAATCAAAATCAGCAATTTCAACATCGCTAAATTCTTCAAACTGATACTGTTGATAACCGATACGACATGTTAGAATCAACTTATTTTGGTAATAAGTTGCAGCAAAACTACGAATTTTAGTGATAATTTTGGCGTTATCATCTTCTGGAATTTCATCTAAGCCATCCAGTAGAATTAATATTTTGCCACTAACTAGTAATGTTTGAATTTCTTGGTCTGAAGCACCGCAGTTGGCAAGCTCTTGACTAATATAGTTCAATAAACTGTAATTTCCGGATTCTCTAGCATCCTCGGCAAAGTTTTTCAAGCGAATAAAAATTGGTATCCGGTCTGATAGTAATTTGCCTTGATTGCATTGCATGGCAATATACTGTAAAAACGTAGTTTTACCAGACCCTGGTTTACCTAGTACCATGAGTTTGGGATAGGTGATAACTGCTTGAATTGCAGAAACTCGTTCTTGATAAAGTTGATTAAAAGTAAAACAGTCGAACTCTTCGGGAATGAAGCTTTGTAGGTCGAGGATATCTACCCATCTTCGACTTGTAATATTATTCAGAATATTGGTGCTGACATAAATTTCTTCTAGTTGAATTGGTCGATCGATATCTAACAATCTGGTAGTGCCACATTGGCATTTAATCTTATCACTTAGACGCGATCGCAACATTTGCACTAAGCTTTCGGTATCTTGGCAGTTTTCCCTTTCCCATTCCTGGTTGTTTTCTGTCAGTAGCTTCTGATTGGGTAGTTCAGCAATATCTTGCCAATCTAAACCGAGTCGAAAGCATATTTCCATAAAGTTCTGACGCTCAATCGGCTTGCCTGTAAAAAATTTCCAGATTGGTTGCCGAGTCTCAAGTCCTATCTCGCTAGCTAAATATTCTTGCGTCCATTCTCTAATTTTAAAAGCCTTTTTTGCTTTCTCAATACCTACAATAGATGCTTTCAACGAACGTCGTGCCATAAACCAGTTTTTTAATCTCCAGTTATTAACTTAAGGAAATATTTAATTAATTAATTATTGATTCATAATTATGTCACTTTCATGTTTAAGTTTTATCAATTTTTTTTGATATATTTAAATAAAAAATTGTAACCAACGTAATCGATGTAGTTGCACTGATATTTATTAATACGATCGGTTTAATTACTGGCTTTTAAAACTAACTAATTTATTTCGGGGCTTTCTTCCCTCTTATGGCTTATATTTTACCTTTCTTTTGAAAAAAATGTTTTTTATGATTCGTGATTTTAAATACGAATTAAAACAATTTAATTGAAAGTAGGAAAAGTAGGAAAGGTAGGAAAAGTAGGATAGATATACAAATTCAAGCAAACTCATCTGATATAACTTATACGTTAAGTCATACATCCTCCTGAACGCGATCGCAAACAGATTTATTGGATTCATCCTTTATTTAGAAAAACCTTGCTATTAGGTATCCCAAAAGATAGTTGCTATTTTCGCCAGTACTGAATGTAAACTTTCAGACTATTTTCAGATTGCGATCGCGTTGATGAAATTCTCAAAGGTTTTACGTCAAAAAGCTACGCCAAGGCCATCTTTAGCAGTGCAATCTGCGAAACTTTATGCCAAAAGAGGGAAGCAAAAAGCCCAAAAACCTCTCTTATCTGCATCTCTGCGATCTCAATGATAAGTTTTTAAGCGGACACGGTATCAACTAGCTACGCCTACGCAGGTATACTTAAAAGTTGTGAATTATACCACAATCTGAACCAAACAGTTGTGTTTGCTACTTCGAGTTGCTTAACCTAACTATGATAGAAGTTGCACTATAGGACTCATATTTGATTTCTGAAAAAACTCACTCAGTACACCTTTATTCCTATCTTCCCAGTCCCCAGTCCCTAGTCCCCGATCCTTACGAGTAATCAGGAATCAAATAGGATTGCTATATTACCAGGAGAAAACATAACCTGGCAAATAAAACCTCTTTTCGTCAATTATCACCGAGAAATACTCAGATTTTAACTTTGGTGGCTTTTTTATAGATAATTATAGTGGGGAATTATCAGCTAAATCCACTACCAATAAAAAGCCATGAAAGAAAAACCTAAACAACAAATCCGTATATGGGCGATGTTGTGTCATCTCTCGGCTTTGCTAGGGTGGATATTATTGGGTTTTTTAGTATTTATTGGCATTCCTTTATATATACCTTTAAATATTTTGCCTCCATTCATCATTTGGCACTTTAAAAAATCTCAATATCCTTGGATTGATTTACAAGGTAAGGAATCCTTAAATTTTCAAATTTCTTTAACTTTTTATACTTTTATTGCGATTGCAATATCCTTAATTTTAGTAGTAACTAGCTTGAGTCTAGCAGTGACTACTAATGGTTCAATTAATCAAATAAAAAATACTTTAGATAATTTATTAATTATACTTATGTTATTAATTTTATTCAAACTGTTACTACAATCCTTTGTAGTGACTTTTGCTGCTGTTAAAGCTTACAATGGCGAGCATTATCGTTACCCCTTTACAATTAGAGTTTTACGATAAGCCTATCTGATAGTATACTAGATTCAAAAGAGCGATCGCTAGATGTTATCAACTCAATATCAACCGCAAAGCAGGAGGAAAATATTGCCAATAAACTTTGATATAACTACATATTAGAGATAAATTATAAGTAAACAATAAGTTGCATAAATATGAGGATAAAAATTAGATGATTGGAGTTGCGATCGTCGGCACTGGATTTGGTCAAAAAGTCCATATACCCGGATTCCAAGCACATTCTCGGACTGAGGTAGTTGCTGTTTATCACCGCGATATAAATAAAGCCAAAGCCATAGCAGAATCTCATAATATTCGTCACGCTTTCGACTCACTTGCAGATATTGTGGCATTACCAGAAGTGCAAGCCGTCAGCATTTCGACACCGCCTTTTTTGCACTATGAAATGGCAAAAACTGTACTGCAAGCTGGCAAACATTTATTATTAGAAAAACCGACAACTTTAAATGCATTTGAAGCGAAAGAACTTTATCAGTTAGCTAAAGCCAAAAGCGTCATTGCAACTGTAGACTTTGAATTTCGCTTTGTACCAGCATGGCAATTGTTTGCAGAATTATTGTCAGAAAACTATGTGGGTGAGTTACGCCTAATTAAAATTGATTGGTTAGGTTCTTCTCGTGCTGATGTTTCACGCCCTTGGAATTGGTATTCTGAGAAAGAGAAAGGAGGCGGTGCATTGGGATCTTTGGGTTCTCACGCCTTCGATTATATTCACTGGTTATTCGGGCCAGTGCGTAGATTAAACGCTCATTTAACTACTGCTATTCCTACACGAGTTGACTTGATTAGCGGGGAATCTAAGGCAGTGAATACAGATGATAACTGTATATTAACGCTGGAATTAGCCAATGGTACACCTTGCCAACTTTCTATCAGTGCGGTTGTTCATGCAGCAAGAACGCATTGGGTAGAAGTATATGGCGATCGCGGTACATTAATTGTAGGCAGTGAAAATCAAAAAGATTATATACATGGTTTTCGTGTTTGGGGTTCCCAGCCAGGTAAATCTCTAACAGAAATAGAAATACCGAATCGGTTAATTTTTCCCAAAAATTATGCTGATGGCCGGATTTCAGCATTTATCCGCGTAATAGACCAATGGGTGCAAGGAATTGACCGCCATCAGGAAATTACACCATCACTACGCGAAGGAATTTATTCTCAGCTGTTGATGGATTTATCTCATGAATCGCATCAAAAAGCAAGTTGGGTAGACGTACCCAGCTTGGAAAGATTTCTGAGTAACTAGAAAACAAATGAGCAAAACTCCCCGCATTCGTATCCCACCGGAAGTAAAAAAATACGTTTTACAACGCGACCAATACCAGTGTCAAAGCTGCGGTAAAACTACTATAGAAACTCACCTCAGCATCGACCATATTATTCCCCTCGTCCGTGGAGGTCAAAATGATATTAGCAATTTACAAACTCTCTGTCTTACCTGCAATCAGCAGAAAACAGATAATATTGACCCCCGCTTCCGGCGATATTTTCAGCTTTAGGCTACAATAGTACGGGCTATTCGTTTCTTATTTCTATGCCTCCAAATCACAATAGCAATTCTCGAAGATTCCCCAATATTAAAACTACAATTCTTTACCTCTTCACTTTCATGACTGTTTTAGTAATAGCCTTTCCCTGGCTATATGAGGTTAAAACTAAAGCTGGGATCAATATATCACGTAGCCGCCACGCAGGAACCTTTTTTGAGAAACATACCTTCGGACTTTTTAGGTGTGAGTGGCTTTATCCCTACCATTGCGATCGCTCTCACGTTAGGTAAAGCAAATTAAAAAGAGAAGGGGAAATTTTCCCCTTCTCTATGCGTGAGATTTTACCGTGCGTCCCTACATCTATTTCAACTGATTTGAGATCGAGCTAACATCAACGGCTAACTTTTTACCCAACTTGAGCAACTGAAGACACTGATTATCTCCTTCATTCCCAACGCTAGTAATACACACTGGTGCTATCTGACTTTGCAGACAACTAAAATATAGTTCCTGCGATCGCTGTAGGGAAATATGAATATTTAGTTGATCCCCGACATCAATCAATCGCTCCAATAGTTGGATATCTGCATTAAAGCTATCATTGGCATCGTGCAACAATTGCCAGAGCGATCGCGCAATTAACTGTTCTAACATTTGCTTCCCGTCGGGAATATTCAGCCGACAACGCAGATGTTTTGCTTCAGTAGCGATCGCCTCTAATTCTAAGATGTGATTCCAACTTTTTTGGGGATCGGCAATCTCTTGCTCAAGCGATCGTAATGTCATCAGACAGCGATGCCCTAAAGCAATATCTGCTGCAACTTGCAATTCTTGCGGTACTGCGATTTCATCACGATGAAACGCCATCAGCACACCGTAATTATCACGGTAGGCTTGAGTATATAACTGTCCTAAACGTGCCAGTGTTTCCTGGCTCAACAGCCGCATAATCCGGTGGCGTTCTTCAGCAAATAGATTTTGCAAGTTAAAAGCTTCTTTTCCAAATAGCTGTGTCATCGCCAAGATCGTATGAGCCGCACTAGCTTGTTTTAGCGCCCCAAACAGCTTTTCTTTTAATTTGCTGTAGTCACGCCGCCCAGTAAATTGTTGAATACCACAGTGGAAATCCCAGCCTCCCAAATGTAGGACTGCAAATACCAAATGCTCACTTTCCCAAGTAATCTCTGATACCAGCTTTAAATTTCCCACAGCCAGAGTTAGCGATCCCATACGTTGCAGTTGGTAATCTAGCTCATTGGCAGCATAGCAATAAACCCGCTTCTGGTAACGCTGAGACTGTTTGTCAGCAGCATCTTTTCTCGGTAGAGAATTATGTGTTTCTGCTGGTTTCTGATTGGTAAACAGGGAAGTAATGGCGTAATGGGCTGCAACTTGCTTAAAGCCAAGTTGGGCAGTTAACACTAGTTGTCGATAAATTTCCGCACCGTGTTTGAACTGATCCACATTACTGGGGGCTAAACCAAGATGTTTGACGAAGCCTTTTTCTAGCTGCACGCCGGCCACTTCCCCTGCCAATTCCAAAGCACGGGCGGCATAGCGCAGAATTTGTGTCCCTTCTGGACGGGAAATTTCTTCAAAAAACCAGCCACAACTAGTGAACATCAACAAAGCATGACGCTGCATTTCTAACAAGCGCAAAGCGTCTACTTGTTCGGCTGCGGTTAGTTTGTGGGTTTGATGACGGGCGAGAAAACGGTTGACATTGCTAGCAGAGCGATCGCGTATTACTTGGATATATTCATCTCGCGCTAGCCAGGGATCGCGAAATAACTGTCTACCATGTTCTGCATACACTTCAGTTAGCCGATCCCGCAGCCAATTTAGGGCATCCCGCAGTGGACGACGCCATTTCTGATGCCAAACTGAGCCTTCCCCACCGCAACCACAGTCATCCTCCCATCTGCCGACACCGTGGGCGCAACTCCAGGCTGTGACTGACTTTAATTCCACTTCCCAACTGGGAGAATTTAAGCTCAGGTAGTGGGCGAAGTTCGTCACCGTCCAACCCTGTTGAGGAAAGTCTTTGGTAAAGGCGTAGGCTAAAGTTTTCTCTGTTCCCTTTTTGTGATGTCCGAAGGTTTCTCCATCTGTCGCCACAGAAATCAACTGTGCCAGACGATGATCCCCACGTACTGCCGAACCAATACGTCCGGCAAAGTGACTGGAATTATAAACCACATCACTAAAACCCATATCCCGCGATATCGGCCCGTCGTAAAAGAAGATATCAATGTAGGGTAATTCTTCTGTACTACTATCGTTGGGGCTAGTGGCGATCGCCTCCGGCGGGGCGTAGCCCATCGCACTCAGAGGTGAAGATGAAGTATCTAGCGTCGGCTTCAAATAACAACGATAGGGACGGGTGGAATCAATCTGACTACCACCGACTTCGATCCATTCAGGATGGGGACGATCTGGAGTCGGGAGGGGACGGCAACGCAGGGCTTGAGATGGTGCCAGGACAATGAAGCGAATACCCTCAGCCACAAGAGCTTCTAGGGTGGCGTAGTCTACAGCAGTTTCTGCTAGCCACATTCCTTCGGGATCGCGGCCAAAGCGGGAGCGGAAGTCTTCTTTACCCCAGCGAATTTGGGTATATTTGTCGCGCTCGTTCGCCAGAGGCATGATGATGTGATTGTATACTTGCGCGATCGCATTGCCGTGACCATGCAAGCGTTGGCTACTCTTGGCATCCGCCTCTAAAATGCGCTGATAAACCTCCACATCGTAGCGTTCTAGCCACGACATCAGCGTTGGGCCAATATTAAAACTGAAATACTCGTAATTATTGACGATCCCCACCACTTCACCTTGGTCATTTAAGACTCTGGCAAAGGCGTTTGGACGATAGCATTCCCAATGAATCCGCTCATTCCAATCATGGAAAGGTGCAGCGCTCGGTTGGCGTTCAATTGCGTCCAGATAAGGGTTTTCCCTTGGTGGCTGGTAAAAATGACCATGCACCGTCACATAAACACCATTAGCCTTTCTCAGGGGATCGGTTTCGTGAGCGTTTTTGGGATCTGAATGTAATGTTAACGTTGAGCCAGAGCTAGCTGGCATTTCAGCAGCAGAAGTCATGTATATTTATCCAAAACAAAAAACTTACAGTTGCACCGAAAACATTGTGCGTAAACCTTTCTCCAATGGTTTGAGCGCAAAATCCGGTATAAACAACAACTATGAAATCTAACTAAATTTTTGACAAATCTTCCTCATTGTAGTGGCAAATCTGCGTTATCGCACAGCCCTTTCCCTAAAGGCTTAAATGTAATTAGCCATTGAACAAAGACTCAGTTAGGGGTTTCCTCGTTAGTAGCGCCAATTAAAATTTTAATTGTCTTTTAATATATTAAACCCCATTTTTGGTGTAATATTTTGGCTCAAATTCATAGTTTTGCAACAAAAGATTACGAAAACTCATTATATCGCAATTTTGCTTTACACAACATCTGCAACCTTGAACGGAAAACAGTACAATTTCTGAATTGCTCTACAGGCGGTTGAGAGTATCCTATGGGAGTGCTGAATCAAAGTGATTGTTAATTCAACACTCCAAATTTGAAACTTAGGATTGCTCGCTGTGAATGATACCCTCAACTTAAGACAACAAATGTCAACCAAAAACATTATTCTTTTCGCTTTACTTCTGTTTATCCCAGTTTCCTTAGCAGCCCACTTTCTGGAGTGGGGAGAATTGGCAGTTTTCATTACAGCCGGATTAGCTATTCTGCCCTTAGCAGCTTGGATGGGTACAGCAACAGAAGAAATTGCTGTCGTAGTTGGGCCATCGCTGGGGGGCTTGTTAAACGCCACCTTTGGCAATGCTACAGAATTAATCATTGCCTTAGTAGCGTTGAACGCTGGGTTAATAGATGTAGTCAAAGCCAGTATCACGGGATCGATTATTAGCAACTTACTACTAGTGATGGGTTTTTCCATGCTTTTGGGAGGACTGCGCTACAAAGAACAGACATTTCAGCCAATTGTGGCGCGGGTGAATGCTGCTTCGATGAATTTGGCAGTGATTGCGATTTTGATGCCAACAGCAATGAACTATACTTCTCAAGGAATCAACGAACAAACATTGCAAAATCTTTCTATTGCTGTTGCCGTAGTTTTAATCTTGGTTTACGCCCTAACGCTGCTATTTTCGATGAAAACCCACTCCTATTTATATGATGTGGGTGTTGCGGAAACAGAAGAAGAGGAGATTCCTCATAAAAAACCAAATATGATGTTGTGGGTTGGCGTGCTGCTAGTATGTACCTTGCTAGTGGCACTTGAGTCAGAAATGTTGGTCGATTCTCTGGAAGTGGCTACATCTCAGCTAGGTTTAACGGCGCTGTTTACAGGGGTAATTTTGGTTCCCATCGTCGGTAACGCGGCTGAACACGCTACAGCAGTCACCGTGGCGATGAAAGACAAGATGGATCTTTCTCTTTCGGTAGCTGTGGGATCGAGTATGCAGATTGCCTTATTTGTTGCACCCGTGTTAGTTATAGCAGGGCGGGTATTGGGGCAACCAATGGATTTGGATTTCAAACCCTTTGAATTAGTCGCTGTAGTTGTGTCAGTGTTGATTGCCAACAGTATTAGTTCCGACGGAAAGTCTAATTGGCTGGAAGGCACTTTGTTATTAGCTGCTTATACAGTGTTGGGGTTCGCCTTTTACTTCCATCCAGTTATGGAAGGTATGGGGTAGTTAGCAGGACGGAAGTTAGAAAGAGGAAAAGGGGCAGGGGGCAGGGAGCAGGGGGAAACCCTATAAATAAATTTACTTTCTCTGTACCTTTTTATTTCTCCTAAAAAGTTCGTAGTAAGGAATTTAGTGCTTATCTTCTAAGCACGCTTTGTGCTTAGTACAAACCCTCAAAACGAGCTTATTGTACTAGTTAGTAGTGCGACGCCGAATAGCCCGTCGTAGAGATCGCTCATATTTTAACGGATTCGCAAAAGTCTCCACCCTTAACGCCAGTAAAATAAAGAGATATAAGAGCGATCGCCTGTATGAGCTACTGCCTTAACCCTCATTGTCCTAAGCCTGAAAATCCCAATCATGTCAATTTTTGCGTGACTTGCGGTACCAAGTTACTCCTCAAAGAACGTTATCGTGCTATCAAACCAATCGGACAAGGTGGTTTTGGCAAAACTTTCTTAGCTATGGATGAGGATAAACCCTCAAAACCACGCTGCGTAATTAAGCAATTTTATCCTCAATCTCAAGGCACTAGCACTCTGGCAAAAGCCGTAGAGTTATTTAATCAAGAAGCGGTGCAGTTAGATGAATTGGGCAAACATCCCCAAATTCCCGAACTACTGGCATATTTTACCCAAGAAGCTCGGCAGTATCTTGTACAAGAATTTATCGACGGGCAAAACTTAGCTCAGGAATTGGCACATAGAGGTGCTTTTAGTGAAATAGAAATTTGGCAACTATTAAACGATTTATTATCAGTTTTACAATTTTGTCACGCCAAACACGTAATTCACCGCGATATTAAACCAGAAAATATTATTTTACGCGAGAGCGATCGCAAACTAGTACTAGTAGATTTTGGTGCTGCTAAATCTGCCACTGGCGCTGCCTTAAATAAAACTGGTACTACTATTGGGAGTCCAGAATATGTTGCCCCGGAACAAATGAGAGGTAGGGCTATTTTTGCTAGTGATATTTATAGTTTAGGTGCGACTTGTATTAATTTATTAACAGCGCGATCGCCCTTCGATTCTTATGATACCAGCAACGATACTTGGGTATGGCAGCAATACTTACAAACTCCCGTCAGTAATCAGTTGAGTCGCATTCTCAACAAGATGCTAGAAAGTATTCCAATTCGGCGTTATCAAACAGTAGATGAAGTTCTCAAAGACTTAAATCAACAGCCACAAGTAGCAGCACCAGCGATTGCACCAAAGCCTATCTCTCAATCACCACCAAATTCTCCACCCGCTTTTTTATCGAAATCTCCTAGTCAACTTGAGAAAGAATTAGAAGAAATGAAAACCCAATTTATGGGTAGTAGTAAACCTCAACCAAATAAAATACAGCCACCAAACCCGACACCTCAGCCTTCTAGTAAAAGCAAAATAGATGAAGAATTAGAAGAATTAAAAACCAAATATCTTGGTAATAATAACTCTTAATATTAAGGTAGTGAAAAAGACATAAGCTGTTATACATCTAAGAAAGCACATTTAGGCAGCAGAGAGGCAGAGGAACAAGAGAGAAAGATTGATGCCTTTTCTCTAAAATGAAAAATATGCAAGTTAATTAGACCTCTTGCATAAATCAAAAATAAAGAACCCCACCCCGCATTTGAGTAAGACAAACACTCCCCTCCTCGCAAGCAAAGAGGGATTGGGGGTGGGGTGTTAAGGACTTTTGCAAGAGGTCTAATGTGTATTAGCTTAACAATTAACAGTGATAACTGAACAAAAAAAGTGGCTCTTTACAGAGCCACTTTAAAATTTACAATTTAAAACTCTCTAAACTTTTGGAGAAGTTGTAGGTGTTGTAGGTGTAGTTGGTTCTGAAGTTTGCAGCTCTCTTGGTGTGGAAGTTTGCACTGATGCTTCAGAAATCGGTGTCCATTCGGTGTGGAAAGCTCCGGGCTTATCAAGTCGCTCGTAGGTGTGCGCCCCGAAGTAGTCGCGTTGAGCTTGAGTGAGGTTTTGGGGCAAGCGATCGCGTCGATAGCTGTCAAAATAATCTAATGACGCACTGAATGCTGGCACTGGAATTCCCAGTTTTGCTGCTGTTGCCAACACTTCCCGCCAAGCTGTTTGTCTGTCGAGAATCGTCTGCTTGAATTCCGGGGCTAATAGCAGGTTAGGTGGCGCTGGATTTTCGTTAAATGCCTTCTTAATCTTATTCAAAAATCCAGCACGAATAATACAGCCACCCTTCCAAATCCGTGCCATTTCACCTAAATTCAAGTTAAAATTATAGGTTTTTGAAGCTGTAGCTAGCAGTGCCATGCCCTGAGCGTAAGAACAGATTTTCGAGCAATACAGGGCATCTCGCACCATGTTGATAAAGGCTTTGGTATCTCCCTCATACTTGCCAGAAGGGCCTGTAAGTATCTTGGATGCTGCTACCCGTTCTTTTTTGAAGGAAGACATGATCCGGGCGTTCACCGCTGCAATGATTGTTGGTACAGAAACACCCAAATCCATTGCAGTTTGCACTGTCCAGCGTCCGGTTCCCTTTTGCCCTGCGGCATCAACAATCAAATCGACTAAGGGTAGATTTGTTTCTGGATCAATGTAGGGGAAAATCTTTGCCGTAATTTCAATCAAAAACGAATTGAGTTCGTCGGTAGTGTTCCATTCGGTAAAAACTTCGTGTAGCTGATTATGGTCTAGTCCAGCAACATTTTTCAGCAAGTCGTAGGCTTCAGCAATCAGCTGCATATCGCCATACTCAATGCCGTTATGTACCATTTTGACGTAGTGACCGGCGCCACCAGGACCACAATAGGTTACGCAAGGACCATCGTCAACTTGGGCAGCAATTTTATTAAAAATTGGCGATAGATACTCGTAGGAGCTTTCTGTACCTCCTGGCATGAGTGAAGGCCCATTTAGCGCACCTTCTTCACCACCGCTGACACCCATCCCGATAAACCGAAGTCCAGCCGGTTCTAGTTCCTGAGTGCGTCGTTCCGTATCTTCAAACCAAGAGTTGCCACCGTCGATAATGATATCGCCTTCGTCTAACAAAGGTTTGAGTTGAGCAATCACCGCATCCACTGGCTTACCAGCTTGCACCATCACTAGAATTTTGCGGGGACGTTCCAATAAGGCAACGAATTCTTCTAGAGTAAAGGCGGCTTTGACGTTCCGTCCTGGCGCACGCTGCGCCATAAACGCATCCGTTTTTTCTCGGGAGCGGTTGTAAACTGCAATTGGGAAGCCATTGCGCTCTACGTTTAGAGCGATGTTCTCACCCATAACGGCTAATCCAATCACACCAAAGCTTTGTAGTGTCATAAAAAATTTCTGGCTAACTCTTGCAGATCCTTTTACTTTAAGGGTAGTCCGATATTTTCCCTTCTCTCCTAAAGAAGACCTTAAGACTTGAATAAATGACAAAAATCCACAACTAACAGGGATAATTAATTTTAAATTGTATCTAAATCAACAATTGACTGGCAAAATTTGCAAAATTGAAATAATTAAAGGACGTAGTAAGGAGTAACCAAATAATGCTGGCATATGTCCTAGCTTTGGTGGTCGGTCTTGGTAGTTTAGCCATTTACATAGCAGCTTTCTTTTTCCCAGAAATCCACCGCAAGAATGACTTTATCTGGAGTGGTGTAGGATTATTCTACGCCTTAGTCTTATGGGTGTTTGCACCACGCATTACTGGGGGTTTGTTGCTCGGTCATGTGGCTAGTGTGGCTCTTTTGGTCTGGTTTGGCTGGCAAACTCTATCATTACGTCGGCAATTGACCCCGCAGGTACAACAAACCCAAGTACCCAGTGCTGAGACAGTAAAAACTGGCATTCAGGAACAGGTGAATAAGTTGTCGCTTCAGGAACGGCTGGGCCAGTTGCAAAAAGGTCTGGGTAACACTTTCAGTGGCGCGAAAGACAAGGTGCAGCAGACTGTGAGTAAAAAGACACCCACAACCCCTAAATCTGAAGATATTATCTCTGTAATGTCAGAGAAACCTGCTGTTGAGATTATTGACAAAACTATTGTCATACCAGAACCACCAGCAGAGGAGACAGTTACTACCGACACCAAAGCAAAAACCGAGAGTGTACCGGAAGCGATTCCCCCACATCCTCCATCTCCTGAATTGGTGGAAGCAGCGCAACCAGATTTTGAAATCGAGGATAAGCAACCGATTCCTGTAGAAGAAATTGCGCCGGATGCGGTACTCGCTCCCCCAGCAGAAACGCCACCTGAACAAATACCGCCTAATCAAGGTAGTTGAATTCAGTGAAACCCAACGTTAACCTAATATAGTGTTGGGTTTCACTATTTCCATCAGGCTATTTTAGAGCTAATTTCAAACGCTAATTCAGAACGATAGAAGCACACATCAAACGCTAAAAAGAAATTCATGTGTCCTAAAATCAATGGGGCATTTCTATCTTTTGTCCAAGCAAAAGCTAACTCTACTGTCGGAAATTGTTCAACATTCGCCATCAACACCAATGCCCTCGCCTCAAACCTAGCCAGATTACCACCCAATGGAACGGAGAGTCTTTGACGTTCCCAAACTGCTCCCAGCCTTAACCCGATTTCGTAGGGCAATACGTTGACAGTAGAACCAGTATCTAGCAAGCCTGATACACTTACTGAACGATTTTCATAAGTAAGAATTAGAGGTAGATAAGGCAACGTACTTAATGCACCAAGTTCTGGATTTACCTCAGTAAATGCAAATCTAACTTTATCAACCATGTGTTGCCGCTTTTTCTTCTGCTAATGCCTTCGCTAAAACAGCAGCAGCTTCAAAAGAATCATATAAGCCAAGACTAGCTATTTTGTCTTGAGCATCCAATGGGACTAAACTTGATTCCTTTAACAATTCGGTTGCCAGTAAATGCATTAGTAAAAGTTTATCAGTGTGGGATAATTCTTTAAGTAGCGGTATAAGTTCGGTAAGAAGCATAAGTTAAGGCTTTAATGAATTTAGATAATTAGATAAATTTTAGAGCATAGTTTGGGGGATGCTTGCAAGATACTGTTCTAATTCTGGTGGCAAGTTCAGGGTTAAGGTCATAAGTCTCTTTTGAGTGACACCATACATTTATTCAAGAAAAGATTGAAAAAAACAGAAAAATATTTTGGGATGAGAAAGGCGATATACCTGATGACTTTGCTGCTGGATTGTCTGCTTCTCTCATGGCAGAAGAAATTAGCGATTCAAAAATTTCTGACAAATTTTTACTGAATAATTTTTACTCCTTACCCACTCCAACGGTTAGCAGTGATAATACTGCCGTCTGGCATAGTGGTGTTATGGAGAATAACAGTATCATGACTGTCAAAACTCATATTGGTGACATTCATCAAATTGGTATTGGTAAAGTCAACATTCCTGAAAGAAACGTTAGTTAAATCGGCACCAGTCAGGTTAGCATCCCTCAAGATAGTATCTTCCAGGCAAGACCGATACAAATCAGCACCACTGAGGTCAGCCCCCGTCAGATTAACGCCCTCGAAAAGAACAGTCAGGGAGGCATCTCTGAAGTCAGTCCCAGCGAAGTTAGCACTTCCTCTTACGTAAACACTTTCCAACTTGGCTCTTCTCAAATCAGCCCCAGCGAAGTTAGCACCAATCAATTCCGCATTATCCAACCTGACTCTAAACAAATTAGCACCACTCAAATTGGAACTGATGAGATTAGCACTACTCAAATTGGCAAAACTCAAGTTAGCTCCAGTAAGATTGATACCACTCAAGTCAGCCCAACTCAAATCAACCCCAGTAAAATCTCTTTCCCCAGCAGTATATCGCTGCAACAACTCTTCAGCAGTTATCCTCATGTATATACCTCCGCACTAATCAACACATATAAAGATAACCCACTCAACCTGTGGCAATCACTATTCGACCCCACCTTCAACACCACTGTTTAGACTATCTTTAATTCTCAGTATTCCCAAACAGAGAACGCCGTCTAACTAACACCAGGATATTTATGTAGAATTAAATGTATGAATAAAAACTTTAATTCAGGCGATCGCACTTTTGAAAGTAAGATTAGTACCCAAATAAATTGTTAATTTGAGCCGTTCATGACTCAATGTCTGATTAGACGTTCTTAACTTTCACGAAGAAACAACTTTCAAATGTGAGCCATGATGAGATAGGTAGCTGGAGTTAATCACCCGATTACGCCCAGAGGTTTTAGCCTGTAACAAACATTGATCGGCACGATGCAGCAGACTCTCTCCTTTCTCGTCATCCTCAGCTTGCAGAGAGGCTGTACCCAAACTAATGGTGACATTAATTGTCAGTTTATTGTTGAGTGCAAATGGTTCGTCGCTGACTACGCGATTGAGACGACGGGCTACTAATAGTGCTTCGTCATCGGTAGTGTTAGCTAGAAGAATTACAAATTCTTCGCCACCATAGCGGAATGCTGTATCTTGGCAGCGCAGATTGTGGCGCAAACGCTGACATAATATTTGCAAGATGCGATCGCCTATTAAATGCCCATGAGTATCGTTAACTTTCTTAAAATGATCTACATCCAGAATAATCAAGCTCAAGGAAGTTTTTTGAGTTCTCGCTCTTTGAATTTGCCTTGGTAAGTCCCATTCTAAAGCACGACGATTATTTAATTCTGTCAAGGAATCGGCTAAGGCGATCGCAGATAACATATCATTTGTCCGAATCAAATCTCGGTATTTTTGTGCTTTCCGCAAACCAACTGTCAATTGAGCAAGTATTAGTCCATGATTGGCAGTCAACTCTGCCAAGCTATAGTCTGTTTTTTCTTCAATAAGATGCCAAATATATGCATCGGCTCCTTGCTTTAGTGCCGCAGCACTCATTTCCAATTCCCTATGCCAACCTTTATTTCGATCGGTAAGCTGCTGGGAACGATCCTCGAAAAGAATACAATATATCCACGATAGTTTTGTTTGATCTTTCAACCAACCGCAGAGTTCCATACTACTATCCAGGCTAGCCTGCACCAGGATTATATCGGGGGGTGTTGTTTTAATCCGCGCCACTGCTCGATCCAAATTGTCTATAACTTCTACACTAAAAGCAGTCGCATAACGGATCTGATCTGGAAGTGTGGCGATAAAATTATTTTTTCCAAAGATCAGAATAGAAATATTCATTGCTTTATTTTTTATCCTATTTAAATTTTAAATAAATTCACTTGGGTAACTACTGCTTTTGTCGTCTAATACTAAATATTATGTTTTAGGCTCAATTATATTTTTTCATCTTGTTTTTTAAGCATCGATTAGATAGTGAAATTCCAAACTTAATCTCATTTGAAGACTTTATGTTTACTACTACCGTTTCGGAAAGATTCCTCTCTAATAACTAATGTCTTCTTTACAGTTTATTTTTAAAACAGTAAAAATACTGAATATTATTTAAATGTATAAAAACTATAATTGTGGGTTCTTAAGTACTATTCACATGATGAAAATACCGAAACAAATAGTTTGTAATAACCATTGCATTAGGTAAATAAATTTATTTTCAAGTAAAAAAATAAAGAAAATATAAAATTTTTAATTGAGTTATAAAATCCGAAATTCTATTATGCAATTCAAAATATTATTTCCCATAAAAATTTTTAGCTTTTTTATTTATAAGCTAGGGTTAGATCGCATATTAAGAAAGTGTTGAAAATAATATATAATATACACCGCAAAACTATATCCTGCTATGTACAGGAGCTTTTTGGGGCTTAACTCCCATCGAAAGAAAGACAGAAGCTGTTGGGTAAAAATTTATAATTTAATTAAAATTTTGTCCCCAAAAAACAATGCGTTAGCAGGAGAAATAAAATATTTCTGCCGAGGTTTTATCTAGATTTGCCTATTTACTTAATTCACGTCTTTTTTATTAGCTGTAACATCATAAATTTAGAAAACAAAGCTAAATAAAAAAATTATGTCAAAACCTGCTACTAATTTGGGGAAGTTATTTCTATTCCGCCTTTCTACAGGCAGAAAATATAAAAAAATTTTGTTAGTCTCGCTTGAGATATTAAAGTCTAAACTTCTTCTGTGAAAAGCTGGAATCCGATCGATAACCTTCTCCAGCGTAACCACCAGCAGCAACAATTACCTGTTTGATTGACTCCTCAGAAGCTTCGGACTCCACCGTGACAGTTTTAGCGTTAATATCGACATCCACTTTGACTTCAGGTTCTGTAACCTAGTAATTATTTTTGCACATCCCTCAAAAGCAATATTTGATACTTTCAGTTTTAGTGCCATTTGCTACCTCAGTATGGGATTTTTAAAGTATTTCTTAATGATTAATTTTAAGCATTGAAATGCGATGTTTACGACGGGCTACGCCTATGGACATCCTGCCAAAGTGAGATAGTAGCTTAATAGCATCCTAGTAACTGCATATATATCGCCCAATGGCAGAATTCGCTGGCAGTAATATGAAACAAAATGCAAGAATATATAAAGCTATTTATGAAAATACACTTACCTAGTGCCGCTACGCCTAAGTCTCAAGTCTAAAGTTAAAAACACCTATGTCTTCAAATCCCCAGTACCTAAGCGGTAACGAAATTCGCAACATATTTCTCGACTTCTTTGCCCAACGGGAACACCAAATTCTCCCAAGTGCCTCCCTCGTGCCAGAAGACCCAACTGTGCTGCTGACGATCGCGGGGATGCTACCATTTAAGCCAATATTCTTAGGGCAGCGCACGCCAGAATTTAAACGGGCTACGACTTCGCAAAAGTGTATCCGCACCAACGACATTGAGAATGTTGGACGCACCAAACGGCATCACACCTTTTTTGAGATGCTGGGTAATTTCAGCTTTGGTGATTATTTTAAAGAACAAGCGATCGCTTGGGGTTGGGAAATCTCCACGCAAGTCTTTGGCTTTTCCCCCCAAAATCTCGTAGTCAGCGTTTTTGAAGATGATGATGAAGCCTTTGGAATTTGGCGCGATCGAATCGGGGTGCCGATAGCGAGAATTAAACGCTTGGGCGAAGATGATAACTTTTGGGTATCCGGGCCGACTGGGCCTTGTGGCCCTTGTTCGGAAATTTATTACGATTTCCACCCAGAACGGGGTGACGAAAATATAGATTTAGAAGACGATTCCCGGTTCATCGAGTTTTACAATCTCGTGTTTATGCAATATAACCGGGATGCGTCAGGCAATTTAACGCCGCTACAAAACAAAAACATCGACACCGGCATGGGTTTGGATAGAATGGCGCAAATTCTCCAAAAAGTGCCGAATAACTACGAAACTGACCTGATTTTTCCAATCATCCAAACAGCAGGAAAAATTGCTGGTGTTGATTACCACAGCAGTGATGAAAAAACCAAAACTTCCCTAAAAGTCATTGGCGATCATATTCGCGCTGTCATCCACATGATCGCTGATGAAATTCGCGCTTCCAATGTCGGACGCGGTTATGTGCTGCGGCGATTAATTCGGCGGGTAGTGCGTCATGGGCGATTAATTGGGATTTCTGGTGAATTTACTACCCAAGTTGCTGAAACTGCGATCGCTCTTTCCGAATCAGCTTACCCCAATGTGCGCCAACGAGAAGCAGCAATTAAAGCTGAGTTGCAACGGGAAGAATCGAATTTCCTCAGAACTCTGGATAGAGGCGAAAAACTCCTAGAAGAAATCATTCAAGAGGTGAAACAGCGAGGGGAAACTCAAATTAGTGGTGAAAGTGCATTTACCCTTTATGACACCTACGGGTTTCCCCTCGAACTTACTCAAGAAGTTGCCGAGGAAAATAATCTGACAGTAGATGACGCGGGATTCAATGCCGAAATGCAAAAACAGGTGGAACGTGCCAAAGCAGCACATGAAACCATCGATTTAACTGTGCAAGGTTCCCTCGATAAATTAGCAGAACACATCCAAGTCACCGAGTTTTTAGGTTATACCCAATCGGCAGCGACGGCAAAAGTTGAAGCGATTTTGGTAGAAGGTGTTTCTCAAGAGGAAGCAGAAGCGGGGACACAGGTGCAAGTAGTGCTTGACAAAACGCCATTTTATGGTGAATCTGGGGGACAAATTGGCGATCGCGGTTATATCTCTGGTGATGGTATCGTAGTTCGGGTAGAAGACGTGAAGAAAGAATCTGATTTCTTTGTTCACTTCGGACGTATCGAACGCGGTACACTGCGCGTAGGCGATAATGTTACAGCCCAAATCGATCCGGCTTGTCGCCGTCGCGCCCAAGCTAACCATACCGCAACGCACCTATTGCAAGCGGCGTTGAAGAAAATTGTTGATGATGGCATATCTCAAGCAGGTTCCCTAGTTTCCTTTGATAGGTTGCGCTTCGACTTCAACTGTCCCCGCGCTTTGACAGCAGAGGAAGTTCAACAAGTTGAAGAACAGGTGAACACTTGGATTGCTGAGGCTCATGCTGCAAAAGTGGAAGTATTACCAATAGCCGAGGCGAAAGCTAGGGGTGCTGTTGCCATGTTCGGAGAAAAATACGGTGAGGAAGTGCGCGTGATTGACTTTCCTAGCGTATCAATGGAACTATGCGGTGGGACTCACGTAAGTAATACTGCTGAAATCGGCGTCTTCAAGATTATCTCGGAAGCTGGCGTGGCTTCTGGCGTGCGGCGGATTGAAGCTGTTTCGGGGCCAGCAATCTTAGATTATCTGAATCTGCGGGATAAAGTAGTTAAAGATTTGAGCGATCGCTTTAAAGTTAAACCCGAAGAATTACCAGACAGAATCACAAGTCTGCAAAGCGAACTGAGAAATAGCCAGAAGGAACTAGAAACCTTAAAGGTACAGCTAGCGATCGCAAAATCAGACAGCTTGCTACAAACAGCCCAAACTGTAGGCGATTCTAAAATTATTGTCGCCCAATTAGAAGATGTCGATCCAGAATCATTGAAAACCGCAGCCGAACGTTTATTACAAAAAATTGGTAACGGTGCAGTGGTACTCGGTTCTGTTCCCGAAGAGGGAAAAGTGAGTATAGTTGCAGCTTTTAGTCCAGAAGTGAACAAAAAAGGTTTGCAAGCTGGTAAATTTGTGGGTGCGATCGCTAAAATTTGCGGTGGCGGCGGCGGTGGAAGACCAAACCTAGCCCAAGCCGGCGGACGCGATGCAAGTAAATTACCAGATGCATTGCAACAAGCGGAAAGTGAATTAAAGTCCGCTTTGGGTTAATCTCTTCCTGACTTTTCGCGTCATCTGGAAAAGAAGAGGGTGAAACCTAATCCCATTCCCGACGCGGGAAGAAAACTACAGTTTACTCACAAGTTCTTTGACCTGCAATGCCATTGTTAGTCGAAACAATGGCATTACTCTCGTTCCCATCTTCTGCATGAGAATATAGCGGTTCTCAATTGTATGAAATACAGACCTAACCCCCAGCCCCTTCCCTACTAGCGTTGGGGAGTAAGATTCAAAGCCTCTCTCCTTTTAGGAGAGAGGAATGGAAGTGAGGTCAAACTGTATTGCATCCAAGCGAGAAACGCTATAAGCAAAGCTTCACCAAGCTAAGTCTTTAGGACTATTATTCTCCTATTCCCAATTCCCCATTCCCCAGATATGCTTCAGACTTTTCTATAATTAAGTGATTCCCGTCATCAAAAACAGCCTGTGACTACCACTCCCCTATCTCCAAGTTCAACTGCTCAGGTTCCAGATACACTCGGCCGCTTCGGACGCTTTGGCGGTAAGTATGTACCTGAAACCCTCATGCCTGCGCTTGCTGAACTAGAAACAGCTTATCAGCAATACCGCAATGACCCTGGTTTTCAAGCAGAACTACAGCAGTTGTTACGAGACTATGTAGGACGTGCGACACCATTGTATTTTGCTGAACGCCTGACTGCTCATTATGCTAGACCCGATCGCACCGGGCCACAAATTTACTTGAAACGTGAAGATTTAAATCATACTGGCGCTCACAAAATCAATAATGCTGTTGGTCAAGTATTGTTGGCGAAACGCATGGGTAAGCAACGGATTATTGCCGAAACGGGTGCTGGACAACATGGAGTGGCTACAGCTACAGTTTGCGCTCGTTTTGGGCTGGAATGCATAATTTACATGGGCGTTCAGGACATGGAACGCCAAGCTTTAAATGTGTTTAGAATGCGGTTGATGGGGGCAGAAGTGCGTCCGGTGGAGGCGGGAACCGGAACTTTGAAGGATGCTACTTCTGAAGCAATCCGCGATTGGGTGACAAATGTAGAAACAACTCACTACATTCTGGGTTCGGTAGCAGGGCCTCATCCTTACCCGATGATGGTACGTGATTTCCATGCAATAATCGGCGAAGAAACTCGCGCCCAAGCAATCGAAAAGTGGGGTGGATTACCTGATATTCTCTTGGCTTGTGTGGGTGGTGGTTCCAATGCGATGGGACTATTTTATGAGTTTATTAATGAGTCTTCTGTACGCTTCATTGGGGTTGAGGCAGCCGGCGAAGGTGTCAATACCGAAAAACACGCCGCAACCTTGACAAAAGGACGAGTTGGTGTATTGCACGGAGCAATGAGCTACCTGCTGCAAGATGAAGATGGGCAAATCATTGAGGCACACTCAATTAGTGCGGGGTTAGATTATCCCGGTGTGGGGCCAGAACATAGTTATTTGAAAGATATTGGTCGCGCTGAATACTATAGCGTGACGGATGCCGAGGCTTTGGCGGCATTCCAGCGATTAGCGAAATTGGAAGGGATTATCCCGGCATTAGAAACAGCCCATGCGATCGCTTATCTCGAAACTCTCTGTCCTCAACTAACCGGCAGTCCTCGGATTGTAATTAACTGCTCTGGACGTGGTGACAAAGATGTACAAACCGTAGCCAAATTATTGTATCCAGCGTAAATATAGCTCAAATTTTTGGGAGGAAGCAATCATGAATCGACAATTCCAACACCCAATGTTACCGCAACCTACTCACGACGAGTTGGCACGCCAAAACTTTGTGCAAACTATGAAAATGCACATTTTCAAGAATGTCACTCCTGGTAATAAAGAAATTTATGAAAAACTAGCCAAGCCGAAGTTTGAACAAGAACATCAGCGCCCTCCCGAAAATCGTTATGAAATTCGGGAAGTAATGCAGCACGAACCCTACTATCGCTGGACTAGTGCCCTGAAGCGCATCAACCAGGAAATGTTATGGGATGCTGTAAATGCCAACGTTGACAGAGAACTGCCTGAGTTGATTGAGCGTGCCAAAAATAAGGGTGGTGAACTGGGTACTTTAACCCTCGACCCAAATTTTCAAATACCTGCTTATCAAAAGGCTGTAGACATTCACTGTATGCCCGGAGGATATCACAGTGAATTCACTGCTGATGATGTCGCAGCCGGTGCAACCTACGATCGCGGCGCTTACGTTTATGGACTAGGTTGGTTGGGGCCGCTCAACGATGATATGGGGCTATCTTTAGTCCAAAACTACCTTTTAGCAGAGTTTCCCAACTTTCGACCGAGAAAAATCCTCGATATGGGATGTTCTATTGGCAATAGCACATTACCTTATGTCGATGGTTTCCCAGATGCAGAAGTCCATGCTATAGATATAGGCGCATCTATACTGCGTTATGCTCATGCAAGAGCCGAAGCCTTGGGAAAACGGGTACACTTCTCTCAGCAAAATGCCGAACATACTAACTTCCCTGATGAATCATTTGATTTAGTGGTTTCTCACATTTTGCTGCATGAAATCCCTCCATCATCTGTGCGTAAAGTTATGCAAGAGTCTTATCGTCTACTGGCTCCTGGTGGCATGATGATTCATCTAGAAGCACCCCTTTATCGTCACATGGATGTTTATACACAGTTTATTTATGATTGGGAAACCGCTAACAACAACGAACCTTTCTGGAGTGCTGTACGCGATTTAGATTTGGTGCCGCTAGTTACTGAGGCTGGTTTTGCAGCAGATAAGACATTCGAGAAATTTGTCCCGAATGGGGCATGGAAAGCAAAAGAAACTAATGGTATGTTTCAAAATCGTAACTCAGCCACCCAAGGCACGTGGTTTGTGGTTGCTGCAACTAAGTAAGCAGAGAAAATTTTGTAATTCGTAATAGGCTATGGCCTGCTACGAAGACAATAATTTGTAATTGGGAAAGTCAGATTTTTTCTGGCTTTCCTCATTTTGTATGTCTAGTCTTATTTTTGGAGAATTGGTATCAGGATGACAAAAATAGCCAAGGGTAAACGACCTGTTTACTTAGAAAATCCGCAAACTGATAAATTGTTAGCGATCGTCATGGCCTTGACTGGTGAGGTGTCCGTGCTGCATGAGCGGCTAGACACCATCGAACGATTGCTAGAGGTGAAAGGTATTTTATCGACTAGTGAAATTGAAGCTTACGAACCGGATGTCAAAGTAACCAAGGAACGGGAACAGTGGCGTGCAGAATATATTGCACGGGTATTGCGTGTGATACAGGAAGAGGTAGAAACCTTGAAATAAAGCTAGTTAAAATTACGTAGAAAAATGGCTGAATAAATCCAGCCATTTTTTATGCGACATTCCGCATATTCAACTGCCACAATCGGTTTTTACTGTTTTTGTCACATAAATCAGCTATTTAATATACTTAGGTACAGTAAAATAGCTGAATTTATGAAGATGAATAAGCATAATCTAGAACTAATAAATTCAAAAAACTCTAGTAATTACACTATAGAACAGTTTAAATGCGGAATCTTGAATAAAAAGAATCATACTAATGGTAGAAGACAAATATTGATTAAATAGTAGTAAATTTGCGTTAAATCATGCAGTTAAACGTTTGCTAGTAGTTTTTGAGCAAAAAAGCCCACAATTAAAGCAATTTAGACTTATAAGCAATTTGTCACATTGATATTCATTGGTTACATTGTCTAAAACTTTACTGAAAACAAATGATCAAACAAATAGTTTACAGCGTTGTTTTAGGCACTCTTGCTCTCAGTAGTGGAGCAATCGCTACTTCTGTAACAAATCCAACTTGTACCCCTGTGACTTCAAACGTATCGAATAATACTAATCAAATTGCAGCATCTAGTACGGACATTGCTGCTCTAGAACAGTCGATTTTTAACCAAATCAATAACTACAGAGTTTTCCAAGGGCTACCAGCGCTAACTCGTAACTCTGCTATGGATAATCAAGTTAGGCTTCACAGTAAGAACATGGCTAATGGTACTGTTCCCTTTGGACATAATGGATTTTCACAACGTCTTAATGCAACCGGTGTTTCTTACAGATCGGCTGCTGAAAATGTCGCTTACAACCAGGGATATGGCGATCCTGCCACAATGGCTGTTCAAGGCTGGCTCAAAAGTCCAGGGCATCTTGCTAATATCAGAGGTAATTATAATCTGACGGGGATTGGTGTTGCTAAAAACAGTCAAGGCGCAATCTACTTCACACAAATGTTCATTCGCCAATAGGTTGGACGCGATGTGCAACTTAATAGTTTGACCTAACTTCTATTCCTCTCTCCTGCAAAGAGCTATCCATTACCCGGATCTTTTTCAAAATTTATGAGAGTATTCACTCACGTTTTTTATAACCCTGATTCGTTCGTCGTTAATTCTCAATAAAAACCTACTTTTAGCGAGAAGATTAAGAGCTAACTTGTCAAGTATGCCACACACCGAGTGTGTCAAGATTGTAAAGAAAGATGTGACTAATGGATAGCCTGCAAAAAGAGAGAGGCTTTGAATTTTACCTATTTCTGATTGTTAGGCAAGGAGATTAGGTTTGAGTAAAAATTGTACATAGCGTTAGATTTGGTAAAGTTTAGGTTTTTTCGTAAATTCCCCAGACTTTAACCTGTTAGTAAAGCTTTTGCTAGATAATTCATGAAAATCTGAAATTATTAGCCAAATTAACCATGATTTTCATGAAGCTGACCTATTGAAGTACTGACAATTGGAAATTATTGTTTGTGTTACTTGTAAAGGATGTAGCCAAATTGCCGAAATTCATCATTACTTAATAGTATTGTGGTATATATCCTTGGAACAATAGGGTAGAGTAGAAGTCTTATATCTCTACACATTACGCAATTCTCCATGTTCCGACAAACTGCTTTTGGCATCGCTTTAAGTGCGCTTGTCCTTGCTAGTGGATTAACGACTGCTCCGATACCAAATCATACTTCTACGAATACATCCACCCGTAATAAGCTGTTGTCGCTTTTTTCTAGTCAAGTTGCAATATCGACTCCTACTTTTAAAACTACTGAGCTAGAAAAATCAGTATTTGACCAAATTAATCGATATCGGGCTTCTAAAGGGCTGCCAAAGTTGACTTTAAATGCAAATTTAACTCGACAGGCAAGAATTCATAGTCAAAATATGGCTAAAGGTAAAACCCCATTTAGCCATCAGGGATTTGAAGGGCGAGTCAAAGCTATTCCGATTCGCTACAACAGTGCAGCAGAAAATGTTGCTTTTAACCGGGGATATAGCAACCCTGTAGAGGAAGCTGTTACTGGTTGGATCAAAAGTCCCGGACACCTAAAGAATCTTAAAGGAAATTACAACTTGACTGGAATTGGCGTTGCTACTAATAATCAAGGCGAAGTCTACCTAACACAGATGTTTTTTCGCACTAGGTAGATTTAATTTTTGATTTTTTTGCACAATAATAATGTAGTGTCTGACAAGACTTTTTTCTGCTGGACACTGCTATTATTTTTGAACAATTGATGACATTACTAGATTTTCAGGTGAGCGATCGCGACCTCAGTGACGCAGCCCTTAGCCAGTATTTAGAATCTACAGCGATCGCAGTTGATACAGAAACGATGGGATTGCTGCCGTTGCGCGATCGCTTGTGTCTCGTCCAGCTGTGCAATCTTGAAGGGAAAGTAACTGCAATCCGCATAGCTAAAGGACAAGCTGACGCCCCCAACTTAAAAAAACTCTTGGAAGCAGTCAATGTCGTGAAAGTGTTTCACTTTGCTAGATTTGACTTGGCCACTTTGCGAGCCAATCTGGGTATTCAGGTACGGCCAATTTTTTGCACTAAAATTGCCAGTAAATTAGCCCGTACTTACACAAATCGCCACGGACTCAAAGACGTGGTACAAGAGTTAGAACAAGTGGAACTAGATAAAAGCTCTCAAAGTTCTGATTGGGGTAACGCCGTTAGCTTATCTGAAGCTCAACTAAGCTATGCTGCCAACGATGTACGCTATTTACTTAGTGTGCAGCAGAAGTTAATACAAATGCTGAAACGAGAAGAACGTTGGCAAATTGCTCAAGAATGTTTTGAGTTTCTACCAACTATAGTTTCCTTAGATTTATTGCAATTCAAGGATCTATTTGAACACTAATTGAATAGGGAATAGTGACAAGAAATTTTTATTGATCGTCAATTCCTACTAGTTATATGTCAAGTTGAAATTGATAGATAAGCAGGTTCGTAGTAAGTACTAAAGTCGTTATTTTTTCCCAGGCACTAAAGTGCTTACTACAAACCCTTATACTAAATTACAGCAGATTTCAAGTTAGTGGAATACACAAAGGTTAGTCTCAAAGCCAGGTATATATAAAGCCTCTTTTACTTTTGGATTCTGACGCCTTGGCGGAGCGTCTTTGGCTTTGCTCCCGAATTCTGAATTCTGCTGTATTTTTTACCTAAGAGCCAACATTGGAATCATTGCTGTCTCTAGAAGTAGATTCACTAATGCCTTCCTTGAGGTTACTTGCTTGCTCTTGAGCGCCTTCCTTGAGCTTACTTGCTTGCTCTTGAGCGCCTTCCTTGAGGTTACTTGCTTGCTCTTGAATGCCTTCCTTAAGGTTACTTGCTCCTTCTTGAATGCCTTCCTTAAGGTTACTTGCTCCCTGTTTAATGGAATCCGTGACGCTAGTACCGCCCTTTTGCAGATTTTCTTCGTGGTTTTTTAGCCGATCTACAACATTGTACTCATCTGCACCTGCGGCAGTTTTTGATTCAACAATACCTTCTGTTGGGCCGCCGATCGCCTTCCATGCGCCAAGACCACCTTTGAGTTGGGAGACATGCTCAAATCCATTAGAACGCAGTTGTTGTGCGGCTTGGGCAGTGTCTTGTTCATTATCACCGTAAAGGTAAATGTCACGGCTCTTATCTAAAGAAGCTACTGCACGCTCTACCAATTCATCTGCTGGCATTGGCATTGCCCCCATGATGTGACCTTCGTTGAAGGTAGCGCGATCGCGCACATCCAGGATTGTAAAAGCTGGTTCGCCCCATTCCAGACGACTCTTTAGGATATGAGCTTCAGTTTGTGCTTCTATTGGTGGTTGTGGAGGAATGATGCCGCCGACTAAGTTATTAACCATAATTTTTCCTTGCTGACGATGTTAATAGTAATTTAGCGAACTGAAGATATTCAATTGATCTTTCTCTGGTATGAATATTTTCAAACTCTCTCCTCAGATAGACGAGTATTTTTCCGAAAATCAACCAATTAATCAATTGTAAATAATGCCCTTTGAGAGTATGAATAGACAATATTTTCTTTAAATTTAATTTAATATATTTAAAGTTTATCTTTTTTTGATATTTTAGTTATTTAGATATTTGAGATTTTACTGAATTCCTCATCAATCGATAAAATATTAGTTTTAAATAAAAAAATTAACAATAAAATAGTAATTGATACCTTTTTAATAACAGCGATCGCTAATAATCATCTCTCCTCATTTCCTGCCAAACTTGTAGAGTTATATACAGCAGATTAGAAGTTTGTGAGGTACATAAGTTAAATCTGTTAAGTAGGCAGACATAATTAAATATAAAATAAATTCCTAGTTTGTAGTGAGCATTTTATTGCTCAGAGCAAGGATTATTAGGACTAAAGTCCTTACTACAAACTTTAAATTTATTTCTGCCTAGATACTTACCCAAATACAAAGGGTTTTTACTTCTTAATTCTGCTGTCAGCAGTACTATTGAAACAAGCTCCTAGCAAGTTATTGACATCATAATATTGCTAGAGCAATTCTTGTTGCTATTGCTTTTGTCTGTTAAAGCTGGTTTTGACGCCCTATATACCTTTTGGTGATGCTTTCAGTCTTTTTGTCATAGCTCAGGCTGAAACTTGTAGTATAGTATATGCTTAAGAGGGCAGCTACATGTAAATGCACCAGGGTAGATTTTCGTAGACCTTCTTCAAGAGAACATACCTGTTGGTTATAGTACAGTCGAGTAAGTAGGAGTTGAGAATCTAGATTGGCTGATAAGTTAGTTTCTCAGCCTTTGTAGAGACCTAATTAACCAGGGAGTGCGTTACTCTTTTAAATTTGTAGCAATTACCGTCGCTTCTGGATGTGTCTTTTGACTATTTGCGGTTACGGAGATGGTTTTTAATTACACTTATTCCAAACGTAAAAATTTAATATTATACAATACAAATTCAAAATTATGCAAAAATCATGCCATAATTATAAATTTTATTGGCACTATCGTGGCTGAGGTTGCGATCGGCTTCATGGAAAATTAAATGTACACAAGTACTACAGTAGCGGTGGTACTCAACAGAAACACGTAAAGCTGGCACAACAGCAAATCGCCCAATCTACAAATAGATAGCATTATGGTTATGGTTACTGCTACTACTACTCCCAAAATTCTGATCGTTGATGACGACTTTGGCGTGCGAAATCTTGTCTATCGTTTTTTAAGTCGGAAATATCAAATAGAGTCGGCAGCAGATGGTAGGACTGCTTTATCATTGTTTGAGCAATTCAACCCAGCTTTAGTAATTCTGGATTGGAATTTGCCGGATGTTACTGGTTATAGCCTTTGCCAAGAAATGCAGAGTCGTACTAATGTTTTAGTGCTGATACTAACTAGTAGGACTGATGAGGCTGATAAAATTAAAATCTTAAGCGCAGGTGCTGATGATTTCATGACTAAACCATTTAGTCTTGCAGAAGTTGAAGTTAGAGTAGAAGCTCTTTTGAGGCGGATACGCTACATTAATCCCTCCCCAACACAACGTATCGTTTTCAAGCAGCTAGTAATTAATCCAGAGGGTCGCGAGGTAACACTTAACGATAAAACTCTTCCCTTAACAGCACTAGAATTTAATATCTTACATTTTTTGGCAAGTCATCCTAATCAAGCTTGGAGTCGTCCACAGCTAATCCAAAAAATCTGGGGTTGCGACTATGTAGGAGATGGCCGGGTAGTTGATGTACATATTGGTCAACTTCGCAAAAAGATGGAAGTCGACCCCAGCATACCGGAATTTATTAAAACTGTGCGAGGCTATGGTTATAAGTTTGAAGCACCCGACTAGAATACTAGTTTTTATGGCTACCACAAAAGTGCAAATAACACCGAAATAAAAAAGAAATGCTTAACTGAACCATATTCAGAACTGATTTGGTCGTGTCTTGAAGATTTTAAGCAAAGCTGCACTTAAAAATTATTTATTATAGCAAGGGACTGGGGACTGGTGACTGGGGATTGGGTGAAAAGTCTTGTTGTGTCTAAGTTTTATCATCTGTTAATGTCCTAACCACGAAGGCTTGTGCTATATTTTTCTTAGCCAATCTTTGACTAACTAACTCAGCGGCTAAATGTATTGCTGCTTTCATACTCGTAGCATCAGCAATTCCCCTACCCGCAATATCAAACGCTGTTCCATGATCGGGTGAAGTGCGAACGAAAGGAAGACCAATAGAAGTATTAACTGCCCGATCGAATGCCATCAGCTTCACCGGAATTAAGCCTTGGTCGTGGTAAAGTGCTAAGTAGCCATCAGCAGGATTTTGTACTAAAGAATTTCCATACCAAGCTTGACCAGGTTTAACCCACATCGTATCTGGCGGTATCGGCCCATCTAACTGCAATTGCGGTCGATTTTGACGCTCTTGCTCCAACCAGGGAATTAACCAATCTTGTTCTTCATGTCCAATTTGTCCCTGTTCGCCACTGTGGGGATTCAAACCTGCGATCGCAATTCTCCCTCTATATATACCAAAATCTTTCTCTAAACACTCCACCAGCAAATCCAGTTTTTGTGTCAATAACTGCGGTGTCAACACATCGGCTACTTGACGTAGGGGAATATGTGTGGTGGCTAGTAAAGCGCGGAGTGTCCAACCAGTATGAGGCGATCGCGCTACAAATAACATCCCAAAACGGTCAACACTTGATTTTTGTGCTAAAAGTTCTGTTTGCCCTGGATAATTATATCCTGCGGCCTTCCAAGCAGATTTAGCGATCGGCCCTGTGACAATACCATCAAATTTACCAGCCAGTGTTTGAGCGATCGCATATTCCATATACGCAAAACTAGCCGCACCACTGGCTGCATTACCTATTCCTGAAATAATTCGATCTTTAATTTTTCCATCCAACTGCACATCGCTAACTGACAAGTCATCTGGATTTGCCAAAGCTACTAAATTCTCAGTTAAATTCAGTTTGTAATAAATCTGTGCCAGCAAATCTCCGTTACCCACTACTGTAACGTCATATTTTTGACGAATTTCTGGATCGGCTAAAGCTTTCAAAATCACTTCCGGCCCAATTCCCGCCGGATCTCCGAGCGTCAGCGCCAAACGCGGACGATTCTTTTTCACAAAATTTATTAAATCACCTTGATTATTTTGATACATAAAAATTCTTCATAATTATTATCATCAGAATGTTCCAATTTACCCATCTTCCCTTCTACCAAGAATGGGGATTACCCCCCAAGCCAGTAAGGATTAGCTGCTAAACTAGTTTAAAATTGTTTACACAGGTCTAATCCTAGCAACTGTTGAAAAGCTTCTGGTAGACCTAGTTTACACACCAATTTGCATAAGGAGAATCACACTAATGGGCGGCGAAATTTTGAATGCAGCTCTATTGTCTTTCGGTTTAATCTTCGTAGGCTGGGGCTTAGGCGCGTTGTTACTGAAAATTCAAGGCACAGAAGAATAATTGAGTGCTGACTTAGAAGTACAGACGCGATTAATCGCGTCTGTACAAGAGTTATTATTCTCCCCATTCCCTACTCCCTACTCCCTTTTTCATCGAAATGAGAAAAAAGCTTGTCCGTTAATCGGACAGCTATTTTTTCATGAGTCCATCCAAATAAATTGATTTTCTGAGAAAAGATGTAAACTTTTGTTTGCATAGGTTATTCTGATAACATTCTTTTCATAAAACATTAAAATTTATTACAACCCTGATGACTTTATTAATCGTCGGTGCCACTGGCACCTTAGGAAGACAAGTGGCTCGTCGTGCTATCGATGAGGGATATAAAGTACGCTGTCTTGTCCGCAGCAGTAAAAAAGCAGCTTTCCTTAAAGAATGGGGAGCAGAACTCGTCCCTGGAAATTTACGTTACCCCGATACTCTAGCGGAAGCTTTAGTTGGTGTAACCCAAGTTATTGATGCCTCAACCTCTCGCCCTACAGATTCACTAAGTATCAAACAAGTGGACTGGGAAGGCAAAGTAGCATTGATTCAAGCAGCAAAAGCCGCGGGTGTCGAGCGTTTTATCTTCTTTTCAATTTTAGATGCTGATAAATACCCAGAAGTGCCGCTAATGGAAATTAAGCGGTGTACAGAACTATTCTTGGCTGAGTCAGGGTTGAACTATACCATCTTGCGGCTAGCTGGGTTTATGCAAGGGTTAATCGGGCAGTATGGGATTCCTATTTTGGAAGGACAGCCAGTTTGGGTAACAGGTAATTCTTCTCCCATCGCCTATATGGACACTCAGGACATTGCTAAGTTTGCAATCCGAGCATTGAGTGTACCAGAAACAGAAAACCAAGCTTTTCCTGTAGTCGGTACTCGTGCATGGAGTGCAGAAGAAATTATCAACCTGTGCGAACGCTTATCTGGAAAAGATGCCAGAGTAACGCGGATGCCAATAAACTTACTGCGTGCTGTACGGGGCATAATGCGATTCTTTCAGTGGGGATGGAACGTAGCAGACAGGCTAGCCTTTACAGAAGTATTGGCTAGTGGTAAACAGTTAAATGCTTCAATGGATGAAGTATACACAGTGTTTGGTTTAGATCCGCAACAAACCACAACCCTAGAAAGTTATCTCCAAGAGTACTTCAGCCGAATAATGAAGAAACTCAAAGAAGTAGACTACCAGAAAAATAAAAATAAAAAGCAAAAACCTAAAAAAACTCCTTTTAAACAGTCTTCAAAAGCTAATAGTCAATAGTCATTACGAAACAGACATTAGTCGTAAAACCCTAGACTCTGGATCTTTGACTCTAGATTAATGACTACATGACCAAAATGTGTAACGATTACATAATACAGAGCATCGCCTAAACTTGGATATTTGAGTGTGCCGAAAGCAGGCATTATCTACAATGACGTTAAACCGATAGCGGGCCGTGTCGCTATTGAGTTGAAAGACAAGCTAACCGCAGCCGGTTGGAATGTATGTATCACATCGAGTATCGGTGGGATATTGGGCTACCCTAATCCAGAGAGTCCTGTGTGCCACACTCCCATTGACGGTCTGACACCCCCTGGTTTTGATTCAGATATGGAGTTTGCAGTGGTATTAGGGGGAGACGGCACTGTTCTGGCAGCGTCTCGTCAAGTAGCCCCTTGTGGTATTCCACTGTTAACAGTGAATACCGGCCACATGGGATTTTTGACGGAAACTTTCCTGAATCAATTGCCTCAAGCACTAGAACAGGCAATGGCAGGTGAGTATGAAATTGAAGAACGAGCAATGCTCAATGTCAAAGTGTTTCGGGATGATTCAGTGCTATGGGAAGCCCTATGCCTGAATGAAATGGTGCTACACCGAGAACCTTTGACCTCTATGTGCCATTTTGAAATTGCCATAGGGCGTCATGCGCCAGTAGACATTGCCGCAGATGGTGTGATTGTTTCCACGCCTACTGGTTCTACAGCTTACTCATTGAGTGCTGGTGGCCCAGTGGTGACTCCTGGCGTACCTGTTTTACAATTAGTACCCATTTGTCCTCATTCCCTAGCTTCTAGAGCATTGGTCTTTCCAGATACTGAATCGGTCAATATCTACCCAGTCAATATTCCTCGGCTAGTGATGGTGGTAGATGGCAATGGGGGGTGCTATATCTTACCAGAAGATCGAGTATATATGGAGCGATCGCAATATAGTGCCCGATTTATTCGCCTGCAACCGCCTGAGTTTTTCCGAATTCTGCGAGAAAAATTAGGTTGGGGTTTGCCACATATCGCTAAACCAACTTCGGTAGAATTGCCGTAGTTATTGAGCGTTGGGCATTGGGCATTGGGCATTGGGCACAAGAAGCAGAGGGGCAGAGGGGAAAAACTTAGTGTAACTTCTCCTCTGCTACTATGCCCCATGCCCAAGAAAGCTGATTTCCTTCCAGAATTACTGGTATGGATATGGAATTTGGAGTTAGTTATTAAGATTGCATCCGAGAATTCGATAGCTGACACCTGAACGTGCTAAAACATCCTTAACATCGCGTCAAATCAGGATTGCTACATCACTAAAAGCTCGTAATTGCACTTTATAACTGATGTAAAAATTTTCTTTGGAATATCTTTACAATCCCAAATCCAATATCCCAAATTGTTATGACAGTTGCTCAAAGTCCTTGTGTTTTGGTGATTGAAACCGATGAGAGCCTTGCAAATCAGCTTTCTTGCGATTTGCAAGAGGCCGGTTATGAATCAATTTTGGCTCATGACGCAACGAGTGGTTTACAACACTGTCGCGATCGCCAACCTGCTTTAATTGTTTTAGACCGGATGCTAGCAGGAGAATCAGGACTCTCACTGTGCAAAAATATGAGAAGCACTGGTATGCGATCGCCTGTATTGATTTTAATGGCAAGGGATACAGTTGACGATCGTGTAGCTTGTCTAGAAGCTGGAGCGGATGATTATATCCTCAAACCTTACCGCTCAGAAGACTTTTTGAAATTGATTCGCCTCTACTTGAAACCCGATGTAGATACCACAGAGCAATTACGCTTTGGGGATTTAATTTTAGACATAGCAACTCGCCGTGCCATACACAACGGGCGACCAATTGACCTGACAATGAAGGAATTTGAACTATTAAAATTCTTAATGGAACATCCCCGTGAGGTATTAACCCGCGAACAAATTCTAGAAAATGTTTGGGGTTACGACTTTCTGGGTGAGTCAAATGTAATTGAAGTGTACATCCGTTACTTGCGGTTAAAAATCGAAGATGAAGGTCAAAAGCGCCTGATTCAAACAGTGCGAGGCGTAGGGTACGTTTTAAGAGAATCCTAGTATACTATAGCGGGAGTTTGCCTATCTCCTTGCCTCATTCCCAGTTTCGGATTGGGAATGTAAATTTGGGTGCTAGTGCCTTCCAGCCAAGGGGTTTTTCTGCCTACAACACTGTAAAATTGAAGTCTAAATAACAAAATCGAAAAGCTATATGACTCGTCGGCTAAGTTTGCTCTCGATAGTGCTGAGTATTTTTCTGATGGGTTGTTCTGTGCCAACAACTGCTAAATCTCCTAGCCCCACCTCTGATTCTAAAACTCCAGCACCAGAGAGTTTAGGTCAAAAACTACCAATTTCCGCTAAAGCCATTGTGCCGAATGGTACAACGATTCAATTAGAGGTAGCGCAGACGCCACAACAGCAAGCGATGGGGTTGATGTATCGACCAGCTTTACCAGATGACCGGGGGATGCTGTTTGGATTCCCTTCAGCACAACCAGTCAGTTTCTGGATGAAGAATGTACCTGTACCCCTGGACATGGTATTTCTACATAAAGGTGTAGTTAAATATATTCAGGCTGCTGCGCCTCCTTGTACAAGTGAGCCTTGTCCTACCTATGGCCCCAATACACCAATCGATAAGGTGATTGAACTTCGTTCTGGAAGAGCTGCCGAATTGAAGTTGAAAGTGGGCGATATTCTCAAAATTGAGTTTTGAAACTTTAGTGCTTTGCGGAGATAAAAACTTGGGTAATTACTCGGTTGAGAGCCTATACGGTCGAAATATATGTTTTTTTTGTAAAAAATGTCACTGTATGTGGTCAAATAGCACTTGTAACGCTACTATTTAAAAACTGTGGTAATAATGTAAAATTCTACTGTCTCAAACCGGAAATCGCAGTTTTCAGGTTTAGTCTCAAAAATATTCCCTTGGGCGTAAGTGTAAATAGTCGCCAATAAGAGAGTATAGGCTATGGAATCTTTATTACTACCTGTGTAATTAAATAAAACACAAAGGTAAATAAGATGAAGCCAATTTAATTAAGTAAAAATACTGCTTAATAAGCTAACGAATGATTTGTATGAGAATTTTATTTCTCAGACCATCTATAGGAAGCCTCTGTTGAAGGCGGATTAACAAAAACTGTGCTGGGGTGTATGGCCGAAAACGGCACAGTCACAGATGAAATACTAGCTACTGTCTACCGAGTAATGGTGAACTGATATATGACAATACATTCTGCACAAGGAGGTGAGATACAAATGTCACCATCAAAATATTCTCGGCTGATTCATTTTTTGCAAGAAGATTTGGCAATTTCCACAGCATCACTAGCGGTGGCACTTCGGCATCGGGAGCAAGACCCAGGTCCTTTGGCAATGATTCTTTGGCAATATGGGTTAGTTACTCTAGAGCAATTAGAACAAATTTATGATTGGCTAGAGACGGCGTAGGTTATAGCAATTTTGGCTTGTAGTTTTTAGACTTTGACTTAAAAGTTTCTACCAAATGCATATTAGCAAAATCTCAAACAATACTATTTATGCCAATTTTGGATGATACTAAGTTGCCAAAGTTAGTCTTGTTTGGTGTCAAAGATACAGTACGACTTTCTTCAAAGCAAATAATACTATCTAGGGCAACTTGGTGTTATTTAAAAGGATTGAGGTATGTGACATCAACTCTACCTTATGCAAAGGTTTCTACTCTATATACAAATCAAAAGAGCGAGTTGATAATTTAACTCGCTCTTTTGATTTATTACTCAGGACTGACTAAACACTTTAACTGCTGCTGCTATGCCAGAACCAGGGGTGAAATCTTCGTAGCCAAGTTCTGTGAGGGTAACTTCTAAGGATGCAATACAGCTAAGGATATCGCGATCGCTCACAAAACCCAAGTGACCAATACGGAAAATTTTATTGCTCAAATGATCTTGACCACCAGCTAGGGCAATATCAAAGCGTTTTTTCATCAATGACCGAATTTTATCGGGTTCAATTCCTTGTGGTGCTACAGCTGTAATCGCCGGACTAGCAGAATTATCTGCTGCAAGCAAAGGTAAATTTAACCCTTTTATGGCAGCGCGAGTAGCATTTTTCAGCCGTTCGTGTCGAGCAAATATTGATTCCAAGCCTTCCTCTTTCATGATTCGCAACGTGGTGTGTAACGCTACGATCAAGTTCACAGGCGGAGTAAATGGAGTTGTATTTTTGGCTGTGGCTTTGCGATATTTGCCTAAATCCAAATAATATTTTGGTAGCTTCGCAGTTTTGTAAGCTTCCCAAGCTTTGGCACTGACAGAAACAAAACCCAATCCCGGCGGAATCATATAACCTTTTTGGGAACCAGAAGCGACGATATCCAAGCCCCAAGCATCTACGGGTAGATTGAATGCACCCAAGCTAGTAACGGCATCAACGATAATTAAAGCTTCACCGTGTTCTTTAACGTGGCGGTTGATGGTTTCTAAGTCATTCAACACACCCGTCGAGGTTTCACTGTGGGTAATAATTACAGCTTTGATTTGCTTTTGGGTATCTGCTTGGAGTTTTTCGGCAAATACTGCGGGGTCTAAGGGTTTTCCCCATTCCACCTTAACTTCTTCTACATTCAAACCGTAGGCTTGACCGACTTCTACCCAGCGTTCGCCAAATTTACCATTAGAACCAACTAAAATGCGATCGCCTGGAGAGAGAAAATTGATTATTCCCGCTTCTACAGCACCCGTACCACTGACATTCAGCGTCAGCACATCACTTTGAGTTTGGTGCAGCCACTTGAGGTTTTCTGTCACCTCTGCCAATATGTTGCTAAATTCACTAGTACGATGCCCAATCGGATGCTTGGCTAATGCCAGTAAGGCAGCTTCTGGCACCGGTGTAGGGCCTGGAATCATCAGCATCAGCTTATCGTTCATGTTTCTATCCTAAAAGTCAAATAAAAGTCAAAATTGTGGAAAGTCGGTTAAGTCTGATAGCAAATCCTAGATATTCATCTACAAATTCCACTCAGACTGTCACCAGCATTGTTGTATATTTTCCAAATTTATAGGAAAAGTATTGTGGGAGTTAACGATCGGTCAGCTTGACCTTTGCAATTTATACCAGACTCCAACTCAGATAAAACCTCTGTTCCAGGCAATCTTACCACACACCTAGACGCCAGGTTAAGGTGTCTGCTCGTAGGCGAACGGCTATTTTAGCTAAGGATGAAACATCTATCTAGATGAGGCACAGGTACGATAAATTCTTAAAATCTACCCATAATCCACCTCAGTTGTTTTTATAGAAAAACACGAAATCGTTTTGAATATCGCGGTAATTATCGCTGAAAGAGTTGTGTTTTGCTTCCATGAAAGAAGTAACTCCCTACACTATACAGAAGACTTGGATGTTACCGTTTGCTAAGAGATAAAAGATACCCAACCCAAACTTTTCAATCTATTTGGGTCAAAGATTTGTTCTTGGGTTGCCATTCTCTAAACAATACCTTCGTTTATGATTTATTTGAGTCAAAATCGCTTTGATACCAATATCCAAGCCTTTTCTAGGTTATTTGATAGCGACTAATTTGATGCAGAAGTTGAGATATCTATGCTACTAATTGCTGCACTTTTTGATACTGCACTTAGTAGTAAGCAATGTCGGCGGCGGGTAGTAATAAACTATAAGTTTTTATACTATACTTACAAAATTGCTACAATCGTGCTTAGTCTCCTTAGTTACTATTCACGGTGAGTCGTTTTTAACTAGTGTTCAGTTCATAAAGTGTCACTCACTAGATCCCCGGTATTCTTACAAAAGAGATATTCTTAGTTAGTGCAAGGAGTGATACCATTTCACCACATGTTTGTCACAAGTTATCCCCGTAATACTCTCTCAGTAGGGAGTGTTGCAGATTTCAAATGTTGCATCAAACGAGTGAGTTGGTATAAGCTTTTACGGAAAAGCGCTTGAGTAAGCAAAATTCTCAAGCGCTTTTTTGTGTATAAATAAAACAGTCCAACTCTCTGGACAATCGGATAGATGTTTTTAAATACACATATACCAGAGAAGGAACCTACTGTTATAAAAATTGTTGCAACATATACTTGATAACTCAAGCATTTGTGCGTACCATCAAAACCTTGTTAAGTTACTGGACGTACCACACGAATTAGTTTTCCTTGCAAAGGTTCTTCTTTTGCCACAGCCTCATCTATCCGTGCTGCAAATTGTTGCCAATTACGATTATTCGTGCAAACAAAAATACCGAAGTGGTTAGAATCACGACGATGCAAACGGATAAAATCAACTCTGTTGATAGTTAATATTGAGCGTTCTTGACTTATGGCAAATGCTAGCACTTCCTCATCAGGTATACCTTGGTCTGCATTTTCTGCTTCTTGAACTGTCGAAACATCATGCCCCAAATCGCGTAATAATTCCACAACTGGAAAGGGAAACTGCTCATCTGCGTAAAACCGTGCCATTGATTAGGCTACCTCATTACGCTCAATTGCCAATTCGATTTCATCGGGATGAGCTTCTGCATATACCCAAGCATTAGCTAAATCTGTAGCTGTAATAGTTGGATAGCTCGTCAAAAGGTCAGCATCACTATATCCAAGACCGCGAGCTTCCACAAGTACCCAAACAGGAATACGAGTTTTAGCGATGCGAGCCTCTCCACCACAAACTCTAGGAGTTTTTTCAATTCCTTGCCAATTGTTGCCGAGACTTTGAGCAAGTAACTGTATAGCCTGCAATTTTTCATCAGGACTGAGGGCAAGAAGTTGTTGTTCTAACTCTTTGAGTGTCACGGATGTAAATCCTCTGATGTTTTGTCAGGCTAAATTTACAATTTTATCAATTGCTAAGTACAAGATTTCATTAATTCGTAGCGAATTCCCTATGGTAAGGCGTTCGCGTAGCGTCTCGTAGAGAAGCGCATCTACGTTTAAATTTCAACTCTCAATTTGCCACGATTTTATGCAAAACTGTACTTAGCTAACTACAAAATTCACTAACTTTCCAGGCACCACAATTACCTTTTTAATCTCTTTACCTTCGATGTAACGCTGGGCAATTTCTGATTCACGAGCATATTTTTCCAACGCTCCTTTATCTGCTTGTGCTGGTACTTGAATCGAGCCGCGAGTTTTACCCATAACTTGAATCACTAAAGTGATTTCATCAGCTATTAAAGCAGCTGGGTCAAATGATGGCCAAGTTTGAGTATGAACTGAATCACTTTCACCCAATAAATGCCACAATTCATCAGCAATATGTGGTGCAAATGGTGCTAGTAAAACCACCAAAGTGTGAATACCTTCTGCGTAAATTGGTGAATTTTTGCCGTCAGCATCAGTTAAGGCATTACTCAACTTCATCAATTCTGAAATAGCGGTATTGAATTGATATTCGTCTTCCACGTCTTCTGTCACTGCTTGAATCGCCGTGTGAATCGCCCGCCGCAATTCCTTTTCTACCTTAGTTAAATCAGATTGGGGTTTTTTATGGGATACCCCAGCCGCAATATAATCTGTTACCAAACGCCAAACCCGATTTAAAAACCGGAATTGTCCTTCCACATCGGCTTCATCCCATTCCAAGTCTTTTTCTGGCGGCGCTTTGAACAAGATGAACATCCGCGCTGTGTCTACACCGTATTTGGAAATTACATCTTCTGGCGCTACACCGTTGCCCTTTGATTTAGACATGGTAGCGTAGAGGCGTTGCAGTGGTTCGCCTGTTTGGGGGTCACGGGGGTCGGCTGAATTTACCAGATTAGAAGGAATCCATTTATCTTTCCCACCCTTATTAGGATTTAGATAAGTTAAACCCTGTACCATACCTTGAGTTAAGAGGCGTTGGAAGGGTTCATCAAAGTTTAACAAGCCTCTGTCCCGTAGTACCTTAGTAAAGAACCGCGAATACAACAAATGTAAAATTGCGTGTTCAATCCCACCCACATACTGGTCAACTGGCATCCAGTCGTTTATTTTACTAGAATCGAAAACTTGTTGTTCATTCTTAGCGTCAGGGAAGCGCAAGTAATACCACGAGGAATCAATAAAAGTATCCATCGTGTCAGTTTCCCGCTTTGCTGGAGTGCCACAAGTTGGACAAGGTACATTTACCCAACTCTCTAACTGAGTCAAAGGTGAACCACCACGTCCAGTAAATTCCACCTCTTCCGGTAACTGTACTGGCAAATCTCGATCGGGAACTGGTACTATCCCACAGTTGGGACAGTGAATTACAGGTATCGGTGCGCCCCAGTAACGTTGCCGTGAAATCAACCAATCCCGCAAGCGATATTGCACCCGTACTTTACCAAAACCTTGTTGTTCGGCGTATTCAATTATTGCTTGTTTAGCCTCTGTGGAAGTCATACCAGTAAAAGCCCCAGAATTAATTAAAATTCCTGGTTCAGTGTATGCCTGGTTATATTCAATTTGGATGAGTTGAGTGACTTCATCATTCTCTGATGTTGGAGTTAAGTCAAAACCTGCAACATCATCTGGGGAAGCTATGACAAAATCAACTGGCAAATCATAATTTTTGGCAAACTTAAAATCCCGGACATCGTGTGCCGGTACACCCATCACTGCTCCAGTACCATACTCATACAGTACATAATCAGCAATCCAAATCGGCACTTCTTCCCCTGAAAATGGGTTAATTGCCTTACCACCTGTGGGTATACCCCGCTTAGGTTTGTCTTCAGCAGTACGTTCCAACTCACTTTGATTAGAAACCTCTTTAATAAAGGCTTCTACCGCTGCTTGTTGTTCTTTTGTAGTGACGCGCTTTGTTAAAGGATGTTCTGGTGCTAACACTAGATAGCTAACACCATAAACTGTATCTGGGCGTGTGGTGTACACTCCAATTTTTTCATCTATCCCAATGATAGGGAATTCTAAGTAAGCGCCTGTAGATTTGCCAATCCAGTTTGCCTGCATCGACTTGACGCGTTCCGGCCAACCTGTCAATTGATGCAAGTCATTGAGTAATTCTTCGGCGTAGTCGGTAATCTTGAAAAACCACTGGCGTAATAATTTGCGCTCAACTATTGCCCCACTGCGCCAAGAACGTCCTTCGTTATCAACTTGTTCGTTTGCCAGTACAGTTTGGTCAATGGGATCCCAGTTTACAGCCGCTTCTTTTTGATAAGCTAAACCTGCTTGCAAAAACTGCAAAAAAATCCATTGCGTCCACTTGTAATAATCTGGCGAACAGGTAGCGAGTTCGCATTCCCAATCAATAGATAAACCGAGACGCTGCAATTGTTGCCGCATCTGAGCCATATTCTGATAAGTCCATTTTGCTGGCGGTACGCCACGGTCAATGGCGGCATTTTCTGCTGGCAAGCCAAAAGCATCCCAACCCATTGGGTGTATTACCCGATACCCTTGCATTCGTTTAAGGCGGGCAATCACATCGGTAATCGTATAATTACGGACGTGACCCATGTGTAGGCTGCCCGATGGATAAGGGAACATGGAAAGAGCATAGAATTTTGGCTTGTTGCTAACTGTCGGTGTCTTATCTAAGCCAAATTCTACCCATGTTTTTTGCCATTTTTCCTCAATTGCTGCTGGGTTATATCGGGAATCTACAGAATCACGTATTTCCAATGGTTTCATGCCTGTTACACTTTATTTCTACTAATTTTCTAGCATTTGCTTACTAGTACATCTGAACCACTATATTGAGGGAATTATCTGTCTAGTAATTTTCTAATTTAATTTACAAAATCAATTTACTATTTCTTTCTACCCCCTATTTCTATCTATCTTATATCCCTAAAGTTCAACAAGTTTAGGTATATATAGGACTTACGCATTGACAAGGTTGCCAAGAAGTGAATTCAGGGAAAACAAGGAAATTTTCAGGCGATCGCTAATTAACATAGGCACAGAAAGACCGATAATACCTATGTTGTCTTGATGATGTAGGGTTAGAGCTATCAGAGCAACGACTAAGGCATCTACAGCCAAATGTAATTTGGACACGTATACTCTGTTCTTATTGGCAGAGTCAAAATATGAATATACGCATGACTAAGACAATGATAGAGGAAGTGCAGCAACAAGATAACCCTCCTGAATTTTGTAGAGAAGCTATTCAAGAGAAGTTAGTAGGAATAAAGGGCAAGAGTAGTATTTAATTGTTTAACTTTTAATCTGAGTAAACAAAAATACCTCTAGAACTGATATCTAGAGGTATTCAACATCATAGGTTTTGATTGCTGTCAAGTTAGATGGTTAAAATAGGCGATGGTTGAATCAAATCTAAAATTTATTGATTTAGTACGGGTTTTTGTCTACGGCACGCTTAAGCCAGGTGAAGCTAACTATAAAAGATACTGTGCTGGCAAAGTAGTTGATGTCAAAACAGCCATTGTACAAGGCAAATTATTTGCTCTGCCAATGGGCTACCCAGCGATGACGCTAGGGAATAGCCAAGTTTACGGATATTTACTCTCTTTTTCCAACCCTAAGATTTTAAATGAGCTAGATGTGCTGGAAGATTACCAGCCCAATAGACAAACACCAGAAAACCTCTATAATCGACAAATTATCGAGGTTTATGAGCCACAGTCGCTCTCTTATAGTTGGGCTTGGGTTTATTTAATGACTCTAGAACAAGTTGAGCAATTAGGAGGTTTACTCCAACCTAGCGGCTGGTGGAGCGGCTGTGGTTTAACCCTAGAGTACAGTTTTGAACTGTAAACTTTGCGATTAGTTTATGTCCTGTTTGGGATCGTGTCGTTGCGGCTGAACCTGATAAATTGAATTTTCTGGAGAGGCTACTGCTGCTTTCGGAATTTCAATTACCGGGTTATTTAGTCCCACCATCAGCGGGGAAGGGGGAACTATAGACGCTGAGGACGTTTGTATCGGTTCTCTTTGTGGTTGTTGCGCCAGTTGCGGCACCATCGAACCACCACCTACTAAGCCAGATATTGCACCGATCGCACAAGCAGCAACAGCTGCACCTGCCGCTATCCAGTTTAAACGGGAGCGGCGGCGCAAACGTGTCAATACTTGCCCAACTGTTTCTTCTGGCGACTGTTGGGCTGCTGGCACTGGGAGCGTCCGCAAACCTTGGCGCAGTTTTAACAGTCGGGCATACAAACATTTAACTGAGGCATCATTTGCCAGCCATTCTTCTACTTGCCTGCGTTCGGTGGCTGTGACTTCACCATCGAGGTAAGCACTCAATAACTCGAAGCGATCGCGCTTCACCATATCCATAAGACCCGTTGATTCATTGGTATGCTTGGCCATTCCATCTGACAAATCTTGAGGAAGTTGCAAAGGAGAACGGTCGTAAAACTGAGAATCAGTCGTCATCTTAACATTATTACCAATTCATACACGGGTAAACTGGGCGGGAATTTTGGGAGAATTAGCCAATTTTCTACCTTTAGGCAGAAACAATCTACGTCTTTCTAGTAATTTTTAATCTATGCTTAAATTCTGCCCAATGGCAGAAGCAAGATACTGTAAATTAAGAAAATTAGGAGTCTAGATAATTCTGCAAGTGGGCTTGCAGCCTCGATCTAGCTCTGGCTATTCTGGACTTCACAGTTCCTAGAGAAACTCCAGTGATTTCGGCAATTTCTTCATAAGCCATGCCTTCGATTTCTCTGAGGACAATGGTAGTACGAAAAACTTCTGGTAAATCCGCGATCGCTTCCCGCAATTGCTCGTAAAATTCTCTCGTTGTCAGTTCTTCTTCAGGGCCTGGGGTATCACCAGCGATTTCCCAATCCATCTCGCCGTCCTCTAAGGAACGGGGAGCATCCAGTGACAAAGGACTCATCACCCGCTTGCGTTTACGTAACTCGTCGTAAAACAAGTTCGTGGCAATGCGGCTTAACCAACCGCGAAATTTAGCAGGCTCTTGTAATCGGTTAATGTTCCGATACACTCGAATCCAAACTTCTTGAGCCAAATCGGCTCTGTCAGGCCAATCTGGAGCTAAGTGGTATAGAACTCGATCGACTTGACTTTGATAGCGGCGTAATAGTTCCGCAAAAGCAGCACGATCTGGTCGCAGTCCGGCTTGACAGCGCAAAATTAAATCGTGGTTAGGGAGTTTGTCAACTTGCACTGATGCTTCTGGATACTTTGCATCAACCGTTGACCAGGATACAGTAATCGATTGACTCATAGATCGTACTGGCTCTAAATCATCCCTATCTATTAGACCTGCTAATGGTACAGAAGTTCCATGCTCAGGTGACGGATTTATGACTGGAACACTGAAGTAGACAATTTTGGATATATTTGTAGCAATAAGCAGAGCCACTTTTCCTTATACTGCTCCCATAGTTGCCTAAGACCTATCAACGAACAAAGGCGCGATCTAATGCACATTTTAATACTTTTAGCAACTGGGTATATACGCTTGCTCGAGATAATTAAATTTAGCTATAAAAATGAAGATAAAATTTTGTAATTCTAACTTCTTGATACCTTTAAAATTCGGGTAATAATTTCTGGAAGTTAGGTTGCTGTGGTTGCTAAGATGGTGATTTAATTTTTTGATTTCGTTACCAGAATAGTTGCTGATTGTTCTGATTGTGGACCGAAAGCAGTACTAGAGTTATGTTGCTCTGGTACGCGAACTTGAAAAAATAAATTGAGGGAAAATGTAATTGTTACCGCTAGCAATAGTTTTTCAAACATGGTTTTTCATCCACCTACACCATTAATGATTGATTGCTACATTTCAAGAGTTCCACTAAAAAGTCTGAGGAGAGGCTTACGACCCTCAAAACTTTGGAGGAATGAGGTTGCTCACTTGAAGTTTTGCCGCTGGGAAAATTTGCATAGTCTTAGTTTGCCCAGAGGTGTTGGCAGATTTATAGCGGAAATGATAAGTATTGATAAATTTTTGATGACCGGATGATGAACTCATCCAATTGCTCGGCTGGATATGTCAGGGATAAACAATAGGCGATGGCAATGGTAAGAAACGAATCTGTAGGGCGTATGGTAATGCTGCTTTGTTTTGGCACAGCATTTTTATCCTTAGCTGTCCATTGGCGCATTAGTACGGCGGAACGGCAGTATGAGAAGTCTGCATCTACTTCGATGCGGCGAGATTCTACCCGAACCAATCTTAAGGGAAGCCGGACTGAAGGAGTCTACAAGAATCTTTCCCAAGTGAGTTTGGGGGAAATTGCGCTGGGTGGATCTGTGCCACCTGATGAAGTTACCCAAGGCTCGACTGCCCAGAGGACGTTTACACCAAAGTCCTCTGCTATTAAACCTAAAACTAAATCAAAAATAATTAAGAAGAATCTAGCTAAAACAACTACTCGTAAAGCTTCTACACTCAAGTCTTCTACCATTAAGTCGCAAATAATTAAGAAGAATCTAGCGAAAGCAACTATTCGTAGGGCTTCTAAACTCAAGCCTGCTACCATTAAGCCTCAAACTAAACCCCAAATTATTAAGAATAATGTAGCTAAAGCAAGCGACTTACCAACTCAGCCGCAACTGGTAGCGCCAGTAGAAAGACAAAATCCAGTTGCAGATAGTTGGCCAAAAGGTCTGTGGTCTCAGGCTTCAGCCCAACAAGTACCATCTAGTAGGCTGGCAAATGTCAAGACGCAAGTGGTGGTTGATTTAAGCGATCGCCGCACTTATGTATATGCAGGAGAAGAGGTGATCGCCAGCTATCCCATTGCTGTCGGCAAGAAAGGTTGGGAAACGCCCACAGGTTCTTTCCAGGTGATCCACATGCGACATTATCCAATCTGGCGTCACCCGATTACTGGCAAAGTATTTGAGGCTGGTACGGATAGTCCCTTGGGAGATAGATGGATTGGTTTTTGGTCAGATGGACGGAATGAAATTGGCTTTCATGGCACGCCGGATGTTGACCTGGTAGGAACGGCTGTATCCCACGGCTGCTTAAGAATGCGAAATTCTGATGTCCGATTGTTATATGAGCAAGTGAGTATAGGGACAAAAGTGTTAGTACGTGATTAATTAGTTAAGAGTCATTAGTCCTTTGTCCTTTGTCCTTTGTCTAAAACAAATGACCAATGACTAATGACTAATGACTAATGACTCTTAAAATTATAATTTTTGCTCAAAGTTAGGCGCGTATGTTTGGAGTAAAGCACTAACTTGGCGTACAACCTCATTGCCAGTATTTTTACCCAATGCTTGCCGTTCTGGGAAGAAATTGGGTCGATCGAGGTAACGGTTAATCGCCTCGCTTATTTGTTGAGAAATTAAGTCTTGCAGTTGTGCCTGAGCCGTTTGGCGCTGGAAGTTAGCACCCTCTTCTGTAGTAGCATACAAAGGTGGTAGCCGATTGAGAGCGTAAGCGGCAATATCCCCGACATCTAAAGAACTTTCGCTGGTGGCTTCAATTTCTGCAACTCGGGCGATCGCTTCTGTCAGCACCAATTCTTCCATAACGTTAATGAATTGTTTGCGAGGTACCGCCACTACCTCACCAGTCAATAACGCACCCATTAGGCGATCTAACGCCATATACTCTTCAATTGAGAGTTCCGAGGCGTTATCACAGATTCTACCGACTTCTGCTTCCATAGCTGGTGTCAAATAACCATCCTGGAGAGCTTGTTCTACAATTTTTTCGATACTCATAACGCTTATCATCATTTATGTTGGCAAAGCTTGGTAGGGACGGTATCAATCCAATTTATTTTGCCTAATTCTCAGCAAAAAATACACAAATTATGCAAAGACAGGATCAATTCTGCCTCTACTAGTTAACAACCTTAGTTCGCCAAGGTGTTGGATCAACAGATTGTCCGTTGACATATAGACCCCAGTGTAAATGTGGCCCCGTGGCAGCACCTGTTGAACCTACTGCACCAATTAGTTGACCAGCTTTCACAAAATCACCTTCTTTAACGTTAATACGACTCAGGTGCATGAAAATACTAGTTACTCCTTGACCGTGGTCAATGCCAACTACGTTACCGTGTATCCGGAACCCTTGGGATACCCTACCTACCAAAGCAACTCGCCCAGCGGCTGGGGCAATTACCGGTGAACCGGCAGCACCAGCGTAGTCAAGACCACGATGATAGTAGTCTTTTGCAAATGTACCATTATAGTAGCGACGTACACCATAGTTTGTACTCATCCGCCCTGCATTTGGCTTCAGGAATACTCCATTCCAATACTTTTCTGGTGTTTGTAGCGCCTTAAAAGCTGCCACACGCTTAAGTTCATACTCTGTGGCATCCACTCCAGCTTTACCAGGTGGCAAAGTAATGCGTTGTATGGGGAATTTGCGATTAAGCACATTCACTGCTAAGTTTTGCACTTGACCATCCCCCGCAACCCGAAGTGTTCTAGTTCCAGCTTTTTCTAATGGAGTTGTGGGAACAAAAGCCCGATACTGATTGGGCGCAATTTCAAAGGCTGGGTATGTATTCTTTCCACTGGCTACTGTTGGTTTTGTACTATTCTCTGGATTATCTAGATTAATCTGCACCGAGAGTGTATCCCCTAATTTAGGATTAGTTGGAATCACCTTTACTTGCAAAGCATCTACAGGTAATGCCAAGGCGATCGGGAGAACAGCAAATATTCCCTTTAACACATTTATTGCACGGCAATTGGCTGTCAAAGTTTTGACATCAAAACCGAGCAAATTTTTGTTTGAACTACTAGCGCTATTCTCAATAATCATAGAACTACAAAAACCCTTGCTTGTATTGGAAAATAGATTAGCTTATTATCGCTAGTGTTTCCTGTTTGAAGCCGATGTTGTTGACAACCATAAATTTTCGGAAATTCTCCAGGTATTTATGGATTGCAAGGGCGAATCATTTTATCTGTAATTTTAGGAAATTGGTTTTAACTCTAATAACCAAGGTGTATGACATTGGCAATGAGCATAAAATTTAACTGTGATTACATAAATAATACTTGAAGGAAATCTCGGAATCAACTGGACACTTTTTCAACTGGACACTAATATCACATTCTTAGGTTGAAATTGGTATGGGGAAATTACTTAAACTAGGTAAGTAAGTCAGTGAAGATAAATTAAACTATATACATACCATTTGGAAATATTTTAAAATCTTACTGAGAATAGCGCTTTAGTTGCCAAAAAACTATGATACTAAGGCAAAAATGTGAGTCTGCCACGCCACACTTCAGATTTACTTTATAAATCAACTCTGAATCAGGGAATACGTTAATTAACTTTAGGCTGAAAGTATTACTTTTGACTTGAGTATGCCATCTTCCATCTGAACTATGCGATCGGCAATGTCTAGGATGCGGTTGTCATGAGTAACCATCAAAATGGTACAGCCTTGTTCTTTTGCCAATTTTTGCATGAGATTGACTATATCTCGTCCTGATTGACTGTCAAGGGCGGCGGTGGGTTCATCCGCGAGGATTATTTGAGGATGACTGACTAAAGCACGAGCGATCGCTACTCGTTGTTTTTGTCCCCCAGACAGTTTATCAGGATAGTAATGCAAATGATTTCCCAATCCTACTTGCTCTAACATTTGGGCTGACCTAGCTCGCATCTTTTTTAACCCAAGATGTTTGTGCAATTCTAAAGCCATTTTGACGTTTTGGAGTGCCGTTAAACTACCATGCAAATTATGTCCTTGGAAAATATAACCGTTACGGCGTCGCGCTTGCACTAGTTCTTCAGCACTAGCACCACAAAGTTCTCGTCCCAACACCTGCAAACTACCAGATTGAGCAGAACGCAACCCACCCGCTAAGGTTAGTAAGGTAGTCTTTCCAGAACCAGAAGGCCCAGTCATGATAATAATTTCACCAGCATTAATCTCTAAGTTGATATTACATAAAACTTGCTTGCAGAGTGAGCCGTGACCAAAGTGGTGGTCGAGATTTTTAATAGAGATGACGGGTTTACTAGTCATAAATAGCTCGATTACTCGTGATGATTGTCATTTGTCCTTAGTCATTAGTCCTTTTGAGTAACAAATGACAAATGACCAATGACAAATGACAATTTTTAGAACATATCAGCGGGATCGGTGGCTTGGAGTTTGCGGGTGGCGATCGCACCGGAAATTGTACACATAATGATGGTCAGTACTAATACCTGCAATGCCCGAATTGCAGTCATGTACATGGGCAAATTTGTAGCACTGCGAGTCAGTTGATAAAGCACTAAGGACACTCCCAGTCCGGGAAAGAAGCCCAATGCTGCCAAGATCAACGATTCTTCAAGCACCACACCTAGTAGGTAGTAATTGCGATATCCCATTGCTTTGAAGGTGGCGTATTCTCGAACGTGGGCATTAACATCGTTAGAGAGGACTTGATAGACGATGATCGTGCCTACCACAAATCCCATCGATACACCTAGACTGAAAATAAACCCAATTGGGGAATTTGTTCTCCAAAAGTTATTCTCAAATTCAATAAATTCGGCGTGGGTTAATACTCTGACATCATCTCTGAGGTAGGCTTTGAGCATTGCTGCTACTTTTTTCGAGTCATAGCCTGGTTTCAGAAGAATCAAACCTAGACTGACACTGCTCGACTGTCGCCCAGAAAATAGCCGCAAAAAGTTTTGATCGCTGGTAATCAGGTTGCCATCAAAGCCAAAGGAAGCCCCGACTTGGAATAAGCCACTAATGGTAATTGTGCGCCGTTCTATTTCAGTAGTCAGGGTTTTACCTTGGTCAATTTGAGCGATCGCTTTTTGATAATCTCCTCTTGCACCACGATCGAACAAGACGGTATCCGGCATTTTGATCGCTTGCAATTGCTGGTTAACATCTGGTAAGTCAAAGGCTGGTTTGTCTGGGTTAAAGCCGATAACTAACACCCCTGTCTCACGGTGTGTTTGGGGATTCTTCCAGATTGTGTTGTTAAAATACATTGGTTGTGCTGACTTCACCCCTGGTATATCCATTGCTTGGTAAAGTCGCCGCCGAGAAAATGTAGACAAGCTTGCTAAGTTACGGGCTTGGGGACTGGTTAAAACAATGTCTGCTTGCAAACTGCGATGTAGTCTGGTGTTACTGTCATACAGCGCAGTCTGAAAACCTAGCTGCATAAACATGAGAAGATCCGCAAAGGCAATGCCTGATAATGCCACTAAAAGACGGCTTTTTTCATGATTCAATTGCAGCCATCCTAGAGGAGTTCGCCGTCGCAGTTGTTTGAGCAATCCCATCATTAGGTACTGGGGGTTGGGGAGTGGGGAGTGGGGACAAGGGGGACAAGGGGGACAAGGGGGACAAGGGGGACAAGGGAAATAACCAATGTCCAATTGCCCCATGCCCAATGCCCCATGCCCAATGCCCTTTTCACAATTCAATTACTGCCTTAACTTGCATATTGGTTAAGGTGGCGGCTTTTTGGCTGGAAGTTTCATCTAGTCGAATGTGGACTTCTACTACTCTGTTGTCGATATTGCTGACGGGATCTGTGTTAATGACATTCTGCCGTCGCACTTGCAAGCCTTTGCGATCTACGATTCCCTGCAATTCAATCGGGAGGTTATCACCAAAGATTCGCACTTGCTGTCCTGAATGCACTTTGCCGATATCGCTTTCGTAGACTTCGGCGATGACATACATCTGGCTGGTTTGTCCAATATCTGCAATGCCATCATTTGATACTAATTCTCCAGGATGGGTATGGATCTCAAATACCTGTCCATTTTGGGGCGATCGCACTTCAGCTTGTTCTAGATTAACTTTTGCCAGATTCATCGCTGCTAGGGCACGATTGACTTCTGCTTTAGCAGCTTCTACATCCACTCCGCGCACTTCGGCGATTTCATCGAGTGTTGCTGTAGCTTGTTTAACTTGTTGCTGACTAGTTGATTGGGTACGATTTAACTGTGCTTGGGCTTCTTGCAAGGTTTTTTGAGCGGTTTCCAAGTTTAAACGCTTGCTATCCCGTTGCGAGGCGGGAATTGCGCCCTGTTGATATAGTTGCTGATAGCGTTCGTCTTCTGCTTGAGCGTTACGCACTTCGGCTTGAAATCGCTCAATTGTCGCGGCTTGGGCATTAATATCACCTTGGCGTTCGGCTTCTAGACGAGCGATCGCAGCTTTTTGGGCGGCAATTTCACCGCGTTTAGCACCTGCTTGGGTGCGGCTTAGGTTTGCTTGGGCTACTTTTACCTGTTCTTGCGCCTCTTTTAATGCTGCTTGGAGGCGATCGCGGCTGTTCAAAATTGCGATCGCTTGTCCTGCTTTTACCTTATCCCCCTCTTTCACTAATAACTTTTCTACCCGACTTCCTTCCGCAGACACCGCAGCAGAGAGTTTAATTACCTTTCCCTGTGGTTCGAGTCGCCCTAAAGCTGTTACTGTTTTTAATTGTGGCAATTGTGTTGCTGGCACTTGTGCCTCTTGATTGGCATAATTTTGCCCGCGTTTTACTATATAAAAACTTATGCCGCCAACCAATAAAGATATAGTTATACCTATAGCAACGGATGGACGCAGAATAGACTTAGGGGACGTTCTGTACCCTAGCTTTGAGTTTCGCACCATAGATTACCTCTTAACTAGTGGCGCAGAAAAAAGAACAGATTAGGCTTTTCTCCGTACTTGTTTGCTAATTGCTACTTCTTTAGTCAGTTATTCTTGATTTATAACTTCCAAGTCCATAAAATAATTTGGAAATTGTTGAGCTTTTACTTAGATGAAGTGATTTAGCTGGTTAGGATAACAACGAATATCTCTACCGAATTAGAGGTTTATGTTTTTAGCAAACTACTTTTGTTTTATGAAAGTACTCAGGTATAGTAAACGGTTTTAAAATTCTGGGTTGTAACAGCGCCAACAATCACAATCAAATTAAGTAAATAACAAAAAATATTTGCTGTGATTGCGATCGGTGGAAATTTATATCAAATTTTGATGATTATAGTGTTTCTTAATGACATGATGTACCTCACTCAGCGAAGAACCGCTATAATCCCATTCAAAGATAACGTTAACTAAACCGCATTGGGATACCTGTAGCTTGCAATTTTCACAAATCAAATAGGATTGCTGTATTAATTATGTTTGCTATTGGGAATTATAAAGATAGTGATACAGAACTTTCACAATAGTTTTGACGCATTTTTTATAGTATAATTGTAATATTTTTAGTTATACAGCCATGCAACCTCTTCAGCCAGTTAGCGGATCGGATTTGCAAAGTTTTTTGTCAGCGCCAGAGGAGTTATTGCAACAGTCAGTAGCATTGCAATTAGCCGTTGCTAGTTTTCATCAGACACCGCGTAGTCTCCTAGAGATTCTAGTTAATAGTCCTGATGAGCAGGTAGCACAAGCTGCAAGTTTGCACGTAAATTTGGCTGGTGAACTAACAGACGGATGGCAGCAAGCAGTAGATACGATGCTGCAACAACAGCAACTAGGGCAAAACGATCGCCTCGCTGTAGAACTGCTAAAGTTAGGCCCAGTACCACCATGCTTTCTCAGCGAGTGGGTTCCAGCCGAGCGACTAATTCAAGGGTTACGAAATCCCCAAATGCCCTTGCGCTATCGGTTGCAACTGTTAGAGCGACTGGCACAGGAGCCAACTTTAGAACCACGCTTGCAGGTAGCAGAGTCGCCAGAAACGCCGTCAGCAGTGTTGGAACAGTTAGCGGGTGATTTAGAATTACCAGTGCGGTTGGCGGTGAAATTTAATCCCAGTTGTCCACCACCATTAATTGAACTGGTAGAAGGGCAGCATACCATTGCCTCTGACTGGAATACAGATGCAGAACAGCTAGGGATGCTGGGGCAGAGTCGTTGGGCGTGGGTGCGGTTGGCTGTGGCGCAAAATCCCTCAGCGACAGCAGAGACGCTGATGCAGTTGGCTGGAGATGCGGTGTATAAAATTCAGTTAGCGGTAGCGAAGAATCCAGAAACACCGGCAGATGTGTTGGCTGTGTTGGCAGAAAATCAAGATAAAGCGATACAAGCAGCTGTCGCAGAACATAGGAATGCAACGGAAGAAATATTGCATCAATTATTTCCAACTCAACAGCAGCTTTTGAAAAGAAGGGAAAATTTACCAACTAGTATTTTAGAGCGATTTTTTAACGAAGTAGCGACTAACTCCAATACACCAATTACTGTTTTACAACTTCTTGCAGGTGACGAAAACTCCAGTGTACGCACTGCTGCGGCTAGCAATTCTAACCTACCTGAAACAATACTGACACAACTGGCAAACGATGAAAAAGTCGAAGTCCGCCGCGCAGTTGCTCAAAATCCCAACACACCTGCATCCATCCGCGAAACCCTCCGCGATTTAGTTGTCCAACCCACCACCCGCCAAACTAGTCCCACGTTGCGCGGACTCAGCCGCCTCTACAACCCCAGCACTGATGATTTAGTAAGCATACTTGCAGAATACGCGAGTTCAGAAAATGCCTTTGTGCGGTTCGTGACACTCCTCCACCCGCTAACTCCCCGTGAAGTCTTGACTCAAGCAGCGCAGTCTGCATCCTGGCTGGAACGCTACGCCGTTGCTGATAATTCTGGAACACTTGCCAAAGTTCGAGAAACGTTTCAACTTGTAATTGATGAAAAGCGCAATTTATTCAAAGATGTGTCGTCTATTCAACCTTCCGCTACCTTAACAACGCTCTTAGAAGAATATACTCAACTAGCAACTGCTATTAACACTGAAAAAGCGCGTTCAGAATTACTAATTATGCCAGTTCTGACGGAAGTTAGACGACAGTTGAATTATCGAATATCACTGTTTTCTGGAACAGATTTTGATGTAGATAGTAGTAAAGGATTAAATGGATTTTGTGATTTCATTCTCTCTGGTTCTGAAGAACAATTTTATATTAAAGCGCCTGTAATGACAATTGTTGAGGCGAAAAATGAAAATATAAAAGGTGGTTTAGGACAATGTATTGCCACTATGATAGCTGCCCAATCATTCAATCAAAATACTCAACAAGAAGTTAAGACAATCTATGGAGTTGTCACTAGTGGAACTAACTGGCGGTTTTTAATGTTGGAAGGACTAACAGCATACATTGATATAGTTGAATACTATATCAATGATGTTGAGAAAATTATTGGTATTCTGTTGCAACCATTTCAAACTGCTTTGCTACAAGCATCGTTATGATAATCATCGTAAATAAAAAAATAATTTGCTCAAGTATCAACCTTAAAATTAATTATAGCTAATTTATAAATTTTGAAACCGAAAAAATCTTAGCTACTCTCGAAATTATAACTGAGCAATACCTCAATTTCCATTTACCAAATAATGAAAATTCCTGTTTAGAACCTTTCTTTTGGGATGTAACTCAAAAAGGGGATTTTAGTTTACTTAATCTTGGATACGATCGAGGATGGATAACTCTAACGGATATTGATGTTGCTATAAAAAGTTGGCAAGCATTAGAACGTCGCGGTTATTTAAACCCAGATGATGATCCTGGTGACTATGAAGATGAAGATATTATCAGTTCTGAATTAGCTGATGAAAGAGCAAAGATATATCAGACATTGGCTGATACCATCCAAAAAAATATCTACAATATAGAAGTTTTTAAATTCAGTCAAATTCCTGCCTATTCATTTTATGTTGTGTTAGGGCAAAACCAAGAAAATAATTGGTTTTGTTTTTCTCAAACTGTTGCTAGAGAGACAAGATTAGAAGGAGAAATAAAATGCTCTAATATACCTGATTTAACAATGCAGTCATCTTTGGATAGCAATACCGCTAAATTGAAAGATGAATTTCAGCAAATCATCAATCAATTACAACCTATTAGTATTTATGGTTATTACGGTGGTGGTTATGATTATAGATTCAATCATTATTTAGTCACGGGGATAGCAAACTCTAAAGAAAAAGCTCTGTTAATAGCTCTACATCGAGCAGGAATGGTTGATATTGCTAAATTTTATGAATTTAGCCCAGAAGCTTTATCTTGGAGATGGGACAAAGATGAAATGGTTAATTTTTACCCCAAGTATCAAAAAATAAATCAATTTTTGACACAAAATCTTTCCGATTTAAGAATGATTAGATGTAGTTTTTGGAATCGTGAATGTATATATGTCATTGGTCAAACCAATGCTGGAGATGTAACTGGCATTTATATAGAAAGTGATTTTGATTACAATCCCTAAAAATATGTTGCTCGTTGATTGTATTGGATTTGTGAGAATTGCTCACAAAGAATCTGCTTAAGATGCTGCAACAACAGCACTGTCATTTACTAACTTACCATCTTCCATATAAACGATGCGATCGGCAATATCTAAAATGCGGTTGTCATGAGTAACCAAGAGAATGGTACAATCTTGTTCCTTAGCTAGTTTTTGCATCAGGTTAACTACATCTCGTCCCGATTTACTGTCAAGGGCGGCGGTGGGTTCATCTGCTAAGACAATTTTAGGACGACCGACCAACGCACGAGCGATCGCAACTCTTTGTTTTTGTCCCCCAGATAAATCATCAGGATAATAATTCAGGCGCTCTCCTAATCCTACCTCCTCTAACATTAGGGCTGACCGGGTTTTCATTTCTGTCACCGAAATATTATTATGCACTTCCAAACCCATTCTGACGTTCTGGAGCGCTGTCAGGCTACCGTGCAAGTTGTGGGCTTGAAAAATATAACCGTTATTGCGTCGTGCTTGGGTAAGTTGTCCTTTGTTAGCACCACACAGTTCTTGTTCTAATATCTGCAAACTGCCAGATTGGGCAGAACGCAAGCCGCCAACTAAAGTGAGAAGTGTAGTTTTACCAGAACCAGAAGGCCCAGTCATAATAATAATTTCGCCAGCGTTAATATCCAAATTGATATCAAAGAGAACTTGCTTGCGGAGTTGACCATGACCAAAATAGTGGTCGAGATTTTTAACAGAAATTACAGGTTGACTACTCATAAATAGCTCGATTACTCGTGATGATTGTCATTTGTCCTTAGTCATTAGTCCTTTTGAGTAACAAATGACAAATGACAAATGACAAATGACAAATTTAAAACATATCTGCGGGGTCAGCAGACTGTAATTTCCGAGTAGCGATCGCACCAGAAATTATACACATAATCATCGTCAGAGTTAATACCGTCAAAGCTCGTGCTACGGTCATGTAAACTGGCAAATTGGTGGCATTACGAGTTAAATGATAAAGTCCTAAAGGTGCGAGTGCTCCTGGGATAAAACCTAAAACCGCCAAAATTATCGCCTCTTCAAACACCACACCTAATAAATAGAGATTGTTATACCCCATTGCTTTGAAAGTAGCGTATTCTTTGATATGAGAATTCACATCTGTAGAAAGAACTTGATAGACGATAATCACGCCCACCAAAAACCCCATTGCTACACCCAGGCTGAAGATAAATCCGATCGCCGTATTTGTTTTCCAATAATTTATTTCAAATTCGAGAAATTCTGCTTTGGTTAAAACTTTAACATCATTATCTAAATGAGATTCTAAAGCTGCTTTCATCTGTTTCGGGTCATAGCCTGGTTGCAACTGCACCAAACCGAGACTGACACTACTGGCTTCTTGTCTGGGAAATAATCGCAGAAAGTTCTGGTCGCTGGTGATTAAAGTACCATCGGCTATGAAGGAAGCCCCGACTGAAAATAAGCCGCTAACGGTAATTGTCCGCCGTTCTATTTCGGTTGTGACAGTTTTACCTTGTTCAATTTTGGCAATCGCATCATTATAATCTCCTCTAGAGGCGCGATCGAACAGAACAGTATCTGGTAGCTTAATAGCATCTATCTGGCGATTCACATCCGCTAAGTTCAACATTTGCCGATCGGGATTGAACCCCATAACTAATATTGTCGTCTTCTGATGTGTTTGGGGATTTTTCCAATCAACAATGTTGACATACATTCCTTCTGCCGACTTTACACCTGGTACATCCATTACTTGATACAACCGCCGCCGCGTAAAGCTAGACATATATGCTAGATTACGTGCTTGCGGGCTGATGACAAACATATCAGCCTGCATACTCCGATGCAGCATTGTGTTACTTTCAAACAGGGCATTCTGAAACCCTAGCTGCATGAACATCAAAACATCGGCAAAGGCAATACCTGACAATGCCACCAAAAGACGACCTTTTTCATGACTTAGTTGCAGCCATCCTAAAGGCGTTCGCCGCCGTACTTGTTCGATTAATTTCATAAGAGGGAGTGGGGAGTGGGGAAATGAGGGAGAGGAGGGAGCAGGGGAAGCAGGGGGAGCAGGGGAGATGAGGGGACAAGGGGACAAGGGGACAAGGGGACAAGGGGACAAGGAGATAAACAAAACTCTTAACTCTTAACTCCTAACTCAGCACTCCTAACGCCCAATGCCCAATGCCCAATGCCCAATTCCCTTTAAAGTTCAATCACCGCCTTGACTTGTAAATTAGTTAAGTTAGAAGCATTTTGGCTGGATAGTTTATTTAGTTGCACATGCACTTCTACTACTCTGGCATCAATATTGCTAGAGGGGTCAGCATTGATCAGATTTTGCCGCTTTACCTGCATACCAATCCAATCCACTCTTCCCCCTAATTCATTGCGGAGGGAATCACTGCTTACCAGCACCGGTTGTCCCGGACGCACTCTCTTGATATCACTTTGGTAGACTTCTACTACTGCATACATCTGGTCGGTTTGACCTAAAGCCACAATTCCTTCATTGCCAACAGTTTCTCCGGCTCGTGTATTTATTTCCAAAATTTGACCGGCTTTAGGAGCCACAACGTATGCCTCTGCCAGTTCTGCTCTAATTTTCTCTACAGTGGCTTGAGCGCTGTCTATCTCTGCCTGTGCATTTGCTATATCTGTAGGACGAACTTCAGTGGTTTGATTTAGGTTAGCTTTTGCTTCGTTAATCTGCTGTTGCAAGCTGGCAAGGGTTTGATTTTGGTTGGCTTTTGCTTCGTTAAGCTGCTGTTGTAGGGTCGCTACAGTTCTTGTCTGGGTGGCTTGGCTTTCAATTAAGGCTTGAGTAGAAGTTTCAGCGCTTAAGCGTCTTTTATCAACTTCTTCGCTAGAAATTGCTCCTGCTTTGTATAAAGTTTCGTAGCGCTGTACGTCAGCTTGGGCATTATTTTTTTCGGCGGCTACGCGAGCTACTGTTGCTTGCAAGCTGCGTTGTTGCCCAAGGAGTTCTGCTTCTAGACGATTAATTGTGGCTTGCTGAGTTTTAATGTTTCCTTGTAGTTCTACTTGTACGCGATTCACTGTAGCTTGACGCGCTCCAATTTCTCCCTGTTTGGCTCCAGCTTTTACCTGGTTAAGGCGGGATTTGGCAACTTGAACTTGTTTTTGTGCTTCAGCCAAAGTAGCTTGTAGGCGAGCGCGGTTGTCCATGATCGCAACTACCTGCCCAGCTTTGACGCGATCGCCTTCTTTCACCAATAGTTGCTCTACCCGATTTCCTTCACCCATTGAAGAAGGCGCTGACAGTTTTATTACCTCTCCCTTTGGTTCCAACCGCCCTAATGCTGTTACTGTTTTTACCACAGGCTGAACTGCTACTGGTGCTTTTTGCTTTTCATTACCTGTAGCCTGAAGCCTCGATACTGTATAAACACTGAATGCACCTGTCGCAAAAGCTGCAATAATTGCAAGTAGAAGAGGCGATCGCAAAAGATTCTGAGAAGACCTTAAACCCTCTGAATTCCTGTTTTGCTCCATACTATTTTCCCCTTACCACCAGTAGCAACTTGTACTAAACTGTCCAGTTCAATTTATGCTAAACTAAACGGACTAGTTTAGTCAAGAAGATACAACCAAACTTGTCAATCAATTTACTCGGCATTATCCAGCAAAATGCTATTTCCTATTAAGATTGATTGTCTACCACAAGAAAGTAGCAGAGAGAAAAGCTGATAATAGAGGCTTTTGGGCTTTATCGAAGGGTATATTTATCACCGAAAGCATGAGGAAGACTGCCCCCTGCCCCCTGCCTCCTGCCTCCTGCCCCCTGCCCCCTGCCTCCTTCATTCATCCTGGGGCATTTTGCAGCATCTATTAATATTGTTTATAAGAAAGGATGATTAATAAATGGTACGCATCAAAGCTGACGAAGTGGATCGAGATAATTCCGTTGATAAAGTGGAGCAAATTCTGCAAGGGGCAATGCAAGAATTCCTTCAACATGGCTATGCTGGTACAAGCATGGATCGGGTAGCGGTAGCAGCAGGTGTTTCTAAAGCGACAGTCTACAGCCACTTTCAAGATAAAGAAGGACTTTTTAAAGTACTGTTAGAGCAACTGACAAGTAAAAAGAATAGCTCCATTTTTGGCACAGAACCGATTGAGGGAGAACCAGCCACAATACTGCGCCAGGTAGCAACCAAAGCATTAGATCAGATGCTTAATGACGAAGAACATAGTGCATTTATGCGAGTACTAATCGGAGAATCTGGGCGTTTTCCTGAGTTAGCTCAAATTTGTGTTCGGGTGATGATTAAACCAGTAGCAGAAACTCTCACTCACTACTTGGCGGCTCCAGAATTAAACATACCTGACCCAGAGGCAACAGCAAGAATTCTCTTAGGAACATTGGTGCATTTTCATATTACTCAAAATGTGATGCATGGACAGGACATCGTACCAATGGAAAGCGATCGCCTGATTGATGCCTTGACACACCTAATCACTAAATGTGCTGATTGATTTGGTTATCTCCCGGTGCGTAGCGCTTGTTTGGTCGAAAGGTCATAAACTGATAATTAAAAAACAAGCCCTAACAAAAATATGGCTATTGAAAACCTTCTGCTCACCGCCTTGCCCCGCGAGGTGTACAAGCGGATAGAAAGCAAACTGGAGCAGCTAGACCTTTCATCCGGCAAGATACTCAACAGACCGGGCGAAGCCATCGAAGATGTCTACTTCCCGCTCACCTGCCTGATCTCAGTCACCATCACGATGATGGACGGCATTACAGTAGAAGCCGGAGTGGTCGGAAGCCGCGAGATGGTAGGGATCAACGCCTTCATGGGCGGTGAGGAGACGACGCAGACCGAGTACATCATACAGATTCCCGGTAAGGCGGTGAAAATGAAGGCACATCTGCTGCTTCACGAGTTCGACACCAATAAGTCGTTGCGGGACGTGCTGCTCAAATACACACAGGCTTATATCGCGCAAATCTCGCAGAATGTTGCCTGTAACCGCACTCATACTATAGAAAAACGCATGGCCCGTTGGTTGCTTGAGTCGAGCGATCGTCTCTACTCCGATGAACTATTTTTGTCCCATGAGTTCCTCTCCCATATGCTGGGCGTGCGCCGTTCTGGTATTACCGAAACCGCCCACATCCTAGAAAAGAAAGGTCTCATCGAATGCAGCCGAAAGAAAATCAAAACCATCGATCGGCAGGGACTAGAAAAAGCTTCTTGTGAGTGTTATGAGGTAATCAAACAGGAATACGATCGCTTGCTAAAGTTTAAGCTAGAGAGATAACGAACAAAGTCCTTCTCACCTTTCTAGCGATAATAGAGGCTGATACGAGACGCGATCGGTGTCGCGCACCATCCAGCGCAAGCCTGTTAACTTGCCTTTAACATCGCGGATAGGAGCTACAGTTATAGCAGCCTCAAAAGGCTCACAGTCACGGGGCTGTATCTGTAATATCCACTTTTGCACATAGTCACACTCAGAACTGTGCATCTGGTTTAGTTGGCAACGAAACGCCTGACGTTCTTCTACTGCAATGAAACAGACCAACGGTTTGTTTACCAAAAATCGTTGTTGAAGATTGAACAGTGTAGCAGTGGCATAATTAGCTGACAGAATTTTCCCTTGTGTATCGCTCACCAAGTAAGCATTTGGTATGAAATTTAATAGGTCTTGGTAGCGCTTGTATACTTCTCTAAGCCGCGTTTGTACATTTACCAATTTTTGAGTTTGCTCGAACAGTTTCTCTGTAGCTATCTCTAGTGTTTTTGAAGCAGTATCAAGTTCTTTCAAGACTGCCAGCAGCAAATCGCTTTCTGGCTGTACTGTGGTGTTGGCATCTTCGTACAAGTTAGCTAAACGCTCTTGCAGTGACTGTAACTTCTGGGCAAACATATTTAGATTCATGATCAATTCAGGTGACATATAAGTTCAATCCCTGAATAGAAAGAGACTGTTAACCAATTCCTAATGGGTTTTATCCCACCAATCATTCGTTACTGGCTATAAACCTAGTAACGAGAAGTTAAGAGATATTGCCATTGATGAATTTGTTCTCAAATTTCTTAGACTTAGGGGTTACTTAGATTTAAGTATTGTTTAAAGACTAAAAAACTTAGTGGCTCCTAGTCAGTACGATTCCGTACAATAGACCTGCAAGAGGTCTATTATCTTCGCTCTAAAAAGTGATAAACGACATAAACCCAAAAGCCGCACCTTTAATTGTTAGTGCGGCTTTGAGTTCTACAGAGATGGGGTTGGCTCTATTAATATTTGTAAAAAGTATCTGGGATATTTTGATGTCCCAGTACTTGGGGTTATGGCATCCCCCACTGGTTTAAGATTTCATCATCTCCAGCGTAGCTCTGTGCAAGCACGACTTGATGCACAATGAAAAAATCCCCTTGCTGTCTTAAACAGAGAGAATGCCAATGTTTTTTTCATAGAAGCTACAGTGCCTTCCTTACAAGCTGCTACAACTATATCCTCCAGCGATCGCTAGATAACTAGGCAGGAATGACTTGAATAACTAGGGCACGTTTATCTAGCGACTGGATCTTACCTACTTTACTAAGATCGTTTGCAATTCGGTCTAGCATCTCTCCCGCTTTGTCACGATATTGATGTTCTCGGCCTCGTAAACGAATGGCAAACTTGACAGAATCGCCTTTACTCAACCATTGACCTGCTTGTTCGATGCGTAAATTGTAATCAGCCAGACCCACGTTTAGACCGAATCGAACTTCTTTTACCGTGGGTCTAGCACTTTGGCTTTGACGTTTTTTCTTTTGATACTGAAGCTTGCCATAGTTGAGAATCTTGGCGATTGGAGCGTCTTTACCTTGAGAGACTACAACTAAGTCAAGCTCTAAGCTTTCGGCTAGCTGTAACGCCTCATTGGTGTCGATTAGACCACGATTGTTATTCTCATGGTCGATCAAGAAGACGCTAGGTGACTTGATTTGTGAATTAATCAGTTGCTTTTGGATTGCGATAACGAATTTCTCCCATTTGTTCAATACTTTGCTTTACAAGCAGGTAATGCCAATTTAACACAACACAGAATCAGAGCAACTTTAAACAACACAATGAACGCCAATCTGTTAGAATGAAGCACTGCGGCACTCGCTCTCAGTCTTTGCGCTACTGCCCATCCAGCTTTTCAATGATTTTTATCCGTCCGCCTAAGACTGACGCCATCATTGGCGACAGGCCGATGTTATTTTTGGAGTCTTATGTCTTTTTCCAATCTCGGCTTGTCCAATGAAATTATCCGTGCAGTTACCGAACGAGGGTACACGGAACCCACGCCAATCCAGATGCAGGCGATTCCTGCTGTTTTGTCGGGTAAAGATTTATTAGCTGGGGCACAAACTGGCACTGGAAAGACCGCTAGTTTTACACTGCCGCTCTTGCATCGATTGTCGTCTAATAAGAGCAAAGGTACGCCAAATGGATACCCACCAATCCGGGCACTGATTCTCACCCCGACTCGCGAACTCGCTGCCCAAGTGGAAGAAAGCGTGCGCGAGTACGGCAAGTACTTAAATCTTAACTCGATGGTGATGTTTGGTGGAGTCAGTATTAATCTGCAAAAACAGCGTTTGAGGGGTCGAGTGGATATTTTGGTTGCGACTCCAGGGCGACTGCTAGACCACGTACAGCAGGGTACGCTGAATTTATCGCAGATTGAGGTTTTGGTGCTGGATGAAGCCGATCGGATGCTGGATATGGGTTTTATTAATGATATCCGCCGCATCCTCTTACTTTTGCCCAAACAACGACAGAATTTGCTATTTTTCGCGACTTTCTCAGACAAAATTAAGACACTAGCCGCCGGACTACTCAATAATCCGACGATGATTGAGGTAGCACGCCGCAACGTTACCGCCGATACGATCGCCCAGAAAGTTTACCAAGTAGACCGTGACAAAAAACGCCAATTACTTGCTCATCTGATTCGGCGAGACAATTGGTATCAAGTGCTAGTGTTCACTCGTACCAAGTATGGCGCCGATCGTTTGGTGAAGCAGTTGGGCGAAGACCGCATTCAAGCCTTGGCAATCCACGGTAATAAGAGCCAGCCTGTGCGTACCAACGCTCTGGCCAAGTTCAAAAATGGCACCTTACAAGTATTGGTGGCGACAGACATAGCTGCTAGGGGGCTTGACATCAGCGAACTGCCCCATGTTGTTAACTTTGATTTGCCCAATGTACCAGAAGATTATGTTCATCGTATTGGTCGCACCGGTCGCGCTGGCGCATCAGGTGAAGCTGTATCGCTAGTGTGTATCGATGAACAGCATCTATTGAAAGATATCGAAAAACTGATTGAGCAACGCTTGCCGAAGGAAGTGGTTGCTGGTTTTGCGCCTAACCCCGATACCAACCCCGAACCAATCCCAAATGGACGGCAACACAGAGCCAAGCCTGGAGGTGAGAAGCGTCCGGCTCGTACTCCTAAACCGTTACCACAGAAATCGGCTAAACGTAAAGCAGCGCCACCTGCCACCAATGGCGAGAAACCTGGCGCTCGTTCATCGGCATCGCGCCGTTCTGCTAAAGGCGATCGCTAACATTCGCTAGCTGTTCAATAGATTGATTTTTCACGGCTCCTGGAAAACATTCAATGTAATCTCTGTCACATACAGTTGTCGGAATGCAGTTAACAGTGTCATAAACAAAAGGTGAAGGTTAATCTGTAGGGTATAACTTACCTTAGAGTTGCTTGACCTCTAGCTTCGATGGATCTATCACACTCATGACTGAACTGACGCTACGCCTACAAGAGGGAGATACCGAAACCACGATCGCAGTTGACCAAGATGTATTTACAATTGGTCGTTTGCCGGAATGTAACTTGTACTTACCTTTTGGTGGAGTATCCCGCACCCATGCTCGCCTAGTAAAAACGGCTGACGGTGTGTGGACTATTGAGGATCTGGGCAGCAAAAACGGGACGCAAGTCAATAAATATCTGGTTAACTATCCCCAAGAGTTACATCATGGTGATATTGTTTGGCTGGGCAATGTTAGCCTGGTAGTGCTGCTCACAACCCCTGTTTCTCAACCGACACATGAGTATCCCGGAATTTCGGACATTAACGAGCAAAGAACAATCCTTCATAATGTTGAACAATTACAACAGCAATGGATTGCAGCTGATAGCAAAGATGGCAACATCAGTAATAAGGACAAAACTATTGCCCGTCTCAAAGATTTAGTTGACATAGCGAAAAATCTTTGTGCAGCCGCATCTATAGAAGAGATTTTTTCTCAGGTGCAGCAAGTAGTTTTTCGTTATCTTGATAGTATCGATCGCTTGGCATTATTAATTGATGTCAATGGTTGCGGCCAGTTGGAATTAATGAATGCTGCCACTCGAAATATTTCCCAACAGAAACATCTCCCTTCTGATGGTAGTTGGATTAGTCGTAGTATCTGTCAAAAAGTCTTTGACGAAAAAGTCGTCATTCAAACCGGTGATACTCATCAGGATGAACGGTTTGCTAGCGAACAGAGTATTTTAGTCAAAGGCATTCGTAGCGCGATGGCAGTGCCTTTATGGGATGAAAATAAAGTTGTGGGCGTATTGTATGCCGATGCCAATTTTTCTTCTTATCATTGGGCAAATGAAGGTGAAGAAGAATTGAGCTTTTTTTCCGCTTTAGCAAACCTTGTCGCTTCTAGCGTGCAGCGTTGGCTATTAGTAGAAAAACTCAAAACTGAAGAGATGATTCGTCACCGACTAGAACGCTATCATTCTCCAGCAGTTGTACAGCAGTTGATCTCTGTAGGCGGATTACCAGGTGGCCGTTTAGCTCCCACCGAGAGCGAAATCAGTATTTTGTTTGCTGATTTAGTTGGCTTTACGGCAATTTCTGAAAGATTAACACCAACTGCGATCGCTCAACTATTAAATAATTTATTTGAAGAAATGCTAAAAGAAGTGTTTACTTGCGGTGGCACTTTAGATAAATATATTGGCGATTGTATTATGGCATTTTTTGGCGCTCCAGAACCGCAAGCAGATCATGCCGATCGCGCTGTTACAGCTGCCAAGGGAATGCTCACTCGTCTCGAACATCTGAATGCCAATGGTTTTTGGCTCGAACCCCTGCAATTACGGATTGCGATTAATAGCGGTAAAGCAGTGGTGGGAGATGTCGGTAGTTCCCAAAGGGTAGATTATACGGCATTAGGCGCAACGATTAATCTTGCTGCTCGGATGGAAGCAGTTTGTCCCCCTAGTGAATGCGTGATTAGTGAAGCCACCCATACAATGCTTTCACAACCCTCAGACTTCCAAGAAATGGGAGATTATCGTTTCAAAGGTATTGAGCGACTAGTTAAGGTTTATCAGACAAAATTGCAACCAGTACCAACAATCATTGCTCCAATCATGAATCTTTAGGGATTGGGCATAATGGGGAATAGGAAAAAATCACTAATTATGAATTATGTTAGGGGCTTCTAAATAAAAAATATCTAACTATTTCTTGTGGGCTGGGTGTCTCACCCGCCCCATTGGTGTCAACTTAAAGTTAAAGAACAATTGTCAATAAGTCATCCTACTCAAAAGGTTGCTGAAATCAACTAATTTAATTTATTTAATCTTGGGATCACTTTTCTCTTGAGTAGTGATGGTGTATCCGCCCCCTTTATAGTGATCGCACTTTTGAAAGTTGGTAACAACTTTCTAGAAGTTCAATAATTTCAGTAGCTATTTAGTTATATAAGAAAGTCTACTTTTATACTAAGTTAGCTGTGATATAAGTCTACAAATGCGATCGCCTACGGTGGGTAGGTACGCCATCACTTTTCTCTTCAGTGGCACTGTTCAGCACTGAAGATGTTTATTAAGCCTCTGATTGCAGCGATCGCTTGATTCATATTTTGGTTCAGCAACACCGGAAATTTTCTATATTGTTTTTTAAACGGGGCCTATATACGGAAAAAGTTTGTCTGTTGCTCAAGAAGAAATATTACAGAGAAAGTTTCTATATATTTATAACAAATTAAGTAAATAAGCGGAGAAGCTCTAGTATATTATTGTTGCTATAGGAAAACTCTGTAACAGTACCAATTTCAAAATCCCCGATTGGAATTACAGGTAGTGAACAACCTAAGTAACAAGTATCTTAGACATCTGTAAGGTTAAACTTATGACTTCATTTGCTTCTCTCTATGAGAAATTTGATGCTTCTCAAGCTCGAAAACTTGCAGGATTCATTCAACAAGCCTATGACCAATTTGACCTAAGAGGAACAGGAATTTGGAAACTTGAAGGGTCTTACGAATTAGTTGGTCAACTTGGTACAGAAGAAGTTCCCTTTGGTTTTGTTGTCTCTGAAACTGATAGCAATAATGTAGTGGTTGTATTTCGAGGCACAAAAAGATTTATAGAGTGGTTCAAAGACGTAAATATTCAACTTGTTTCTTACAGAAATAGCACAGAAAAGAATGGGCCAATGGTGAAAGCAACTTGGGATATTGCTGATGGTGTTACTCAGGAGTCTTCAAGCGAAATTCCGACTACTAATGATTTTGGCGATGTAACCGCAGGTTTTCGAGGGATCTACATTAATCTCCGGCAACAGATGATTAGAGCACTCGATCAATGCTCGGCAGATTATCGAATTTTTGTAACGGGACATAGCCTCGGTGCTGCGTTAGCAACTTTGGCAATTCCGGATATTCTCAACAATACTAAGTTTAACAACCATCAAAAGATTGAACTGTATACCTTTGCCAGTCCACGATGTGGGGACAGGACTTTTGCTACTGCCTTTCAAGAGACAGGCATACAGCACTGGAGAATTGCAAATACTGAAGATTTTGTGACGACGCTTCCATTCCCAACAGGAAATGTTTTTAGAGCGGAATCACCAATGAAAGCACCAGAGGCAGAACTTGGTCAAGGTGGAGTAAACGGTGTGGATGAAAATCCAAATCCAATTTTTGGGTTTTTCAAAGAAATGTATAACAGAAGAAAAAGAAGAATGCCAGATTACGTACATACTGGTACACCTGTCTATTTTACATTTCACGCAGCTGCTCTAGAAATGCATCACAATTTGCATGGGGTTTATATGAATGGAATTGGTCAAGATCCACTTAATCTTAGAAAATAATTTGTTAGTAAAATTTTGGCTGATACCAATTCTCTGTGAAGTTGCACATTATTTTGATCCCTCCCAATCTCCCTTTAACAAGGTGAAGTGCCGCAGGCGGTGGGGTTCTTTCTATGCGTCTTCATAAAGAATTGGTGTGACTATGCAAAATGTTAAATTGGAGGTGATCAAGACTTAAGTTTTTAGTTTTCAAAGCGAATCAATTTATAAAATATGGGAGATACTTAACCCTAGTATCAGTTGATTTTCGTGTCTTATATAGGTAGTAAAAAGTAAATGTGTGATGATTTAGACAAGATATCAATGTCTGACTTTCAGAAAGAATTCATTCTTTTAGAGTATTCTGAGATTCGCAGACAGAACCAATCCTACTTTGAAGAAACTAATAATTTGGCTCGTTATGCAGTAATCATTGCAGGTTTAGTTTGGACATGGTTATTAACACAAAAACCTCCACAAAGGGTAACTATAATTGCAAGTTGGTTGCCATTTGTTACTTCTTTCTTGTTCACAATTAGAGTGATTACTCTTTGGCTTGAGTTACGGCACCGAAGCAGATATATAAAAAACATTGAAGAAATGCTTAATATTCCCAAAAACTCAAATCCAAATGACCCTAAATTTGAATTTGGATTCGAGAAGAATCTTCCAACAAATGGGAGAAGTTGGATTTTTGGGAGTGCAGCCGCTTTCTGGATTATATTAATAATTACTACAGCAATAGTACCAAAGCTATTATTTGGCTGATCCTACTTAATTTTGAGATCAAATTTAATAGCCTGATGCTCAATTTAGCTGACTGTGCCAGCGTGAAAAATTTGCTCTGCGGTCAAATTCAACTCTGGAAAAGTTGGCGACTGGATACGGTCATCTCCTCGAAACTTACTAACGCGATACTCACCTTCTTCTAAAGAGCAAACCAAAATAGTAGGTTGTTTGGGTTTGCCAATAAATTCTCTACCGCCTAATGCAGCATAATCGACAATCCAGTATTCAGGAATTCCCATTTCTTCATAATCAGCATATTTTTTCAGATAATCATCACGCCAGTTTGTACTTACCACCTCAATTACTAAAGGAATTGATGCTGCTTGAGTAACAGTTGATTCTTTTTTCCACCGAGGTTCATTAACTAAATTAGGCTGATTTAGTATCAGGATATCTGGGGAATAAGCAGATTCGTTCTCAACTGGTTTAATGAATACTGTTTTAGGGATGAAATAACGAAGATTTAAGCGACTATATTCTAAAGTAATTTTTGTAGCTAAAAATCCAATCACCTCTTCATGGTCGCCTGTTGGTGGTGGCATCTCTACTACTACTCCATCATATAATTCGTAACGTTGTCCTGTGTTATCTGGATATTTAGCAACGAATTCATCGAATGTAACTACTTTGCGTAAGACTTGAGTCATGGCTTGATTCCTCAATTGTGCAAATTATAGCAACTTTACTTCTATTGAATTCATCAATATTAATACTTATTGATTGGTATATTTTATTTCAGAAATAATTGCAAAATTGTAATATTCAGCAACTAATTCTGGGTTATAAGACTAGAATTTGGGTGTAGCTTCCAGAATTGATCTGTGTAACACTAGGAAGCCTACCGAAGCTATTTTTAACGGGAGGTCAGGTAATGGCGATCGCCACCATTAATCCCGCCACTGGGGAGACGCTTAAAACCTTTGAGGCGCTCAATGATGCAGAAATTGCCGCTAAACTCGATTTAGCCGATCGGACTTTTGAACAGTATCGTCAGACTAGTTTCTCTCAACGATCGCAGTGGCTTTCAAAAGCTGCTGATATTTTAGAGCAGGACAAAGCAGAATTTGCTAAATTGATGACTCTAGAAATGGGTAAACCATTTAAAGCTGCGATCGCAGAAGTCGAAAAATGCGCCCTTGTCTGTCGCTACTATGCCGAACACGCCCCTGATTTCTTGGCTGATGTCAGTGTAAAAACTGATGCCAGCCACAGTTTTGTACGTTATCAACCAATAGGTGCAATTCTCGCAGTGATGCCGTGGAATTTCCCCTTTTGGCAAGTGTTCCGCTTTGCCGCACCAGCTCTGATGGCGGGGAATGTCGGCTTACTCAAACACGCTTCCAACGTGCCGCAGTGCGCCTTAGCAATTGAAGATATTATCCGACGCGCAGGTTTTCCTGAAGGTGCGTTTCAAACTCTATTAATAGGCGCTGCCAAAGTTGCCGATTTAATGGCTGATGACCGCGTAAAAGCTGCTACCTTGACCGGAAGCGAACCAGCAGGTGCATCCCTCGCCGTCGCCGCCGGCAAACAAATTAAAAAAACAGTTTTGGAATTAGGAGGAAGTGACCCGTTTATTGTGTTAGAAAGTGCTGACTTAGAGACAGCAGTTGTCACAGCTACTACAGCACGAATGTTAAATAACGGGCAATCATGTATTGCAGCGAAACGTTTTATTGTCGCAGATGCGATCGCAGACAAATTTGAAAAATTGCTTTTAGAAAAATTTGAGGCGCTGAAAGTTGGCGATCCCATGCAACCAGATACCGATTTAGGGCCACTGGCAACTCCTGGTATTCTCCAGGATTTAGACCAACAAGTGCAAGGTGCTATTAGCAGCGGTGGTAAAGTCCTCACCGGTGGACATCCTTTATCAGATCGTCCTGGAAACTTTTATCCGCCAACGATTATCATAGATATCCCCACCGACACACCAATTGCCAAAGAAGAATTCTTTGGCCCGGTAGCCTTGTTATTCCGGGTTCCAGATATTGATGCAGCCATTAAACTCGCTAATGACTCACCCTTTGGCTTAGGTGCAAGTGCTTGGACAACCAACGACCAAGAGAGCGATCGCTTGGTTGAAGAAATCGAAGCAGGTAGCGTGTTTATCAACAGTATGGTCAAATCCGATCCTCGGTTGCCCTTTGGCGGCATCAAGCGTTCTGGATATGGCAGAGAATTGAGTATCCAAGGTATACATGAGTTTGTCAATGTTAAAACCGTGTGGGTTAAATGATTAGTCATTGGTCATTGGTCATTGGTCATTAGTCATTGGTCATTAGCGATTAGTCAAAGAACAAAAGACAAATGACAAAGGACAAAGGACAAATGACAAATGACAAAGAACAAAAGTCTTATTCGTTAATAGAGTTGTCGGAAAATAAAATGAATACAGCAGAATTATTGGTGCAGTGCCTAGAAAATGAAGGAGTGGAATACATTTTTGGACTTCCTGGTGAAGAAAATCTTCACGTTTTGGAAGCGCTAAAACATTCTTCAATTAAATTTATTACGACTCGTCACGAACAGGGTGCAGCATTCATGGCCGATGTCTATGGACGCTTAACCGGAAAAGCCGGAGTATGTCTTTCTACTCTTGGCCCTGGAGCAACCAACTTAATGACTGGGGTAGCAGATGCTAATCTCGATGGTGCGCCCTTAGTGGCGATTACCGGTCAAGTGGGAACAGATAGAATGCACATCGAATCTCATCAATATTTAGATTTGGTGGCAATGTTTGCACCTGTTACCAAGTGGAATAAGCAGATTGTGCGACCAAGTATTACACCAGAAGTAGTGCGGAAAGCATTTAAGCGATCGCAATCTGAAAAACCTGGTGCAGTTCACATCGATTTGCCAGAAAATATTGCTGCTATGCCCGTCGAAGGCAAACCTTTGCGTAAGGATAATAGCGAAAAAACTTATGCATCTTTTGCTAGCATTCGGGCAGCAGCTGCCGCAATTTGCCAAGCTGTGAACCCATTAATCTTAGTCGGAAATGGAGCAATTCGCGCTCATGCCAGTGATGCCGTAACGCAATTTGCTACTTTGTTGAATATACCTGTTGCCAATACTTTCATGGGTAAAGGCGTGATTCCCTACACACATCAACTAGCTTTGTGGTCAGTGGGATTACAGCAAAGAGACTTCATTACCTGTGCCTTTGATAACACAGATTTAGTAATTGCGATCGGCTATGATTTGATTGAGTTTTCCCCGAAGAAATGGAATCGTAATGGTGAAATTCCCATTGTGCATATTGGGGTAAATCCGGCAGAAATTGATAGTAGTTATATTCCCAACGCCGAAGTTGTGGGAGATATTTCCGATTCCCTCTATGAAATCTTAAAATTAGCAGACAGACAAGGCAAACCCGATCCCTTTGCTATTAGCTTAAGATCGGAGATTCGGGCTGATTACGAACAGTATGCCCATGATGACGGATTTCCGATCAAGCCGCAAAAGTTAATTTATGATTTACGCCAAGTGATGGGCCCAGATGATATCGTCATCTCTGATGTTGGCGCACATAAGATGTGGATGGCTCGTCATTATCATTGCCATAGTCCCAATACTTGCATAATTTCCAATGGCTTCGCAGCTATGGGTATTGCAATTCCTGGCGCTTTAGCAGCAAAACTTGTTCATCCTAAGCGCAAAGTTATTGCTGTCACAGGCGATGGCGGCTTTATGATGAATTCTCAGGAATTAGAAACAGCCTTGCGTGTCGGTACGCCTTTTGTGACGATAATTTTCAATGATGGTGGCTATGGGTTAATTGAGTGGAAGCAAGAAAATCAATTTGGCAAAGGAAACTCATCCTTTGTGCATTTTAGCAATCCTGATTTTGTCAAATTAGCCGAAAGCATGGGTTTAAAAGGCTACCGAGTTGAATCAGCTTTAGATTTGATTCCCACTTTGAAAGAAGCCCTCGCTCAAGATGTACCCGCCGTGATAGATTGTCCCGTAGATTATCGGGAGAATCACCGCTTCAGTCAAAAAGCCGGCGAGTTGACTTGTGCGTTGTAAATGTAAAAAGCAGAGATGCAATTAATCGCGTCTGTACAAGAGTTAGGAGTTATTTATTCCTAACTTTTTTAGTGTTTTGGTAGGGTGCGTTCGCACTTGGTGTAACGCACCACTTTATTCTTTACGGGCAACAGTTATTCACTATGAAGATCCCTTTGAGCCTACCGTACCTATAAAGGATTGGGAAGTCTTGCAACGATTTAAATTGTTATTGCGATCGCGCAGCGTCTCGTAGACAGGAGGAACGAAGAAGCAATCCCACCCGCAAGCGAATTTGATTGCGATCGCAATCAATACTAAGTTTGTACTTGATAACCCGCAACTTGGGTTAATAGATAGCCTTAACCATCCTCAAAAATTCTAAATTTCAGCACCTGATTTTGCTTCAGTACCCATTGGCGAAACATAATCGCGGAAAAGAGTAATCTGCTGCTCAAACTCTAATCCTTGAATTTTGCCAAACAAAGCTTTAGCTTCGGAAGGAAGTTGATAATCACCAGGTACAGGAATGATAGTCCCATCATCCATTCCTTGAGATAATCGATACCAAAATAGGAGTTTTGTGGTATCACCCAAAGAGCCATACTCACGAGAAATTTGGCTATCCGCTTTATTAATCAAATCACGCTGAACTTGTAATTGTTGTTCGTGAGATAATTCCTTAACTTGATTAAATAAACCTTCGGCTATTTCTGGAGAAACAGTACTGGCTCCAGGAGCAGCTGGAGTAATTGAACCCCCCATTTCTTTATAGATAAACCAAAACAAAGCAAGTTGTTGATCTACATTTAAGTTTTGCCAAGCTTGAACGTGTTCGCGAATAGTTGGATCGTTGGTTTGTGTGTATGTCATGATTAATTTCAATTGCAATTACTTATTTATTCTTAAGCAATGTTACCAAATGTATATTTAGAGTTTTACCCTACTGAAGACATATGTCTTAAAATCATAAAGAAGATCGTTCAAAGCCACAATAATGCTTGACAAGTGCCAAATGAAATAGTTAGCAATTAAAAGTCTGCTGCCAAATTGAATAATTGTTAAAAGCTATTTCCCTGGATAGATGTTATTTTTATTGTAATTGTGCAAACCAGTGATAGCGAGTTTGCGAACATTATTAGTAATTACTGAAAAGGGGAAAAGGTTAAAGGGAAAGGAAAAATTCCATTCCTTTACCCCTTCCCCTTTCCCCTCTGCCCATTCCCCTCTTCTTCATAAATGAAGAATTGTTAATCTCTATTTTCACGGGTTGCGTTGGCGTAGCCCGCCGCAGGCATCGCTCTGCATAATTCAGTTTTTCATTATTTTCTTAACTGTCTTCTTAACTGTCTTAACTGTCATTGCATTTTTTTGAAGATAGCTGGAAAATACAAACGTAATATTCAGAAGCACAGAAAGAACCCATCTTTAAAAACAGTTATTTGCTTGCTAATAATACAATTATATCAATCAATTCTATTCTTTGGGAGAAGAAAAATTTGTGAATTCATTCAACGAAAGACAAAGTTATATAATAACGCAAGGTCAAGGCATTTATCTATCTGGCAATCCCGTTAAAACTGAAAGTTTTTCTATTCAAAAGACTCTACGCGATGGTGGAAAAATCCGTTTCAAAATTCGTTATTCTGCTGAACTACAGGGTTTCTGTCTGCTAGAAATTTTTCTAATGAGAACACAAAATGGAACACTAACTGCTAGCATGACTATCCCTAATAGTGGTTCTACAGCTAGTTTTCAAGAACAAGAGCAAGAATTTGGTATTTGGGAGCCAGAAGATTATTACTTCTTTTTCAAAATGTCTTCCAATAATGGAAAATTTTATATCGAGAATTATCAGCTTTATTGGTCAAAGAATTAATTATTTTTCGTTGCAAACCTTGTTTCTAATCCCTAGAGGGTTGCCAAGTAGGGGATTAAAAGGAGCCATTACGGTGAACCTCAGAAAAAGAGTCTGTGACAGTTTGTTCTCAAGCACGTTTTTGCAATGATTCATATTCAAATTCAGCAACACCTAGTTGTTTTCTAAAGTAAGCACGATAGAGTTCACAACGCGGTAAGATGCGATCGCTTTCATAAGCGATCAAACCCAAGCTTTCGAGCTTATGAGCGTCAATGGGATTGAGAGAAATACTTTGCTTTGCCGCTACAACGTCAACATACGCCTTTACTAAACTAGGATTTTCTTGTAAGATTGCCCAGTGTCGCCATAGATGATAGCGATAGATACCGCCGTTAGCGATCGCATCTTCTATCAGCTCTTCTAAGGTCATTCCTTGACAGCATAGATAATATAGAGCAATCCGAATCAGTGCTGGATGTCCCCCTACAAGAGACATCAGTTGCTTAACTTCGTTATCAGAAGTCCAATCTAAACCATGTCGTAGGGCTAAGTATTTTACTTGGTGGGCAGTAAATTCTGGCAGACGGATCGGTAGTCCAATATTAAATGGAGAACGGTTGATATCCAGCGAGACATATACTTCTGTGGAGTAAACTACCACTAGTCTGAGTTTCTGCAAATTGCCATCTTGTCGTGCTTCTTCATACCAAGAGCGCAACAAACCAAAGAACTCTGGAGCAATTTCTGGATATTCAAAAAAGCGGTCAACCTCATTTAAAACTAAAACTACTGGATTTTTGCACTGCTTGAGCAAATAAGATTGCAAATATAAACTGCAACTCAACTTACAACCTATTTCCTCATCCCAGTTTTCATTTAGCTTTGGATCAATGCCTAATTCTGTTGCAATTTGCCAACAAAGAGAACGCAAAAGTTTATTTAAGTCTGTCAGACAACTTGAATCGATTTGGTTGCAATTCACATTCACCGAGCGATAACTTTGCATCTTGGCAAAAGCTAACAGCCGCAGCACAAGAGAACTTTTTCCCATTTCTCTTGGTGCTCGAATCCGAATCACACAGCCTGGTTGAATTACTTCTCGATAAACAAGTTCCTCGATGGGGGGACGATCGACATAGAAGGGGGAATCTACAGGTACTGGCCCATCTGGGTATGACCAAAGATTTTCGAGCTGGTTGTGGTGTTGAGTCGCAAAAGAATCTAAGGATAAAGACGGAAATAATTTTCTTTCTCCTGTATCTAAACTCATTGAGAGAGTTGGAGAAGCTTCATTACGATCTGGCTCATTCAGGATTGCATAGTCTCCGCTGCATAATTCTAGGTTAAAGGCGCTAAAGCACAATTTCAAGGTTTTTTGATCCACGCCTGTATTCAATGACCATAATCGGTTTAGAGTTTTGGTAGATACCTTCATGCGATCGCCTAAATCTTCTAGAGTGAAGCGATGTCCATTGTTTTCTACCTTTTCTATAGCCAGAATTGCCCTTTGTAAACGCTTCAGCCCAGCGATCGTTAAGATAAGTCCCCGCTTTCGTGTATTCTTAGATTGCTTCATATCATTAATTATCTATCTACTTTTTTCTGACCGTCTTAGCTATCTCCTCATTGTTTCATGTTTTTAAGTAGTTATTGAACAGTTACTTACCCGTTCTTAAACTGTTTTTCAGCTAGTAAAAAAATATACATTTATATTTGAAGATAGTTAGATGGGTAGGTATAAATAAACGTCACTACATCAATTGCCATTTTTGCTATTTCTATGGAAAGGTGCAGACATTTCTGTATCAAGCATCCTTTACCATTTGCAAATAAAAAATCACAAGCCTTAATAGTTCACTTTATTTATACTGCTTTATTAAGTGTTATAAAAATTACATCATAGAAGTAGGAGAGGAATGGAAGTGAGGTATTTTGAATGCAACACGCAGTAGGGGCGCATAGCTAACTATGCGCCCCTACTAAAGACCTATATTTTAGGCAACTGAGAAACGCTATAATCTTTCATCAAGAAGAGTAAGCGCGTTACCCAAGAAGTATTTGAAGACTTTGTTGATTTATTACCAACGTCTCTATGCGTAACTAATTTATTGGCGAAAAGTTATTACTACTTGCTGCCAATAGGATATTCTGACGCATTTAGCGTGCAACTTTGTTTGTGATATTTCTGCCCGCCTTTGCCGCACTATCCCCTACATCACTAGCAGTTTCTTGAGCGCCCTCTACATACCCAGATCCAAATTCTTTAAAGGCTTCTCCTGACTGTTGCCCAATCTTCTGAAGTCGTTCGCCAGGAGAAGCTTCTGTTTCACGAGCGTCTTTAAACCACTGCCCTACTGTTTTCGGTCTTTGAGCATCATTCTGCTCTACCTGTTCACGAACTCTCTCTTTTAAGCCCTTGTCATTTTGCCCATCACTAACATTCGTTGTCAGCATTATAAAACCAACTAGGACAACAGCTAAAAAACCTTTTATCTGAAGTCCTTTAAGCAAGGAATTGATGTGACTAATCGTCCTAGAAACCAAATTTATCATGCCAATTAACTTATTTTTTGGAGTACTAGTAAAGACTAACTATAAAAAGGCAATCATCCTTCTAGCAAAAGGCATATCTTAGTTATAAAAAAGAAAGGCTTATTCAACCCTGGGGAAGAGAGAACTTATTTACGCTCTTTTGTGGATCTGAAAAAATACAATATTTGTAGATTGGGTTGAACAGAGTGAAACCCCCAACAAAAGCAAGGATTCTTGGTGTTAGGTTACTCTGCGGGAAGCCTCTTTGTGTCTACGTTCGTCAACTAAAGCTACACCTGTATTTATAAAAACTAGTCACAACAAGGGTTTCTTATTTTTATCTGTCAAGATTTCTAGTCTGTTATTTAGCATACTCACCTAACTCTGTCCTTAACAGTTATTCAATGTTAGATAATTTTGTATCAAAGTCTACCCCCGGCTCTTTCTCAACTGTTGTTAGCCCATTACGGAAAAGTATTATGCTCAAACAAATACAACAACTCAAAGCACTTCTGGCTTATAAAAACTCAGAAAACTTGGTTGATATTGCCATTCTTAAATCCAAGTTTTTTGGTACTAAAGTTTCTCCAAAAGTTGCTTCCAAACTACAACCAATAGTAGGATATTATCCCGTAATTGATTTGAACCAATTAAGTTAATATCCTCAAGGCTCCTTTGGACGAGAATATGCCAACTATATGCAAGCAAATCAACTAAAATCATTAAACATCAGTCCTAAACTAGAAGACGTTGCCAAACGTAATCTATTTGCTCTGCGATATTTAGTTACCCATGATATTTTTCATGTCTTACTTGATTTTGACACCACTTATGCAGGAGAAATTGGTGTACTTGCTTTTGCTGCTACACAAAACTACAGTAAATCACTTGAAATCGGTCTGTGCTTGGCTAGATTGCTCTATCCAATTTTAGCTCGCCAACAAATCAAAGCGATTTTCGCCAACCTGGAGAAAGGGCGAGAACTAGGCAAGAAAGCTGATTTTCTGTTGGGCTACCGCTTTGAAGACCATTGGGAAGAACCAATTGACCATCTGAGAAAAAAGTTGAGATTACCATAAATTTCCACAATTCATCCGAAAAAAGGATTTACTTGCTTAATAACAGCTTTTTTAAAAGCCCTGCTCTTTTTTTATAAAAAATGCTTGATATTGCTTAGGCTGTCAAATGTAGCGCTAAATACATTTTTAATGCTACATTTGGTTTTTAATACAGATATAAGTAAAAAAAACATATATCTTTAGCGGTAAAAATTATCTGCTTTAAGACATAAATACTTAATGGGTAATTCCTAAAGAGCTACTAATAACAATTAATATTTACAGACTTTTAGGTTAGAGACATTGTTTATCTGACTAAGTGGATTTATATAGTAGTCCTTAGATATTTGAAGGACTTGCAGATGACAAACTAATCCACATTTTTCCTTAACACGATAACTGCTTCAGGTGGAAAGCCAAAGGATGAAATACTGGATAACGAAATTAGTATTTTGTATAGTATTACTGTCTAACTTGTTTCTATCAAATGATTATGCAAGAGCAAACCAACTTTCAAATACTTCTAATATTGATGTACAGCAATTAAATACACTGCCAGTAGTTGAAAACGTAGCAAGTGCTGACAAGAATATTGCTGAGATTAAAAAGGAGGATTTTTGCCGATTTAATGGGATTGTTAATCGGGTAGATAAACTAGAGGGACTTTTCACACTTTATTGCAGCGAGGATTCGGGAAAAGTTTTCTTAGAACTTAAGCCAGAGCAGCTAAATAAAGATTATCTAGCTATAGTGACATTGGAATCAGGGGTTGGGGAAAGTGGGATTTATAGTGGATTACCTCTCTCTGATTTTATCTTTTACTTCCAACGAGTAAATAATAGATTGCATTTTGTTGTACGTAATTTAAAATTCCGTACAGATAGTATACCAGAACAGCGATCGCTTGCTCGCTCATTTAGCGATTCAGTCCTTTATTCACTCGAAATAGCTACTATCGATCCAAAAAGTAAAAATATTCTGCTCGACCTGAATGGACTGCTAATGCAGGATTTACCTGGATTAACTCCTATATTAAAATATTCTTTACAAGCTGATTACCGCTTAGATGTACGCAAGTCATATTTTGGTGATGTTAACAGCTTCCCAGAAAACGTAGAGATTGATTCGATTTACGGTTTTTCATCACTAGAAGGCTCAAATTTGATCGCTGTACCCGATAGCAGGGCACTCACTCTAAAGGTACACTACAGTTTTTCTCAACTGAGAGAAAACAATGGTTATATTCCCAGACTTGCCGATGACAGAGTTGGATATTTTACTACTGCTTTCCAAGATTTCTCTAAAAATAATGCTCGCGAATCATTTGTACGTTATATTAATCGCTGGCATCTAGAACCATCCAATCCTGATGCCCCCTTATCTCCACCCAAAAAACCAATTGTGTATTGGATTGAAAATGCCGTACCACTAGAATACCGCGATGCGATTCGTGAAGGTGTTTTGATGTGGAACAAAGCATTTGAAAAAGCTGGATTTCAAAATGCCATTGAAGTGCAGCAAATGCCAGATGATGCTGATTGGAAACCAGCAGATGTACATTACAACACCATTCGCTGGTTCAATTCTTTAGATGCAGGTTTTGCCAAAGGGCCGATGCGCGTCAATCCATTCACCGGGGAAATATTGGATGCAGATATCATTGTGGATGCCAATATGGTGCGTTTAGTTCAGCAAGAATATCACGCACTGATGGAAGCAAATTCATGTCAAGAAAAAACGAAAGGACGTGAAGACGCGGGGAAATTCCTGGATAGATTTGCGTCATCTTCCTCTGCTCGCTTTTTCTCCTCAGAGTCCTGCTATGGTATGGAATCTTCAAATCAAGCAGCTATGGGGGCGCTGGCGTTGTCAATGTTACCAAACACTACATCTAGTAGTGAAACGATGAAGGAGTATGTGCATCAATATTTGCGTTCTCTCATCGCTCACGAAGTCGGGCACACTCTGGGTTTGCGCCACAACTTTTACGGCAGCACCATGTTAGCGCCAGAAGAATTAAATAATACTGAAATCACTCGCACCAAAGGTTTAGTGGGTTCGGTGATGGACTATGTACCTGTGAACATAGCACCACAGGGAGTACAGCAAGGTGACTATTTTCCAAGAATTATTGGGCCTTATGACGAATGGGCAATTGAGTATGGTTATAAAAAATTTCCATCAACAGCGCTGGAGGTAACTATTCCAGAATCAGAAAAAAGTTTTTTAGACCAGATTGCCCTAGCGTCGCCTCAACCAGAATTATCTTATGCAAGCGATGAAGATATCTGGGACATTAATCCTTTAGCAAATGTCTGGGATATGAGTAGTGATGTGCTACTGTATTCGCAGTGGCAAATGGATAATGCTCGTTTTATGTGGGAGCGTCTTGATAAGGGTTATCTATCGAAAGCCAAAAGCTATAGTAACCTACGCCTTCAGTTTAATAGAGTACTTAAATATTATTTTCGGAACGCCACTTTGCTTTCTAAATACATTGGCGGACAATCGTTTCGGCGTCTCCATACCAGTAATGATGCTGCTTGGGCATTTGTACCAGTTTCACTTTTAAAACAACGCCAAGCATTGACAAAATTGCAAGAATATGTATTTGCAGATGATGCTTTCAGCTTTTCACCACAATTGCTCAATCAACTAGCACCATCGCGTTGGGGAGACTGGGGTAGTTCTGCACCTAATAACCGCCTTGATTATCCAATTCACGATCGCATTTTGAGTTTTCAAAGTATGATATTGCGATCGCTATTAGACAGCGATCGCCTAAATCGGTTACAAGATATAGAATTAAAAACTCTGCCTGGAGAAGCGCTTTCCATACCAGAACTGTTCGACACCCTGCAAACAGGCATCTGGACAGAAATTTTTGCCCCCGGAGAACCAAAGCCAATTTCGAGCATCCGGCGTTCATTGCAACGGGAGCATCTGAATATTTTGTTACAGATGATGTTGGGTACTACTAATACACCTGAAGATGGTCGGACATTGGCTTGGTATAAATTGCGTCAACTCCAAAAAGCCATTGATGTCAAACTCAAACAACTTGGCGAAAGCCTTGATGTTTACACCTTAGCTCACTTAGAAGCTTCTGGCGATCGCATTACTAAAGCATTAAACGCACAATTACTTTCTAGGTAGACATAATAAATTGGGCATTGGGCATTGGACATGGAGAAGAGACAAAGGAGACAAAGAAGAGAGTTTCAATAATTCCTCCTTGTCCCCCTTGTCTCTCTTGCCCTCTGCTCCCCTGCTTATTCTCTTGTTTCCATGTCCCATGCCCAATGCCCCACTTCCTCAAGATACCGCGTTCTTTATGAAAACATTGATTGGCAGATTTTTTCAAAAATTATAACCAATTGCCCAGAAGAACATAAGGGGCCCAAAAATATGGACGATTTTCTTTAGCTAAAATCGCAAGTTGGGCGCGTTGCAGAGCTTGGGCTTTAGTTACTCCAGCATCCAATTGTCGATATAATTCACCCATAAAGTCGCTAGTAGATTCATCATCTACTGTCCACAAAGTTGCTAGGGTACTGCGTGCGCCCGCCCGTACTGCTACTCCAGCTAATCCCAAAGCAGCTCGTTTGTCTCCTGTGGCAGTTTTACAGGCACTAAGGACGAGTAATTCAATTGTTCCTCGTCGATTTTCACCCCTAGCTCGAAGTAAATTATCTAGCTCTCTACCCCTGAGTAACTTATCCCACATAAGAATATAGGTTTCTTGAATATCTGAACTAAATTGCCCATGAGTAGCTAGATGCACCACTGAAAAGGAAGTAGATTGAATTTGCTTTTGCAGATTAGCTATAGTAAACTCTTGATTTAAGAGTTCTTTAGTTGATTTGACTTCAGATTGGACTAGTTTTAATTCCTGTGTGACATTTGAGAGTTTGGGAAATGATTTACCTTCAATCAAGCGTTCTTGCTCAACCCCAGCAATTAAAGCGTTTAGCCGCCGCACGTTATGTAAAGGCTTAGGATCGAGGAGTTGTAGTCCGGGCATTAAAGAAACAGCATACTTTTCTATCAGATATTTCTGCTGTTTTTTATCATAAAGAATCGCCATTGGAATATTCCGCAAAGAACCATCAAGCACAAACACTATGGATGCGATCTCTGCATTTTCTAAATCTGATTCTATAGGTTTAATTAACCAATCATATAACTGTTGCGAATGCTGCTTAACATTAGGCTCACGACTAGCAATGGGTAAATATTTCTGTAGTTGTTCTACAACGTTTTCTAATACATCTTTAGAGACTTTAGTTGTTTGACGGGAGATTGCATCTTGCCCTGGCAACCTAGTAATAATTTCCAGTCGATTATCTAAAATAATTGGATAGATAACTACTGTAGATTTTTGCTTTTCAACTAATTTATCAAGGTCAATTCTTGGTAGCAAACAGGGCGAACGAAAGAAGTTATCTAATTCTGCTAACTGGAGAGATTCAATTACCTGACGGGCTTGAACGAGATTATCTGGCTTTTGAAGAGTATTTTCCGGAAGTTGCAGCAGTAAATCAACGTACTGTCGATATACGGGTTCTACGCTTTCACGGAAAGAAAATTGTACGTCAGGATTAATCGCAACTAAATCATTACGAAGAGATTTGAGGGCATTATAAGCTTGATTATAAGCAGCTGTTGCTGCTGGGATATCGGATTGCTTTTGCAGTATCCGTCCCATCTGCCAATGCCATTGATAAGTAATGTCTTGAGCATCAACAGACTCGGCTTTCACCAAGGCTTGTTGTGTAAGGCTATTAGCATCGGCTAGCTGTCCACTTTGTTCGTACAAACCACCAAGAGTACCAAGGGCATAAGACTCGGTTCGTTCATCTTTTAAACTCTTAGCTATTTGGACAGCTTGCGCTAGCATTTTAGCAACATCTTTTGGCTGAACTGAGTTTTGTGTCATTTTGCTCAGACTTTGGGCAAAGTTAATTCGGTAATTAACAGCCGTCCGACTTGGAGGTAAACTGTCTATCTGAGACTGAATTTGAGGTAATAATGCCTTTGCTTGGCTAAATTCCTTTTGCTCTACCAGTAGTCTTAATAAATTTAGTTGAGCCAAAAGACGTACAGTAGGTTTAATTGATGCAATCTGTGCTGCCTGTTGATAGTATTGAATTGCTGTTTGAGTGTAATCTTTGGCGTTGTTTGAGTTACCCAAACTAAGTTGAGCATAGATTTGAGCGCGGGCTGTATTACCTAAACTTAGTAAAGCATTACTTTGAGCGATCGCATCTTTGACTCGTCTAGCCACAAAATAACTTTCTTCGAGAATTTTGTGCGAATCGTCTAAATAACCCAAACTTCGCCGGACATTCCCTAAGTTATACAATCCTGTAGCTTTAACAGAAGAGTCTGGTTGGTTTTTAAGAATTTCTTGGGCTGAGGTTAAGGTTTTATCTGCTTGGAGATAATTTCCCAAAGCTTGCATTGCTTGGGTTTGATTAACACGATTGTGAATCAGTGCAGATATATGATCTAAGCGTTGATAAATTTCAGCTGCTGATTGCCAAGTACCCAAGGCTGCTTCAGTTTGTCCCTGTGCTAATTCCAGTCCACCTCGAACATCTAAAGCTTGGGCTAAGATTTGTGAAGAATTTGCATCTTTGAGAGTTTGTAATAGTTTAATACTTTGTGTAATAGCTTCAGTTGCTTCTTGCCATTGTCCTAATTGCTGATAGGCTAAACAAAGATTGCTTAAAGCTATAGCTTCATTCAATACATCATTAGTAGCTTTAAATTCAGCTACTGCTTTTTTGAGAAGTTGTACCCCTTCTATAAACTGTCCTGCTTCATAAAGTACTTGACTTTGCTGTACTAAGCTAGAAGTCTGGGTTGGGTTAACAGCAGGTGTAGTTGCTAAAACAGAATTAAATCCAACTTTAGATTTTGCAAATGCTGCTGTTAAATAATTAAATGAATCAAACAAATATGGCAAAAAGGCACAAAGTAATACAGTCAATAATGCTATAAAAAAATGCTGGGAAAATTTCATATAATTTTAAAACTTACTTTCTTAAATAGTATAGCCGTAGTCACATAGTTTAGGACATTTTGAAAGCGTGAAAGCTAGGAATAATAGTTTTACCTTCTGCCTCCTGCTATATTTAATCCTTCTAATTAGTGAGAATACAAACCTGATATAACTCTCTGTAGCTCTGCAATTTTGTGTAAAATTAAAATGGATTATAGTGTACAAAAAAATATAAACCGTTTTCTTGCCATGTATTGCTTTGAGTATCAACAGAAACTAAAGGGATACCCCACTCAACACCAGCAGTAAAGTTATTACCCTGTAACCAACGTAAACCCAAACCAACAGAAGCTAGAGTGTTAGTAGCGGAAGTTGCGGTAGTGTTGGTGGTGTTGGTGTTTTGGGTGAGGGTGGTTGGACATCCTGCGGTGGCGGAAGTTGCCGAAGCGAAGCAGAATTGTTTTGGGATGGTTGTACGCGATTGAGTGTCTGTGCCCTGCTGAGTGTAGTTATCAGGCTGTTGAACAACATCAGCAAGCAGGACACTATCAAAATATGAGTAACTTTAGCGACCATGACACTGAATAGGGTTGTGTCTGAAAGTGTAGGGGGCGGCAGATGAATTAGCACTCAAGACTATTTGTCCTTTGGCGTTTAGCGTCGCACCTGTGGCTTCAACAATGCGTTTAGGAGTGGAAATAGTTGTACTGCTAACAGGTGGTATGGAACGATTGTTGTTAGTAGGTTTAACAGACACCCAATCGATTTGAGGCACATCAGGAGTGAGAATGTCTTGGGGATTGGGTGGTAAACCGCCGCGTCCAGCAATCACAAATCGGTTTTGAGCATAATCTGGACTGTAGCAGCCTTGAGCCACCTGAGTGTCAACTAGTGTTGTTGGCAATTGTACTAAGCCACTGTTGGGGTCAACATCTGGGGTGTTGAGTTCTACAGTGCCTTGTGTACCAAATTCTGAACTAGCAGTGATGTCACTCAACACAGTTGGACTTTCACGGAACTCGATACCATAAATGCCAGTGGCTTGAATATCCACTCTGCCACCACTGCCTGTAAAAGCATTGGCAGTGATGTCACTATTTTCACTAGGCACAGCGAGGATGAAACCATTGGGGGCAGTGATTTTGATATTGCCACCATTACCACCAAACTGATCAACGCCAGCATTGGTGGTGATTTGACTGCGATCGCGTAATAATAACTCTTGCAGGTTGAGAGTGATATTACCACCAGTATTACTACGAGTTGCGGCGGAGATTGTGCCTCGATCTAGTGTGAGGAAGCCTGCGGTCAGTTGGATATTACCACCAATACCTTCTCCCTGACTGTTAACGGCAATTGTAGCACCATCTCGAATTGTCATGATTCTGGGGTCGATGATAATATTACCGCCATTACCAATAGAACCTTCACTGGTACTGGCAAATAGACCAGTTTTTAAACCAGAGAGGGTAATGTTGTCTTTGACATGGAATGTAATATTACCAGCGTGGAATTCACCAGAAGTTATGGTAGATACTTGACCACCATTGCTAGCTTCAAAAGTGTTAGCAAAAATGCTGACACTGCCTGCATCTCCTTTTCCAAAGGTACTGGCATCAATTTGGGCACCATTGGTTACTTCTAGTGAGCCAGTGGTAATCGATACACCTCCGGCTTTGCCCTCTGCTCCAAAGTTGACTTGGCTGTATGCCCCACTGTTAACTCCATTCTTATCTTCACCATCAAACTTGACAGTATTTCTAGCAAAAATGCTGACACTGCCTGCATCCCCTTTTGCAAACGTACTGGCACCCAGTTGGGCACCATTGGTTACTGCTAATGAGCCAGTGGTAATCGATACACCTCCGGCTTTGCCCTCTCCTCCAGGTCTGACTTGGCTGTATGCCCCACTGTCAAATCCATACTTATCTTCACCATCAAACTTGACAGTATTTCTAGCAAAAATGGTGACACTGCCTGCATCCCCTTTTCCAAGCGTACTGGCACTGACTTGGGCACCATTGGTTACTGCTAATGAGCCTGTAGTAATCGATACACCTCCGGCTTTGCCCTGCCCGTTTTCTTCTACTCTGCTCCTAACGGGACTGTTATCCAAGGCAACAGTATCGGTAGCATTAATTTTAATATCTCCTGCTGTAGCCGTTGCTGTACCCAAACCTGACTTAATCCCAGCAATAAGTTGACTTTGTTGTTTTAAATCTAAATTCCGAGCATTGACTATAATTGAGCCTCCCCCACCAGCACTCACATCCACTACGCCATGACTCAAAGAAATATCGGCTCTTTGTACACCATTAGGGACACTCAAACTCAGGTCTTGACTATCAACATTTAATCCCACAGTCCCATTACCAGAGACTCCTGCCAATTCTACTAGTCCACCTAAAGCATTCAAGGAGCCACCATCAAGTATAATATCTCCACCCACTAACAACAAACTTCGCGCATCTCGGACTCTCAGCCCTTTAAGATTATTTCCGGCATCGGTGGTTGACCTGTTCTTAATTTTGGCTGCTTGCAGTTGATTGAAAAACAGTGCTGAAGGATTGATTGCTAGTAATTCAGAGGCAAGTTGAGGATTGGTGGCGCTGAAGGTACTACCATCGCTCCATTTGAAACTGCTGGCTGTGGTTGCTAAAAATGAACCACCAATATCTAATCGTGCATTCACTTCAAAGATAATGCCATTGGGATTAAGCAAAAATAGGTTAGCTTTACCGTTAGCGCGAATTAAGCCATCGATATTCGAGATAGACCCACCTGTGACTCTAGTAATGATATTTTGAATATCCAAAGCATTATTAAAAGAAGCAGTGCCACCAGTAGGTACAGAAAACTCGCTAAAGCTGTGAAACAAATTACTTCCTGCTTGGGTTCCTCCAGTGATATTAAAGGTATTACCCTCTTTTGCAACGCTAGAGTTATTAGGTAAGGTGTTATCTGGAGTAATTTTTTGGGCAAAAACTCTATTTTGTAAGCAAGTAATTAAAACACTTCCCACCGTCAAACTACTACACCAACACCGCCAATCTTGAATCCCTGACATAGCACCCCCATTCAACAATTCGCAATTCGCAATGACGCTCGTTCGCCCTTGGCGTCTCCCCTTGGGAGAAGACTCGCTCTAAGCGAAGCCATGCCGAAGGCTTTACGCTGCGCTAACGCAATTCGCAATTACGTAAATCAGTAACTGCATCGTGTGACTAGTCTTATTTTTCCAAGTTGTAATCCTTTACAATTGGCTCTTTAGCAATGTCTTGCAAGCCAACTGCATTTAATAAGTCCAGCCAATCTTTATTAAGAGTTGCATTCTGCGGATTGGTGCGGCGTTGTTGACCTAAATTAGTTAGGGCATCGTACCAAATATTATTGGCATTATAAACAATGTACTCTTTTGATTTTGCTGACTTTAACTGACTATCAAGAGCCTCTGTCAGAACTTGCCTTTGCACAAACCCATCGACATAAAAATTGTCAGATGTTTTTTGTACATCGCCGCAATAAATATGAAAGTACCAATGATATTTCTTATCTACTTTTAAAGAATATTGCGGTTGTGCTGGCAAAGTAATGCTGATAACTCCTGGTTTTCCAGACAGAGTAAGAGGTGTTCGATAGACATTTTGTACATCTTTACCATCTAGCACTTGTAACACAAATTCTCCAGAACGTGTGGTTTGTGGTAATTGGGGAATATAAAACCAAAAAGTTGGATTTTCTGCAACTGTTGATGCTAAGACTGATTTTTCTGCATCACCAGGTACTAAAGCTGTCAGACGTGTAAGATTGCTAGGACAATCAGTGCGCCCAGCCCCAGCTCTGCGCCGACCTGTGGGTGCGCCGTTTCTAGGCAATTTCGGTTGCTGAGAGGATTGGGAAGGCGAATTTTTAACAGTGTTTGGAATCGAATTTGTCTGTTGTGCTTGCACTGATTGCGAGGAACTCATCAAACCAATAAATACCAAATAAATTACGCAAGCGCGTTGAATTGGTTGGTCAAGTAATTTTTTTTTAATCATAATCAAAATTTAATTATTTTCTCTTATGAATATGCAAACGTCTAAACCATGAGATTACCATTACTTGGGTAGCTAGTAACGCTAATACTGAGGGGATAAATGGCACCCATCCAGCTAGTGCAAAAATACCAAAACATAATCCAAATACTGTTAAAAGTGTGACTATCACCGCCAATCCCAGGTGCAGAGGTTTTGAATAATACCACGCTGTAATACCTCCTACCAATGACCATCCCCATATCCAAAGTGCCTCTACCCATCCAGACCACCACCACAATAAAGGTCTGTTATCTAAAACTGCGCTGAGGATTTGACTTAGCATCTGCGCCTGTACAAATACCCCCGGTGTTTGCTTTTGCTTCGGTTTGGCATTGGAACTGAAAGGTGTTTTCCAATAATCATTTGTATTGGTGAGGGCAGAAAGACCAATCAGAATAATGCGGTCTTTGAGTGATTGAACTGTTTCTAATGAGATTTTTTCATTTAACACATCTCTCAAACTAACTTGCTCGGCAATTTTTTCCACAGAGTCAAGAGAACGATAATTCAACAAGATTTGATAACCGGATGCATCTACTTTTTGATAACCGCTAGTGTGTTCGTTTAATTGCTGAAACACAATATCACCAATTTGTAAATAACCTGATTTTGTAACACTTGATGTTTTACCTTCTTTCTTTAAATAATGAAGTGCTAGTTTGAGATTAAAAGCGTCTTCTGTAGAACAGGGAGATGTTGGGGGAGGAGTCAAATTTAAAAGCTGGCGACGAGCAAGATCATCTTCATCTGCAACAAAATCACTAAAACTTAAGCGTTCTATTGAAACTCCAGAAGGTGGCGGAATACCATCACTATCCCCATCATCACCAGTAGTAGGAACTTTGCATACAAAAAATAAACGATTATCCTTTTGAAAACGAGTAGCTAATTTTGAGTATTTTGGATCTACACTACCATCACGATAAATATCTAAACCGATAGTTCGTGGTTGGTATTTATTTAATTTATCTAATAATAAAGCAAGGGCTTGGTCAGATAATGACCATCGCATTTGCATTCCTTTATTGAGTTGGTATTGAATATCTGCTTCATCAACTGTGATAATTAAAATCCGCTCGTCAGGTTTTTCGGTGACAAAATGCGATCGCAACTGCATAAAATGGTCAAAAGCCTGTAATTCTGACGTTTGCAGATAACCCCCATACCGCACTCCCATGACTAAACTTGTTATCAACAAGCTTGTTAGCAATATTACTAAAACACTCTTAGTGGTGAGCATCTTTCGGTGCGACTGCCAAATCATTGGTGCTGACAAGGGATTTTGGCAAATTACTGGCAACCAAGTTGCACAAGGATATTTATCTTCTATTCCTTCGAGCCTTTTTCGCGCCTCGCGCAGTGCAGAGTATAGTGATTGTCCGCTAGAAAATTCACCTAAAAAATGTTTTAAAAATTCCTGTGCTATTAAGTCTGGGATTGGTTCGCGCATAACGATGACTTGGGGAATGTGTAAATCCTCTAATGCTTCTGCTAAACCTAAGCCATCGCAAGAATTGAAAATTGCTAAGTGCAATCCGCTTTCAATTGCTTTCTTAAGTCCATATTTTAATTTATCTAGAGTAATTGTTGTTGTTTGATTAATTTGCAGAACTCCTCTTTCTTGACTAGAACTATGTCCAGCAAAAAATAGAATATTCCAACCTTTCCCCCAAAGTTCGTTACTTAACTCCTTGAGTTGTGGCTCAATTAAGAAATTTATTTGAGCTTGGTTTGATAATTTCTCTAATAAATACTTATCTTTACTAATATCAATTCCTTGATTATTGCCAAAAATCGCTAAAATTTTAACTTTTTTTTCTTGAGTATATATTTTATTTAGTCTTTGTGGTTCTAAGGGACTAAGCGCGACTTCAGCATTTGGATAATCTTCAAAAAAGTTCCATAGATGCCAAGGAAGTCGTCGTAGTAATTTATCAGAAGTTGCAATTACAAAGCAAATTTCTTCATTTGGATTTAATTGCGTACGTAATTTTTGGTCGATTTTGCGAAACTGCTCACAATTGAGCCAAATATTGATTCTAGATGATAATTGCTGACATAAATCGTTAAATTCCAATTCCGAAAAATTTGTTATGTCATTATCTTCAACTTCCAGACGTGTCCACCATCCATAGTAACGATAGAGAGCTGAATATAATATTTGCCAATTTCGATAAAGTTGAGAAATTTCTGGTGCTGGTGGTAAACTTCCGCGAAATTCCATCGCACGTGGGTCATTTATTAACCCAAGTTGAACCGTGACATCAGGAAAACCTTTATGGAGGTCGCCCTTACCTAAATTCAAGACAACTAACTTACTCATTACACTCCTACAAAAAAGTGTCAGATGACAAAAGTTTCCTTGATTGTGAAATTACCATAAGACACTTGGATATGAAAGCTTTCTCCAAAATCCCCTCGAAACCTTTTTAATTGAATAAAATTATCATTACTTCGTGATACGACTTCTTGAATAATTTTTCCTGCGTCTGAGAATAAATTAATTTTCAGATTAGATGGCAAATAGAGTTTTTCAGATAAAGGATGTATTTGTACTAGTATTTCTACTTTCTGTTGAGAGAATAGTGCGATCGCTACAAGCAGCACTAGTGATTGATTTCCCAGTTGTAGTCCTAAATCTATGATTTTTGCTCTCGCTACGCTATTTTCACCCAACGATGAAATATTTCTGAGAGCAAATTTTTTCTCATTTATATTGCCGAAAATTTCTTCTAAAGCCTTCCAACTGTTTTCAAATAGATTCTCGAACCATTGACTTAAGTTCACCTGTATCTGGCTTGCCCTAAGTGCAGGGTGAGTGACAGTGTTAGGAATATAGTCAAAAAGGAAATTAAGGGGTTTAAGGCTTGTTAATGATATTTGCTCTGAAGTAATAGAAATAGTAGTTGTTCTCACAAATCCCAACAAGTCCGCTTCTTGAAGGCGTTCGCTAAATTGGACAGCTACATAACCAATCCGATTTTTCATCACTTCGGGAGGTAAGTAAATTGCCGTCTCTCCAGGTCGAACTGGGCGACACTCTAACTTACCAATGTTAGGAATAACTAAATCGGCAACATCAAAGAAAGCTCGTTTTAGGGGATGCCAACTATCACTTTTCTCTAAAGCTGTATCAATCTGCAACCATTTCAAGTAACTGTAAACAGCATAAAGTGCTAGTGTATTCAAATAGATTTGTTTACCTTTTTGAGATGTAGTTTGTTCAAGAGCAAACTGGCGGGCGATCGCATGGGCTTCTCGTCCAAGTGGAATTTTTAAATAAAGCGTTTCTGTGCTACTCATGATTGTTAATTAGATTGATATCCAAGTTGAATTGCAACATTTTGTAGGAGCGGTATTGCTTTTAATTTCCAATGAGATACCAGAGTTTGGTAATTGATTTGGCTCTCGCGAGCAATATCTGCAAGTGTATCTGGTGGGTTCTTAAAAATAAACAGCAATCTTTGGCTTAGTACTTGACAGTTGCATTCGGGATGTTTGCGAGGATAACAATTTTGTAGTTGCTTGTCTGGATCTTGCTCAATGTAAACTGCCAGGTTGTCTACTAAACGTTGTTGTGACTGCTGCTTTAAATTTTCCAGATAAATTTCTAGTCCACTCAAAATATATGGATTTGCTGGTGTTCCTAATAGTTGTCCTTGTTCTGATACTCGTTCCAACCAAGTTGTTATTTCTGCATCAAAATTCAAAATGCTTTCATCCAAAGACAAATGAAATTTTTTTCCCCAAGGTGGAGATGGTGAATTTAAATCTTTGATGCCCCAGTAAAGGTAGCTTTTGATCCATCTTATTAAATCATCTCCAACTGAAGATGTACGTGGTTGAAAGTTTCTAATATTTTGGCTGAACCACTCCAAAGTTTGATTCAGGGGCATCTAAAAAATAATCGGGGCAGTCTATACTTGAATATTTTCTAAATTCTGGTAGTCCCTGAATTAAAATCAGAAGCCGACTCATAGCCTTTCGCCATTCTCGGCTGCCATCTGGGTGTTGGCACACTGTTGCAATCAATTGGCGCAGGCGTTCATCCCGATCGTCCATAAAAGCTTTAACCAAAAAAAGTACAGTAGACACGAGACAGCAGCACAGTTATAAGCATTATTTTGACCTTATTTGTATATCAGTTAAAATTCAGAAAATTATGAAAACTTTGGAATAGTACTTGCAGAGATATGAATAATGTAAAAATTATGACAATTGCAATGACTATACAATGTTCTTTTATGGCAGTCATAGTCAGGTTTGCGATGTTAATTAAAAGATTACCGTATTTTTACATATAATAAAATTTACACAATAATTAAGAATTATACGTAGAGAGAATATTGATGAGCAATTTCTTGTTTCATAACTAGCTGATTATTCACTGAAGATAAAAGTATAGGCTCGATCTCGAAAGGAAATTTCAAATACTCATCACGATTAATCCCAGCCAGACTACTGGCACAGAATGCGTAACAACAATGGCGATCGCTATTAGCCTGTAGAAATCGACCGAGCCATAAATACTTATTTTATCTTTAAGGCATTAAATGTACGTGTTTTCAATCGCGTTTGAAATTTTGATACACTCGATCGAGCCATGTATTTAGATTGACTATGATTTGACTATGAAAATCTTTCCTAATTCTTAAAGATACCGCTGCAACAGACCAATGAAAACTTCTGGTATTTCCAAATGAGGTAATATTCCGGTATCTGCAATCGCATAAAAATCTCGAATTGCTCTTGGATTTAAATTTGCCAAGCGTTGTCCTAATTTGATGTTGGTAAATTGTGCTTTTTCTCCCCAAAAAATGACGGTGGGAACTGTTAGTTGTTGAATATATAAACTCAAGTCGAAGTAAAGATCGCCTCGCAAAAATGCTAAAGCAGCAAACTTGGCATTAGGTTGTTGTGCTGAGGTTAAATAAGCCTCTACCATCTCTTGAGATACTCGTTGTGACTTAGCAAAGAGAAAACTTTGTAAAAAATTTCGGACTGCAATTTCATTTTCAGCACCAATCATGTAAATAAAATTGTCCAACAGAGGCGCATTGATTACCGAAAGCGGAAGTCTGCGTCCAGCACCCTGTCCAAAATCATCAAATCCAGAAGGGGAAACCAAAAACAGTGCTTTGAATAAATTGGGTTGAACAATAGCTAGGCGAATAGCAAAAGCAGCTGTAAGAGATGAGGCTACCACTGTCACCGGCTGGCGACAAGTTTGGATGATAAACTCTGCGATCGTGCTGAGATAATCCCTAATTTTATAATCCCGCACTGGATGGGCCGACTCTCCCCACCCGATTAAATCGGGAGCTAAAATGTGGTAATTAGAGGCAAAAGCTGGGTAAACTTTAGACCATTCATAGGCAGACGCTCCCCCACCAAAGTTATGGAGAAATAGTAGTGGAGGTAAATCTTCAGTGTCAGCAATCGTCCAAGGTGCATTCGTTTGGGTATAGTAAACCATTGCCCCCAAGAATGTATGAATGACTTTATGCCCAAAGCCAGGAGGTTGAAACTGAAGCATAAAATTAAAAAGTTTAGTTTATTTGAATTTGCCTACAGTCAAACTAATTCAGGAGTCAAAATACATCTGTCTGAATAGTTATATAGCAGAATTCAGTCCTTCTGAATTCAGAAGTAAAACAGGCTTTCAACCTGGTTTTTAAACTTAGATTGTGTACCTCTCTAACTTGAAATTCGCTGTATCCATTAGACTTGATTCTTTCTAAATTCTAAATTATGACTCCTAGATGCTGAATTATTGCAATTCATAATTCATCATTTACCCTTGCTTTTTCTCGGCATCTCCTGTGATTTGAACAAGTTGATGAAGGTTATCGCCACTAATATGATATGCTCCCCCAAAACCAACTACAAAGCGACCTTCACTTGGAGTTAATCGGAAAATCCGGAAGTCAGATAAGCCGCGCAACACCTCGATAATTTCACCAAACCGCCCTTGAAATTGTTCAACAATTTGATTCCAATTGTCAGTTTCACGCTCTATCAAAGTCGCCGTACAATCAAAACTCAAACGACGACGGGCAAAAATTAGATTACTTTTAGCTTCATCCTCGATAAACAAGATACTAACATGAGGATTGGCATAGAGATTTTTGGTGTGAATCGAAAGACCACTAACGTAAATGTAGATATTCTTGGAATCATCTATTACAAAGGGAGCATAACTAGCATTGGGTATTGCTTGTGCGCTCACAGTGCTAATAATTACACTCTCAAATGCTTCAGGGAACTTTTCGTACTCAGCTTGAATGTTATCAAGTTGACTCATAAAGTAGATTACCACGCTTATTAGGAACACCTAATTAAGTATCTTAACGTGATTGAGCGATGTCTACGAGGAGCTACAGTTACGCATGGAATGCCCAAAAAATAAAAGCGATCGCTCCCTTTAACTCAAGAGCGATCGCTAATTTTTAACTTACAGAATACAGCTTAAGCAGCAACAGGTTCCAACAATTTAATGTCAGAGAAAATAAATTCCTGAGTAGAAAATTGTCCTGCTGTCTCGGTGCGAATCTCCCGACGATTTAGGATGAAATAGTCACCAACTTTTTCATACTCATCAATAAATTCGCTTCTACCGCCCTTCTGTTCCCCAGTTTTGGGGTCATGGTACACAGAGTCATAGGTATGGGACAGGTAGCCTTCCCCGGTATCGTGACTGCTCAAGGTGTCAATGGTAACGTAAGTCCCGTGGATTAGACGGTGAACATGGCAGACTTCATTATTGCGGACTTTGTATTTATCGCCCTCAGCCTTACCACCCATTAAAAGCTCAACCGCACCTGTTTCGTCAGTTTTACCATAACTAAACGTATTGGCGCTGTGGGTATCTTCAAAGCTGCGGCGGACGCGGTGAATTGCTATCTCCCAGGCTTGACCATGAATTGCTTTCTGGGCTGACTCATCATCTACATCCAAAACTTCGGCTTTGAGATTGGCACTGATGATAACTTTGCCTGTAAACACTTTACCATCATGCTTATAGGTAATATTTGCAGTATAACCAGGGAAATTTTTGTCCCAAGTATAGCGGTTTTCATAAGCAGCCCGGAAAAGTTCCTGAGCAGAGAGTTGTGTAACTGTCATGTGCTTCTCCTAGTCGCTACTGTAATTAGCGTTTTAGTTTCCTTGGTATTAGCATAGAAGTAATTGTTGAGGCTTGGATAGTCCCCAACTGGGTACACTTATGGCTAATTCTCTACACGCTGTATTTCAGGCGATCGCTAATGTCCAAAATGAGCAAGAGTTAAGACTCGCTCTCACGGATAAAATTAGCGAGCATTTTGGCGTGCAAAATTGGGGTATTTATCTCCTAGATGAGCAACCAACCACTGAGATTAATGTTCCAGGCATTCCAGCAGTATGCTTAGAGAGCAATCCAGTGGGACGCTATGTAGTTGAGCGTCATGCTCCCGCCCACGAACAGTTATTATTATCGCCAGGAGACTGGAAGCATTTTTGTTCGCGTTCCGACCACGAACACGTGATGACCGGGCCAATTGTTTGCGATGGTCGTCTTGTCGGAACCCTTAACTTGGCACGTGACAAGGGAAATCCTGCCTTTAATGGTAACGATTTAGCTGACTTGAGCGCTTTATGCATTCATTTGTCAGCAAAAATGGCAACCCTACGAACAAAACCCAAAATATCCAATTCCCTTTTAGTTAGTCCTTTGACAGCGCGTGAGTTAGAAATTGCCGAGTTAGTGGCACAGGGGTTAACGAATGCAGAAATTGGAGAAAAACTTTGGATTACGCAAAATTCCGTCAAACAAGCTTTGAAGAGAATGTTTCGGAAGTTGAAGGTTTCGGCGCGTGCAGAAATGGTGGCAAAGCTACAAGATATACAAGTTTCTTGAAGGAGGTAGAGGCAGAAGGCAGTTCATTGGTGTCAGTAGTGCTGAGTGCTGAGTGCTGTTAGCGGATAGCTAAGGTTTAGCCCGTGCTGAGTATAACCCCATAGTTGAAATAAGAACGTATTTTTTCTTGCACTACGTGTCCTTGTGAACAGTGAACAGTGACCAGTGACCAGTTACCAACCGATTCTTGCTGATATAGCACAAGCTTTGGTGGTTAGGACATCAATAGACGATAAAACTTAGACACAAAAAGGCTTTTCACCCAGTCCCCAGTCCCCATTACCCCTTATCCCCAGAGGGGGCCCCACCATCCCCAGTCCCTTGCTATAACTGATAACTGTTATCTCAGCATCGCTAACAGCACCGATCATAATAATCCCTCCAATTCTGCAAACTTACGCAAACGCGGTAAACATTGGCGTTGATAAAAACTGCTTAATGTCGGAATTGACAACCCAAATTCCTCAGATAAATCTTTCCAGCTAACTTCTGGGGGTAAGCGTTTGAGAATTAACACCTGACAATTCACATCTGGACGCCCTTTAATGTAAGTACCGCGCAGTTCCCCATCCGAATCTGTCTTCGCCCATATCTCCAACTCTTCCAAAATCGGAGGTGCTTGGGGGGTAGCCTGTAGGTTATCTACAGGATCGATAGTTTCACTTGTTCCACCGGATGTAGACTGACGAATTCTCAGAGGGACTGTTGTGGCTTGTTCTCGGTTCTGCTTAAGGTAAAAGTCTTGTAGTCTCCGTTTTAAGTAAGCATTCAGCCAGGTGATCACACTGCCATAATTTGGATCGTAGATTTGACCTGTCAAACCTTCACAAACATTGCGACAGAAATACAACCAAGTTTGTTGTAGTGCGTCTTGATAGTAGGGAGTAGTTTCCCTCCAGAGTCTATTTGCTGTCAAGCGAATAATTTGCGTGAGCAGCTTCTGACGCTGAGGGCTTCCAGGTTGGTGTCCACAGGCTTCTGTAACTAAGCGGCGTAGCTGTTCATCGAATTGAACCATGACAATCTTGGGGAAGAAAGCAAGAATATCTTAGTATTGCGTATAACAACACCCGAAGAATTACCTTTCGTCAAGATAAGTAGAAGGAGTGGAAAAAATCAAACTATGTTAATAAAAGTAAAGTAGGCTAAAATCCTCTTTCTTCCTGTTTCCTGCGGACGCTCTCTACGTTCGCGAACAGCGTGTGGCAGACAGACGCTCTTGCTAGCTTGCAACTCTTACAGAGTACGCGGACTCGCTCTAAGCGTTGCTATGCCGTTGGCGTTCGCGTTCGCTGACAAATCCGGGTTCCACATCCCGTGAAAAGTCAGCTGAATTCCTTATCAATCCTTAAATTTAGAATTGCTGGTATTTTTTCTGAATATAATTTGGTAAATTCTTTAATATTTATACTTGAGAAAATTACGTGGGATGAACCTGGAGATTGCCAATTTTATTGATATTGTTAAAGCCAGAGCCTTGATTGAGCCAGATAAAACATCTTTTATTTTTCTGCAAGACGGAGAAACAGAAGTTGCCAAGCTTACCTATAAAGAGTTAGACCAACAAGCAAAGGCGATCGCATCTCAACTACAAAATATCATAAATCCTGGCAATCGCGCTTTACTTCTCTACCCACCTGGACTTGATTTTATTGCTGCCTTCTTTGGCTGTTTATATGCTGGGATAATTGCAGTTCCCGCTTATCCACCCCGGCGGAATCAACATCAGTCTAGATTAGAGGCAATTATTATAGATGTTCAACCGCTAGTTGTTCTCACCACATCTGATTTGTTAGCAAATATCAGCAATCAACTAGGTCAAAATCAACAGTTACCAAACTTGCACTATATAACTACTAACAATATCGTTAGTAGTGAAAATTTTATCCCCTATCAAGCCTCACCAGACACTCTAGCTTTTGTGCAATACACTTCCGGATCTACAGGGATACCAAAGGGTGTAATGATTACGCATGGCAATTTGCTATATAACAGTCAGCTAATCCAGAGTTGTTTTCAAGACACACCATATAGTTTGGGAGTGTCTTGGTTGCCACCTTATCATGACATGGGATTGATTGGTGGAGTGCTACAACCGTTATATGTTGGTGCGCCTACGATCTTAATGTCACCTGTAGCATTTATCCAAAAACCTTGGCGCTGGCTACAAGCTATTTCTCGCTACAAAGCAACTACCAGTGGCGGGCCAAATTTTGCTTACGAATTATGTGTAAAAAAAATTACTTTAGAACAAAAAGCAGAACTTGACTTGAGTAACTGGATATTAGCTTTTAATGGAGCAGAACCTATTCGTATAGAAACTTTAGAACGATTTGCAACAGCTTTTAAGTCTTGTGGTTTTCGGCAGGAAGCATTTTATCCCTGTTATGGTATGGCAGAAGCAACTTTATTGGTTTCTGGCGGTTTGAAAACATCTCTACCTAGTGTTTGCCAAGTTGACAAAGCAGCATTAGAGAAACACCAAATAGTTGCAGATGTCAATACTTCAGAAAATCTTCAGAAAATGGTTAGTTGTGGTTACGCAAGATTAGACCAGAAAATAGCGATAGTCGATCCTGAGTTACAAATCCCATGTCCAGAGGGTAAAGTAGGAGAAATTTGGGTATCGGGTGCAAGCGTAGCTATGGGATATTGGCAGCAACGAGACCTAACAGAACAAACTTTTAATGCTTATCTAGCAGATGAAGGCCCCTTTCTCAGAACTGGGGATTTAGGATTTTTACAGCATGGTGAGTTGTTCGTAACTGGCCGAATTAAAGATTTAATTATCATTAGAGGTTGCAACCATTATCCTCAAGATATTGAACAGACAGTGCAACAAAGCCATCCTGCTCTAGTTTTCGGTTCTGGTGCGGCATTTGTAGTAGATTTAAACGGCGAACAGAAATTGGTAGTAGTTCAGGAAGTCGAGCGTACTTACTTGCATAAGCTAAATGTTCAAGAGGTAGTCAGAAATATTCGTCAAGCAGTAGCAACCGAAGATGGGATACAGATTAATACTATAGTACTGGTTAAAACGGGCAGTCTTCTTAAAACTTCTAGTGGTAAAATTCAGCGCTTTGCTTGTCGAGAGGCATTTTTATCTGGAAATTTACAAATAATAGATATGTAAATAACTATAAAAATGCATTGCATTCCGCAGCTTTTATAGTAATATCAATTTTACTCTGAAAGATAAATTTATAAATCAGAAATAAAGAATAAGGACGTTAGTCACCAGAATTATCTAATTAAATTCTGCGTGATTTACGGATGTAGCTTGCTTTTTAGTAAGAGTATAAATGGGTTTAAATTCACCATAAAATTAACAATTTTGTAGTCTTGTTTTGGTGGGTTTAAATCCACTCACTTATTGATTATGACTTTATATTTAAACTTATTGCTAGGGGTAAAAAATGTCCGCTCAACTTAAAGTTTCAGTATCAAGTATTTATTTAGAAAACATTAAGCGACGTTTTATTTTAGGAATTTTTTTTATATCTTTATTTGGATGTCTAGCGGCTTTAGCTGATTTTTTTCTATTAGGTATTACGGCTTGGAAAATAGGTCTATTGTTGTTCATGTTAATCCTGACTGGTATAGGAATTACTGTTGGCTTTCATCGATATTTTGCTCACAAAACTTTCAAGAGTATACCAGTAATCGGCATTATTCTAGCTATTCTTGGTTCTATGGCAGGTCAAGGTTCGGTGATTTCTTGGGTGTCTGTTCACCGATGTCATCATCAATATAGCGATCGCCCTGGAGATCCCCATTCTCCTCATCTTCACGGTGAAGGAATTGGCGGGAGGCTCAAAGGTTTATGGTATGCCCATCTTGGTTGGTTATTAGATGGAGAACTCCCCAATTCTCTTGTTTTTGCTAAAGATTTACTCCAAGACCCTATTTATCAAAAAATCAACCGACTATATGGGATTTGGATTATTTTAGGTTTAATTCTCCCAGCTATTTTAGGGGGAATTATTACTTGGAGTTGGCTGGGTTTTTTACAAGGATTTATCTGGGGAGGAATGCTCAGACTTTTTTTCAGCTTTAATAGTGGTTACATTATTAATTCTATAGGTCATGTTTATGGAAAAAGCTTGTTTAAAAACATAGACCAAAGTAAAAATAACATTTGGTTGGCGATTCTTACCCTTGGTGAAGGTTGGCACAACAATCATCATGCTTTTCCTAACTCAGCAAAATTTGGTTTAAAGTGGTGGCAAATAGATCCAGGATACTGGGTTATTCTTACTTTACAAGCTATAGGTTTAGCTTGGGATGTAAAGCATCCTAGTTTAGAAGCAATTGAATTCAAAAAACTGAATGAAATTTCACAATAATACTCTCAATTAGCTAAAAATAATTAACAAAACTTTCAAATAATAAAAAATGGAACTTGAAAATTTACAAATTGATTCCACATTAAAAGCCTCAGAAGTATTGAAAACAAAGGTTACTGTAGCAGACATTCAAGCCTGGTTAATTTCATATCTAGCTACCGCTTTAGAAATAGCTTCAGATGAAATAGATGTCACTTTGCCTTTACATAGTTACGGATTAGATTCTAGTGCCGCAGTCAGTTTGACTGGCGATCTAGGTGATTTTCTGGAATGCCAGTTAGAACCGGACTTACTAATTGATTACCCAACTATTGAAGCTTTGGCTCAACATTTGGGTGATATAGAGGAAATAACCTTATGAATCTCTATCAACTTTTTGATTGGCTTAATAAACAAGGAATTAAGTTATCGGCTCAGGATGGTAAACTACATCTGCGTGCGCCGAAAGGAGTATTATCTCCAGAAATTCAGACGATTCTCAGCGAACGGAAAGCTGAAATTCTGGAATTTATGACTCAAAATCATCAAAAAATTGAAAAATTTATAGATTTATCCGCAGAAGCAGTTTTAGAATCAACTATTTATCCAGAAAATACCGCTACCTCATGGGTAACTGAACCCACTTCTATTTTTTTAACCGGAGCAACAGGTTTTTTAGGGGCTTTTTTACTATCCGAACTGTTACAACAAACTCAAGCAAAAATTTATTGTCTTGTGCGCGCATCCGAACTTGAAACTGCCCAAGGGAGATTGCAAAATAATTTAAAGTTTTACAACTTGTGGAATAGTTCTTTCCAGTCAAGAATTATACCAGTTTTGGGTGATATTTCTCTGCTACAACTGGGTTTGACAACAGCAACATTTAGCAAACTAGCAAATGAGATTGACAGTATTTATCATAGTGGAGCATTACTAAGTTATGTGTACTCTTATGCTCGATTGAAACCTTGCAACGTTTTAGGAACGCAAGAAATTTTACGATTAGCCTGCCAAAGTAAAACCAAATCTCTGCATTACATTTCGAGTTTTGCTGTATTTGAATCATCAACGTATTGCCAAAAAATAGTTGATGAAAACGAATCACTATCTGATTGGCAAGATATTTATTTGGGATATTCTCAAAGTAAATGGGTAGCAGAGAAGTTGGTTATGGAAGCCCGCGATCGCGGATTGCCAATAAATATTTATCGTTCAGCTTTTATCTCTGGAGATAGTCAAACCGGAATTTGGAAAAACAATGATATTATTTGCCGAATGATTAAGGGTTATATCCAGATGGGTAGTATGCCCCAACTCGACTATTTTTTAGATTTATCTCCAGTTGACTATGTAGCCCAAGGAATTGTTTATTTATCCAGACAAAAGCAAGCGATCGGCAAGTGCTATCATCTGAATAATCCTCATCCTTACCATTGGCAAGATTTGTTTGCTTGGCTTTGCTCTTTAGGTTATTCTATCCAACTTATTCCTTATCAAGAGTGGCAAAAACAGTTGTCTGCCACTATGCGAACAAACCAAAATGTTTTAACATCTCTAATTCCTTTCTTTTGCAAACAATGGGGGCGAGAACAAATCACTATTCCTGAGTTATACCAGCAAAATATAAGGCCAAAAATTAGTTGTCAAGAAACTCTTAATATGTTTAGAGAAACTGCGATTATTTGCCCTGCCGTAGATACTGCTTTACTTAAAATATATTTTTCGTATTTCCTGAGTAGTGGTTATTTAGAACCAGCTTCATAAAGCGAAAACTAGGGAAATCTCAGATTGCCAAACCTAGCTAATTCTGAAAGCTTGTGAAGATAGAAGGAAATGCAGAGAAAAAATTCCTAATGACTAATAGCTGATAAATATTTACTAACCAATGATTAAGATAAAATAATGATAGAAAATCAATTTCAAAATTGGCTAGTTAATATAGGTCAAAATATTATTTGGATAAGTGGTAAATTGCTTTACCAACATTGGTTTCAGCTTAAATGTCAAGGATTAGAAAATATTCCCCAGGATAGAGCTTATATAATTGCAGCTAACCATGTTAGTCATCTTGATGGCCCAGCAGTGATAGCGGCCCAAGGCAAACATTTTAGAAATGTTTACAGCTTGGCAGCAAAAGACTACTTTTTCAATCGACCGTTCAAAGCATGGATGTGCCAGAATTTTTTCAATATGATTTGCTTTGAACGCAAAGGCAATTTTTTAAATTCTCTGCGTTCCTGTCAAAAAATTGTGGAACAACACAAAGTAATTCTGTTTTTCCCAGAAGGAACTCGCTCGATAACGGGTGAACTTCAACACCTAAAACTGGGATTAGGATTGTTAGTGCTGCATTTAAACGTTCCTGTCGTTCCTGTTTATATTCATGGAACTTATCAAGCATTGCCTAAAGGTAAACATTTTCCCAAACGACATCCAATTTATGTGAGTTTTGGCTTACCTTTAGACTTTAGGCATTATCAAACTAAACAAAATATACTTGACACTCGTCAAATTCAACAACAAATTATTAATGATGTGTATGTAGCGATCGCCCAACTGCACGACAATTTAAGAGGAGGAGTGAATTATGGAAACTTGGGGACATAAATGGGGGTTTGCCGATACCCAGTTTATCATCAATGACGATCGCTCGGTAACTTTGACAGGCGATCGCTATAATTTATCAGGCTACAAAATGCCTTATTTTCTTTCCCATATAGAAGAACAATTAGGTATTGAAATTAATCCCCATGAACAGCAACCAGAAATAACAGAAAAATTTATTTACCCTTTAAATATCAATAAAAGCTTTTGTCAACAATTAGAAAATATATTTCCTAGTAATCAATACACATTTGACGAGCCAGAACGTCTTTTTCACAGTCATGGGCAAAGTGCTTTTAAAGAAGTTTACAAAGTTCTTTACTCTAAATTAGACCGAACTGTAGATATGGTATTTTACTGCCAATCAGAGTTAGATGCCCAAAAAATTATAAATCTTGCTATAAAACACAATATCTGTCTTGTTCCTTTCGGTGGCGGAACTAATGTTAGCTGCGCCTTAAAGCTACCAGAAGATGAAAAAAGAATGGTAGTTTCTGTAGATATGCGGCGGATGAATAAAATTGAATGGATAGATAGAGATAATCTCCGCGCTTGTGTACAAGCAGGAATTACAGGTCAGCAGCTTGAGGAACAGTTAAGAAAAAATGGATTTACTTGCGGTCACGAACCTGATAGTTTAGAGTTTTCGACTTTAGGGGGTTGGATTTCTACAAATGCGAGTGGAATGAAAAAAAATCGCTATGGCAATATTGAGCAAATTGTAGAAAACATTACTCTAATTACCCCCAAAGGCACAATTGAGCAAATACAACCAATTACCCGCGCTTCAATGGGAATGCAGATTCAAAATATTTTGTTTGGTAGTGAGGGGAACTTAGGATTAATTACCAAAGCTGTGATTAAAATTCATCCTATTCCCCAGGTAAAAAAATATGGATCTCTCGTTTTTCCTAACTTCGAGTTAGGAGTAGGATTTTTATACAGTTTAGCTCATAGCGGATTTGTTCCAGCTAGTATTCGTTTGGTAGATAATAATCAATTTCGCTTCGGTCAAGCCTTGAAACCACAGCCAACTAATATCAAAGGCTGGATTGATAAACTCAAAAAGTTTTATTTATTAAAGCTGCGTGGCTTTAATCCCTATCAAATGGTAGCAGCTACTATTGTTATGGAAGGATCTGCTCAAGAAATTGCTTATCAACAAACTAATATATATGCATTAGCTAAAAAATTTCAAGGCTTGGCATCGGGGGCAGAAAACGGACAACGAGGCTATATGCTAACTTATGCTATTGCCTATATGCGAGATTTTTTAGCTAGTTTTTTTATTCTTGGTGAAAGTTTTGAAACATCTGTCTCTTGGAGTCAAATTCACCAGGTTTGTCATGCTGTTGACCAGACATTAAAAGAGCAGCATGAAAAGTTTAACTTACCTGGAAAACCTTATTTATCTTACCGAATTAGTCAAGTGTATCATACAGGTGTTTGTTTATATTTTATGTTTGGCTTTTATAGTAAAGGAGTTGAATCTCCAGAAATAATTTCTCCTCAAATCGAGCATTATATCAGAGTAGCAATCATGGAAAATGGTGGTTCTATTTCTCATCATCATGGTGTTGGGAAAAGTCGCCAAGAATTTATCAAAAATACTTTGTCATCTGACAGTATAGAATTGATTAAAGAAATCAAACAAGCCAACGATCCACAAAACATTTTTGGGATCGGCAATTTTTGTGCAGACGCTAAAACTATATGAGTCAGTTTAATGGTTTAGTGGCGTTGATTACTGGGGCTTCCTCTGGAATTGGGGCAGAAGTTGCCAAAGAACTTGCCCGTGAAGGTGCAAAGGTTGTGCTTTTGGCGAGACGGACGGAACGATTAGCAACTATAGCCGCAGAGATTGACCCCAGCAATCAGAGGGTACTAGCTATATCCTGCGATGTAACTTTAGATAGCGAAGTAGAAAAAGCTGTCAGTCTTGCTCGAAGTCAATTCGGTAAGATTGATATCGTTGTTGCCAATGCAGGCTGGTCTTTAAAAGGCAAATTGGCAGACTTAAATGTGGATGATTACCGCAAGCTGTTTGCAACAAATATTTTTGGAGTTCTCAACACAATTTACGCTACTTTAGATGACCTGAAAAAAACGCAGGGAAGATTAGTTGTTATTAGTAGCGTCAAAAGTTACATTGCTTTGAGTGGTGATTCTGCTTATAGCATGAGCAAATTTGCGTTGCGGGCTTTATGCGAGTCATTATCTCAGGAGTTAGCGCCCGATGGTGTATCGATAATACATATCTGTCCTGGCTACGTTGCTACTGAAATTCGTCAGGTAGATAACCAAGGTATTTGGCATCCAGAGTGGCAAGATTCTATTCCGTCAATGTTGCTGATATCGCCGTCACAAGCAGCAAAAGAAATTGTGCAAGCGATTTCTCAACGGAAGAAGGAAAAAGCGATCGCCAATTACAGTAAGGTAATTATTTTTCTGAAACGGCATTTACCAGGCTTAGTTTTATGGATAATATCTAGGTTCAAAATTAAAGTTTCTTATAAGAAGTGAGAGGAGTTGTGGAAATTTTCAACCCGTTAATTTTGCCGACGCTTGCTATTGCTGGGGGGGAAATAGCGATCGCTTTATTCTTTTTCATGATTTTCGCTATTCTCTATCGACGCGACCCAGACAAAGTTAAAAATGATGCTTTCAAGTTAGCTATCTTAATCGGCATTGGATTAATTTTAATTGCTGCGGCAGGACTAGGAAAATACGGATTACTACCTGTTGCTTTGTTCTTAGCCTATTTTGGCTGGCAGGAATTACTAGAAACTGTGCAAATTAAATATGGCGCGATCGCTTTACCTGTGCTATTGCAGTTGTTAGGAACTGTTGGGATTGTGGGCGGAGTTTGGGGAAATGTTTTTGCTATTTTTTGCAGCGCGATCGTTGCTACTTGGGTGGCGATCGCTTTACCAATTTTAATCCTGCGTCATCCACCCCCAATGCACGGTATTTTAACTACAGCTTTTGGCATGGTTTTTATCACTATCCCTTTAGCCAGCTTATTAACACTTGCTGACTCTGCTTATCAGGAATTTAACCTACTCATCTTACTAGTATTAACTAATGATGGTTTTTCTCAAGGAATTGGCAAAATATTAGGAAAAATGCCTTTAATTCCTGGAATTAGTCCTAACAAAACTTGGGAAGGAACTCTGGGAGGATTCGTAGCTTGTCTTGTTTTAGGTTGGAGTATCAGCTTTCTGTTACCAAATTGGCAACTTTGGCAGGTTTTGTTATTGTCTGGAGGAGTTGCTTTGATGGCATTAACTGGCGATTTGATTGCGTCTTCGCTAAAGCGAGAAGCAGGAATTAAAGATTTTGGTCAAGTTTTAGCAGTAACTGGAGGAGTTTTAGATAAGTTTGATAGTGTAATGTTTACAATTCCAATTTTTTATTTTATTGTGCATTGCAAACAGTCTTTAAATTAACGCTTTTAATAGTTTTCTGAATCTCCTGTATTTCTGGAGATAATTAAATTTGCTTGTCGGGTCTTATTTCCCTGAAATCTGGGTATTCTAGCAATATCTTCGTTAAACCCGTCCTGACAAAATGTAATCAAATAAGTTTTTTATATTATCTGCAAAAACGCTATGTTTAGTCCAATTATACGGCAAATTGATTTAGCTAACAGTTTAACTTTAACAGGGCTAGTTTTGAGTTTAATTTCAGTTTTTTTAGCAGTGAATGGACATTATAATGAGGCTGTAATCTGCATGATGTATGCAGGAATAATTGATTTATTTGATGGTCTGGTTGCTAAAAAAATTTCCCGCACAGAATTACAATCTGAAGTCGGTAAGCAATTAGATAGTATTGTTGATGTTTGTTCGTTTGGTTTTGCTCCAGCAATTTTTGCTTACTGCTTTGGATTGAAGGATTTATTATCTATTGCAGTGCTAATATTTTATCTCGCAACAAACGCCTTGCGATTAGCATACTTTAATACTACAGGTTTAATGAATGAGGGAAGCGAACAATATTATACAGGCTTACCTGTGACTTACGCGGCTTTGTTTATTCCCCTAGCATTTACAGCTAGATTTGCTTTACCTGATGAAACAATGAAGTTTATCTTAGATGGTGTTTACCTACTATTAGCTCTAGCAATGATAGGCAATTTTAAAATGCTCAAGCTGCGAGGCGTTTGGTATGGGATATTTGCTCTCGGCGCGATCGCACTTACGGCTGTATATGGTTGGGTAAGTACTGTAGGCATATACTTCTAGGAATAAATGACAAGTAAAACGCTGAAAACTGAAATTTATTACCTCGAACGTCAGACAGGAGAAATTATTTATGAGCAGATATTTGCTGAAAAAACTTTACGTTTATTATATGAAAATTATTTTGGATTTATAGTTTTTAATTATTTACTTAATAACAAGACATTTTGTTGGCTTTATGGCAAATATCAAGATTTACCTTTGACTAGAAGCCAAATTAATAAATTTGTTCGTCGGTATCAAATTGATATTAAAGAGACTGAATTGCCACTGAAAAATTATCATAGCTTTAATGCTTTTTTCTCACGCCGACTCAAACCTAATGCTCGCATATTTACTACCGAGTCAAATATATTTTGCGCTCCAGCAGATAGTAGAATTTTAGTTTATCCAAAATTGACAGCAGAAACTCAGATTCCTGTGAAAAGTTCTTCTGTTACGATCGCAGAATTACTAAACTGTGAAAAATTAGCTCAAATCTATCGCCAAGGTTCAGCACTTTGTCTGCGTCTTGCTCCCTATGATTATCATCGATTCCATTTTTCTGATACAGGAAAAGCGTTACCAGCAAAATATATTCAAGGAAAATATCACTCCGTTAATCCACTTGCACTTGCCAAAGTATGTAATATTTTTTCTCTCAATAAAAGAATGGTAACAGAATTTATTTCTAATAATTTTGGCAGAATCGCCTATATAGAGATAGGCGCTTTTACTATTGGCAGTATCATTCAAACTTATACTCCTGGCATAGTTTATAAAGGTCAAGAGAAAGGATATTTTCAGTATGGAGGTTCTACTTTAGTTCTGTTGTTCCAACCTGGAACTATTTGTTTTGATGACGATTTAATTCAACATTCACTAGAAGGTCTTGAAGTTTACGTTCAGGCTGGTAATCAAATTGGAAAAAAAAACCAAATTCAAAGTTAAGGAATGGAAAAATGCGGACTTTCCTTTTCATCTGGTTTGGACAGCTAATTTCTCTAATTGGCTCTGGATTGACTAGCTTTGCGCTGGGAGTGTGGCTGTATCAGACTACTGGTTCATCAGTACAATTTTCTCTGATGTATGTATGTGCTGAACTTCCCTATATTATTCTTGCTCCTTTTGGGGGTGCGATCGCCGACCGATGGAATCGACGCTGGCTAATAATTTTAAGTGATAGTATTTCCGCTGTTTGTACTCTTTCTATTGCTCTATTAATGTGGCAAAATTGGTTACAAATCTGGCATCTTTACTTAGCAGTTGCAGTCAGTTCTGGTTGCAAAGGATTTCAACAACCCGCCTATTATACAACCCCGACTCTTTTTGTTTCTCCAAAACATTTTGGTCGTGCTAATGGCATGATTCAGCTTGCTCAAGGAACGGGACAATTATTATCTCCTATTTTAGCTGGGATATTGGTAGATATAATTAAAATTTACGGCGTTATTTTAATTGATTTTATCAGCTTTATTGTTGCTCTATTGACCCTGTTGGCAATCCCTTTTCCTAGTGTTTCTAGTTCCCAATATATTCAACATTCTCAGACTTCACTGTTAGATAATATTGTTGAAGGCTGGAACTATATTAAAGCTCGTCCTGGTTTATTGACGCTGCTGATGTTCTTTTTTATTACTGACTTCACTATTGGTTTAGTACAAGTTTTGATAACTCCAATGGTTTTAAGCTTTGCTAATGCTAAAATCCTCGGTCAAATTTTTTCCATCGGTGGAAGTGGTTGGTTATTTGGGGCAATTTTAATGAGTACATGGAGCGGTTTTAAACGTAAAGTTAATGCAGTTTTATGTTTTGAGTTTATATTAGGTTTATCGATTTTAGTTGCTGGTTTGCAACCTTCTGCAATCTTGATTACTGTTGCGGCTTTTTTTGCTTTTTTCAGCGTTCCGATTATTATTAGCTCTCATAATTCGATTTGGCAGGTTAAGGTTGACCCGAAAGTTCAAGGTCGGGTTTTTGCGTTGCGGGGTGCGATCGCCTGGGCCGCTTTTCCCCTTGCTTATCTCTTGGCTGGCCCTTTAGCAGACTATGTATTTCAGCCTTTACTACTTCCAGATGGATTGCTAGCAAACAGTATTGGACTACTCATTGGTGTTGGCCCAGGACGGGGTATTGGTTTGTTATTTAATTTAGTTGGAATTTTTGTCATGCTGGCAACAATTGTCGCTTATAACTATCCCTATATTCGCAGAGTAGAAGACGACTTACCTGATTTTGTAAAACCTGTCTAGGTAATCATGGATAGCCAAAGCGTTGAAACTGCAACGATGGTATCAAAACAAGTGGTTTCGATCCTGACAAAAAAATTAAGGGACGTAAGCGGTATCTGATGGAGCGACAAAAGAGCTAGGATGCAGCTAGAATAAGTTCCATCGCCCTAAGAGGTTATGTGAGGAGTATTTTTTGAATTAATCTTACTCCCCACTCCCCACTCTCCTTAATATAATCCCAGCCAGGATAGGACATTTTCCCACCAAGAATATTGCAGATTACCTACACTCAACTTCATTTTGTTGCGAATATCTTGGATTTTCCAGTTGGTTAGTTTAGCTAGAGTTTGCGCCTCTTGTTCAAAACGTTTGGGTAAAGACTGCTTATATTGTCTGCCAGCCTGACATTTGAGTTCCCCTTGGAACGGATGTTGTAAAACATAACGTCCTTGAAAAGATTCACTGTTGGCAGTTTGTTGAAATATCAAGTCTTCAGGGAATTTGTCGCGGGTATAGCGAACATGCAATCGAGAGATGAAGACGTTACTACTAGGAGAGGGACGACGAAAACTAGGGGGTACTGGCACATTACTTGTAGAATTGTCATCTAGCCAAAATACACCTGCTTGCTTGAGTTCTTCTGGAGTCAGGGGTTCGGCGGAACAAGGATCGCAACTACCCATATCCCAAGCGTATTCTAAAAAACCAACTTTCCTGTCTTCTTTGGTGTAGACAGTTTGAAACATGGATTTGTAGAATTCACCAAATTCATCTTTGACAAACAAGGGAATATTTGCATCGGATGGGATTTTCACCGTTCGGTAGTTAGTGATTTCTGCCTGTCCTTGGGGCGAGAGAATGTAGACAATTAAATCCTGCTCTGTCGTAGCATTGATCATGCCTAAACGAATTGGCAGCATGAATTTAGGTGATTGATAGGAAATTTGTAGCGGACGGAGAAACTGGTAGCCAGATTGCTCGAATTTATCTAAGTTGACTTTAGCAACAAAGAATTTCATTGAGGAGCGAATATAAGGCTGAAGTAACTGTTTCGCACCTCTGGGGATTTTGTAGCCATTGCGTTTAAGCCAAGTTTCCAATCCACCAGATTCTTTCGCACTGAGGATCAGGATGTCGTATTCGCCAACGTTAAAACGTGCTTCAACCGTCACACCCAAACTAGCATCGCCCCTTGCATTCCCCGCCTCACTTCTCGGTGCTGCTGGCGCTGGTGCTGCTGATAACTCTCTATCGTAAACTGGGGCACAAGGATCTGGGTCAAAATATTCTACCAATCGCGGCGCACTAAAAGCATCTAGGCGTTCGATAATCTTGGGTTCAGTGACGCGAACTTGTTCTTTTTGCAGCACCGTTGGCACTGGTACTACCATTGCAAAATCTTTGACTTCGCCTTGAAAGTCGTTTGCCATTGTCATGATAGTGCGATCGCCATCCCGCGCTATTACCACCTGAGAAGCTTTGTTATACAGTTTTGTATCAGCTTTGGCTACATAAAATCCACAAAATGCCCAAGCTGCTGGTGTAAAGCACAAAACAGCTACAATTGCTAACAATAATGGTGTTAAAAGTCGAAAAAATTTCATTATTTTATACCTCTATTTTTTTAGTGCTAGAGACTAGAGACGCGATGAATCGCGTCTGTACAAGAGTGAAGTTCTTCCCCTGCTTCCTCATCTTTTTCTTGCCAAGTAAATCTTGGGGCTAACCAGAAAACATCTAGGAGGATGCTCAAGGGTGCAAGGGCAAATAGCGCCCAGAAAACTGCTGTGGAAACAAAGAAATAATTTCGTAGGATAAAAGTTAATCCAGCGATGCAAACTGCCCAAACTACACGCCCAATTCGGGAATTGGGAATCGATCGCGGATCGGTAATCATAAATAGGGCGAACAGCAGCAAAGACCCACTCATCAATCGATGCCAGTAAACATCCCAAGTCCAACCCAGCCAGAAATTGCGAATGGCTTCTAGCAAAGAGTAGGAACCTAAAAAAGCTGCTGTGGTGTCCCAACGACCAATGCGCTGCAAAATCATGCCGCCAGTACCGAGAAATAATAGCCCATACCACCACTCTTCACCCCATTGTCCTGGCGAAACCCAAGCATCGGGGGTGAGAATCAAGGCAGATATGATGCCAAAGTTGGCAGGATTGAAGAAATGCTTATCGCCGACTCGGAAGATAAATTTGCTGGCGATCGCAATTGCTGCGGCTATTGCCATTGTCGTCCAGTGGTCAGCCCGCAACAGTAAACTCAGTCCCAGTGAGGTAATTAAAGCACTGCGAAGATTCGGCATTTGTTTTTTGTCATTTGTCATTTGTCCTTTGTTGTTTGCTAATGACCAATGACTAATACTTCGACTCCCTTCGGCTTCGCTCAGGGCGAGTCGCTCAGTACAAGTGACTAATGACAATATCCATTGAGTTGCTAGACTTGTGGCGATCGCTACCCCAATCAACTCTGGTCGCAACGTCCAATCTCGTGTACCGATTCCCAAGACTAGAAATAAGCCGAGAAATAGAATTTGATAATCTCGTATATCTTTGAGCAACATTACCCTTTTATTCAGGGATATCCCGTAGATTTCTCATCAATTTAGACGAGTACTAAGTAAAATGGCATTGCTGTTACAGATTTTGTTACAAAATAAAGCATTGACAGACCAAAGCGATCGCTCTGCTGTTTGAACTTAAAGATCGCCAAAAAAGGTAGGGATGCGATCGCATCTCTACCTTCTTCAAGTTAATTCACCGAAGTATGAAGATATGGAATAAAAGGAAAAGATTTATACCAGCACAACATCCAGATTAACTGAGAATAAAGAAGGCTTGTTCTCAATGGTGGCGAATTGATACCCTGCGAAGAATAAGTCACCATTAGTGCTGTTGTAGCTGAACTGGTTGTTAGAGCTAGCACCAAATGCAGACTTGGAAATCTGGATTTTGTCACCCTCTTTCCACTCGAAGTCTTTGATGATATCGATACCTTCAAATTTGCTATTGAAGACAAACTTATCTGCGCCAGCACCACCTGTGAGTACGTCAGTGCCATAACCACCAACGATGAAGTCATTACCCGCTCCACCGCTGAGAACATTATTGGCATCATTACCAACAATCGTATCGTTGCCAGCTGTACCGATTAAATTCTCAATGCTGACTAATTTATCCGTGAGAGGAGAATTTCCCGGAAACTTGACTACACCACTAGAGAGATTGGCATCAATGGGGCCAGAGAAGAAAGCGTAAGATGTGGTATCAGTTCCAGCACCGCCATCAATGGTGTCAAAGCCAAAGCCACCATCGATGAAGTCATTACCCGCTCCACCGCTGAGAACATTATTGGCATCATTACCAACAATCGTATCGTTGCCAGCTGTACCGATTAAATTCTCAATGCTGACTAATTTATCCGTGAGAGGAGAATTTCCCGGAAACTTGACTACACCACTAGAGAGATTGGCATCAATGGGGCCAGAGAAGAAAGCGTAAGATGTGGTATCAGTTCCAGCACCGCCATCAATGGTGTCAAAGCCAAAGCCACCATCGATGAAGTCATTACCCGCTCCACCGCTGAGAACATTATTGGCATCATTACCAACAATCGTATCGTTGCCAGCTGTACCGATTAAATTCTCAATGCTGACTAATTTATCCGTGAGAGGAGAATTTCCCGGAAACTTGACTACACCACTAGAGAGATTGGCATCAATGGGGCCAGAGAAGAAAGCGTAAGATGTGGTATCAGTTCCAGCACCGCCATCAATGGTGTCAAAGCCAAAGCCACCATCGATGAAGTCATTACCCGCTCCACCGCTGAGAACATTATTGGCATCATTACCAACAATCGTATCGTTGCCAGCTGTACCGATTAAATTCTCAATGCTGACTAATTTATCCGTGAGAGGAGAATTTCCCGGAAACTTGACTACACCACTAGAGAGATTGGCATCAATGGGGCCAGAGAAGAAAGCGTAAGATGTGGTATCAGTTCCAGCACCGCCATCAATGGTGTCAAAGCCAAAGCCACCATCGATGAAGTCATTACCCGCTCCACCGCTGAGAACATTATTGGCATCATTACCAACAATCGTATCGTTGCCAGCTGTACCGATTAAATTCTCAATGCTGACTAATTTATCCGTGAGAGGAGAATTTCCCGGAAACTTGACTACACCACTAGAGAGATTGGCATCAATGGGGCCAGAGAAGAAAGCGTAAGATGTGGTATCAGTTCCAGCACCGCCATCAATGGTGTCAAAGCCAAAGCCACCATCGATGAAGTCATCGCCATTACCACCAAACAGTTTGTCATCACCATCCAAGCCTCTGAGGGTATCGTTGTCACTACTGCCGAAGATAACATCATTGCCATTAGTTCCGGAAAAATTAATTGCCATGAGAGTTTATCCTGAATAAAGAGTAATTGTTAATATCAGGACTTACAATTTGCTAAAAAGACAATTATATGAAAAAGCTGTAATTTTCTTTTCCGCCCTACTTCTGTGACTACGATATTTCCTGTTGAGCTGACAACTAAAAAATAAGTTGAGTCAGCTAGCTAGGAATAGATTGTGATGGAAACTACATTTCCAACTTGGAAATAGGAACAAGGGAAAAACTCACTAACATTACAATAAGTGCTAATTCATATAACTGTCCATTTGTACAGCGTGTAAGTTTTAGATATAAGACTGTTAAGCGTCCGAATCGCGCTTGACATCATCATATTAAGTAATCAGTGTAGTTACGCAAGATTACGGAAAAAAGAAAAAACTTTATGCAGCTAGCTCCCCTCTTTCCAATTTTCTACCGCATTCTCCAGCCGAGTTTTCCCAACTGCCTTTGGGCTGGAAATCCCGGTTCTAAAACGATCGCACTCACATTCGATGATGGGCCACATCCTGAATACACACCCGAAGTCTTGGCAGTGTTAGACCGTTACAAGATTACAGCGAGTTTTTTTTGGTTGGGTGTTTGCGTCAACCGTTCACCAGCTATTGCTAAAGCCGTTAGCGATCGCAGACACTGGATCGGATTGCATGGCTACGATCATCGCTCTTTTCCCATGCTTTCCCCAAATGACTTGAAGGACAGTTTAGAAAAAACCCAAGCTGCCATTTACAATGCCTGCAACCTGCAACCTCAACAAGTGCGAGATGTCCGCCCGCCTAATGGTTTCTTTACACCTGTTACTTTAAAATTGTTTTCTCAGTGGAATTACCGCCCAGTTATGTGGAGCGTTGTACCAGAAGACTGGGTGCGTCCAGGTGTAACTACTGTGGTAGAGCGAATTATGCAGCAGGTCAAAAATGGTTCAATAATTGTTTTGCACGATGGTGCTTGCGGTGGAGAAGATGTTGCTGCCACAATTCAAATTCTCATTCCACAACTGCTACAACAAGGTTATGAGTTTGTAACTGTTGATACTCTGTGGCAGCAAACTCAGGCTAACTAAAGTAACGTGAGTGCGACAAGCCCTTTTTTGGCCTCTCCCCCAACCCCTCTCTGACACGGAGAGGGGAGCCAAAACCCTAATTTTTCATTGCTCCTCCCTTGCCCCGTGGGAGAGGTTCATCGAACTCACGTTAAAGTATTAGCCTGTCAAGTTAAATAAAAGTGTGGTACTGGCGTGTTTATTACTCAAACTTAGCGATCGCTTATTTACATATTTTGCATAGCAAATGTTTATCTGCGATTACGACATTGTAGTGGATAGCGCTTACCCCGCCATGTCGTCCAACCATCTGCTATTTTAGTACGACTGTTATATTTGAGATACCAGTTATCTTGTTCTGCACCTAAATAACGAATACCTAAATCCTGTTTTTGTCTGCTGGAAAAACGTTTTCCTAGAGGAACCCACGCACTACCGTTATCACTAAACCGCCCGACGAGACGGACACCAGAAGTAGTAGAGCAAACATCACCGTTACAACTAGTTTGTGGGTCATCGACTACTTTCCACTGCATTTTTGCTGGTCTACCGTCAATATTACAATCCCAGAGACCAAAGAACCACTCACCAGCAATTTGACTGGCTTTAACATGACTAGATGCCAATACCAAACTTGCAGGAACAATCGCCAAGCCCAAAAGCCATTTTGTGATGTTTTTCATAATGCTTCACCAATTCCTTAAGCTAATCTATGCTTTCTATTCACTTACACTTTCTATTCACTTATAGATATCAGTATTACTATTTATGCAGATCGTGAAAGTGTAAAGATTCAATGTTTTTTGTGCATAGACTGCGACACCTTCCTGTTTGTACAACTGAACGGATTAATCAATTACAAACGGGTGAACTGTTATACAGCAGATTTTAAGGAAAGTGAGGTACACAACGATTCGTCTGTTACGCAGGTATAAAGCGTGTTTTACTCCGTAATTCTGAATTATCCAGTATTTATCTAACTAATCTCAAAATCTATCTGACCTGAGTGCATTGCTCTCATACACTGAGGATAATTCAGAACTTCTAAAAGTAAAAATTGAATGCATTAACCTAATATCAAAACTTCTCCAACTGCGTTTATTGTTTAATATGACCGTAGAATGGTATGAAGATTTTTTTACATTTTCTAGTCGGGAGTATCAGCTACTAAATGCTGATATCCCAGTGGCTTATGCTAGTTCCTAGAGTTGATGTGTGGCGAGAAAAGCTTCGACTTCAGCAGCAGTAGGTTGAGAAGCGATCGCACCTGGTTTAATAGTAGTCAGTGCCCCAACAGCGCTGGCATAAGTGACAATGCGTTTTGCTGTTTCTGCATCTCGCAAGCTGTGGATACCATACTTACTCAGTTGATGGATGAATCCTGCCAAAAAGCTATCTCCTGCACCAGTTGTATCAACTACAGGGATAGAAAACGAGGGTAATTTGCCTTCGTTCTCACCCAGACAATAAGTGCAGCCGTTTTCCCCATCTGTCACCAATACCCCCTCAATCGAAGCTAGACGGTAAGTAATGGCTCCGGGATCTGCGGTTTCAAATAGCCATTCAGCTTCTTCTTTGGAGAGTTTGAGGAAATCAACTCGCTTAAATAATTCTGGAATTTTTTGATGGGCGATGTTTGGCTCTTTCCAAAATACAGGACGCCAGTTAACATCCAGCACAATTTTTAAGTCGTAATGCTCTGCTAATTCTAGAGCGCGGTGAATTGCCGCTTCACTTTCAGGATAGGCTAATTCCAAAGTACCCAAAACCAGAAAATCTGCTTCTTGAAACAGCGAATCTGACAATTGTTTAGCTTGCAGGCGAGTATCGGCAAATTCTGCGGTATCGTACTGACCAAATCCGGCAAAGGTGCGATCGCCAGCCAGATCCCGTGTAACATAAACTTGCCGCGTTGGTGCTGTGGGATGGCGTTGTACTCCCGTAGTCTCTACACCTACATCTTGTAATAGCTTAACCAGTGCATTTCCTGGCTCATCTTCGCCAACAGCACCGATAAATCCTGCTGACATTCCCAGCTTGACTAAAGCACAGGCTACATTAGCTGGTGCCCCTCCTGGGTAGGGAGTCCAAGATTTCACTTCTTCCAACTTTAGCCCTAATTGATCGGCTAAACAATCAAACAAAATTTCACCAAGGCACAAAACACGGGGATTGCTCATCTCATTTTCAATTTTAGATTTTGATGTAGGATTAGGAATTTACAGTATAAAATCTACAATAGTTTTTGCTAATCTGTCGCCAGTCCTTCATAGAATTAAATAGCAATTTTTACTACTCCTATAGCGTGTATGTGCTTCTAATTCTCGCTTATTTTATCTCAGTGCTTAGACAATATATTTGTCAAAATGAGCTATATTTATTACATGATATTTCGCATGGTTTATATTTTTAGCAGCTTGAAATCCAAAGAAAATATTGACAATCATATTACTGCTAACACTTGAAACCCCTACCAAGAAAAGAATCTTCTAGAATTAGAAAGAGCGATTAAGTACATATACCAAGGGAGGATAGAAATAGTCATGGCTGGTGGCAAGTCTGAGACCCCCGTTAGTCTGTCAGACAGAGAACTGCAAATTATCGACTTAGTAGCCGCTGGCTTAACTAACCAAGAGATTGCAGCAAAACTGGAGATTAGCAAGCGTACAGTTGATAACCATATCAGTAATATTCTCACTAAGACTGAGACAGATAATCGAGTAGCCCTTGTCCGCTGGGCTTTACAGTGGGGCAAAGTCTGTTTGAATGATGTCAATTGCTGTACTCTGCCTAACCAGATTGAATAAACAATTTACTAGTAGAAGCTTAATTGCTTTGGTCTAGTAAATTACAAGCCAATTTTGAGTTGTACTGATTGTTCCTCTCCTTACGCCTAAGTTTTCAGTGTGAACACTCTACCAAAAGTTCCGAGTCCTTCACTCAGCCGGAGTTTATGTAAGTGGAGCCAGCTGACCCTCGGACTCGGAAACTAAAAAGATCAGAATTCCTTTCCAAATTCAACAGAACAGATATAGGACTAAGGATTGGGGATTAGTGACTGGGGACTGGGGACTGGGGACTGGGAAGAAGCATCTACAATGCCCAATGCCCCATGCCCCATGCCCAATACCCTAACTAAACAATCATCTACAAAAATTAGCAACAATTCAGTGGTGCAAGCGTTACATTTGAAAGAAATCTATGTTGCCCCATCGGCTTTGGGAGTAGTGTTCCAATGAATACTTCCGCTTCTTTTCAGGGTAGCTCGTCTCCCTTTGAATTTTTTAACTTTAATTTTACGATACCTGTATCTGAGAAGGTTCCGAGTCTGGAAGACCAATCTTCAGACTTTCCGCAACCCACACAAGATGCCGACTTACTCAGACAGCTATCGTTTATTCCAGGGTTAAAAGAAATTTTGATGCTGCGGCAGGTTCATGCTTTAGAACATGCTACTGTTTGGGTTCTTAGCGAATCAAAAAGCGCCTATTCTGCCCCATCAGAATCCACTAACGTTCAATTAGATAATGAACTATTAGGCGGTTTATCTACTGAGCAGGGATTCTACCTCTATGGTGAAGTAAATATTAGTGATTTGCGGCGTGCAGTCACACTTGCTCGGCATCGCATCACCAGTGGAGAATGGGATTTGGCTGTACATCCCCGTTGTGGCACAAATTTGTCAGTAGCAATGTTCTTAACAGCTGGATTAGCTATGGGTGTGCATCTGTTGCTACCATTTCGACCAATTGAGCAACTTATAGGTTTAGGATTAGCAGCGACGACAGCCGCAGAACTCGCACCTGATTTAGGTTCCATAGTGCAGCGTTACCTAACAACTGCCATTCCTTTTAACCTAGCAATTGAAAATATTACCCGTACGCGCGATGTTTGGGGGCGTGAGGCACATTTTGTTAAAGTAGGCTGGCAAGAATGAAGAGAGCAAGAAGCACAAAGGCAGGGAGCAGAGGGGAAAAGAAGTAATTTTTCTTCTCTCCTTAATGCCCAATGCCCAATGCCCAAGCCCAATGCCCAATGCCCAATGCCCTAAAAAAATTATGAGAAAACTTTACTTCTTACTTCCCGGTACAGATAGCAAATTTGCCTGTGGTGGTCTTTGGGCTGAGTTAAAAGCACTTAATCTAGCTCAGAATTTCTGTAGTGCTGATGTTGTAACTTACCGTCAACGCGAAAAAGATAAGCTTTTTATTGATGATTTGCTAAAAGAGAAAAATTTAAATAATGTAATTTTTGTAATTAGTTGGGGATTTGATATAGCTCAACTCGTGGCTAAACTTAAGGAATATAATGTCGTTTACCATGCACATAGTCCAGGTTATTCATTTAGGCTACCTGCAAGTATTCCAATCATGACTGTTAGCCGCTATACAATGGGATATTGGGGAGAAAAATCACCCAATTCTCTGATTTATTATTTGCCCAATCAAATTTCTGATGAGTTTCAAAATTTAGGTTTGGAACGGGATATTGATGTTTTAGTTCAAGCTCGGAAGTCTTCTGAGTATTTAATTAAAGAATTGATTCCGGCGTTGCAAAAACGTTGTAAAGTATTGGTTGTTGACTCATACATAGAGGATTTACCTGGACTATTTAACCGAGCTAAGGTTTACCTCTATGATTCGGCTGAGTACTGGGCACAACAGGGTGTTAGTGAAGGATTTGGTCTACAACCAATGGAAGCTCTTGCTTGTGGCTGTCAAGTATTTTCTAGTGTTAACGGTGGACTAGCTGATTATTTAGACCCTGGATTTAATTGCTATAAAATTGCTGGATATTCCCAAGAATATGATGTGCAACGGATTCTGAAAGTAATTGAATCTTCAGTAGCTTTTAGTTTATCTGAAGATTTTTTGGTTGAGCATCGTACTGAAAATATTATTAAGCGTTTCCAAGTTATTTTGGATGAGTTAAATGAGTTTTTTGACCATAAAATACAGCAGCCATCTAATATTAAGAGTTTGACTAAAATACGGATGGCGAAATTACTCGCTCAGAAGATATATGGTAAATTGAGGAAGAAATATTTTAAGTCATAGAAACGAACCGCAAAGACACTGAGAACACAGAGAAAAGAGAGGAAATTGAATGAGTCGGCGGTTATTAGTTACTGGGGGTGCGGGGTTTATTGGGGCAAATTTTGTGCATCATTGGTGTCAGGTTTATCCAAACGATCGCGTGGTGGTGTTGGATGCTCTGACATACGCGGGGAATCGTCTGAATTTGGCGCCCTTTGAGGGAAGAGAGAATTTTCGGTTTGTGCAGGGGGATATTTGCGATCGCACCATCATAGACAACCTATTAGCAACGGAAAATATTGATACCATCGCCCATTTTGCCGCTGAATCTCATGTCGATCGTTCCATTCTTAGCCCAGCCGCTTTTGTGCAAACTAATGTGGTGGGAACTTTCACCCTACTAGAAGCTTTTCGGCAACATTGGGAAGCGAAAGCACAACCATCTGATTATCGTTTCTTACACGTTTCTACTGATGAAGTCTACGGTAGCCTGGGCGCAGATGACCCAGCTTTTTGTGAAACCACACCCTACGCTCCCAATAGTCCCTATTCAGCTTCCAAAGCGGGTAGCGATCATTTAGTCCGTGCTTATTATCATACTTATCAACTTCCAACCATTATCACAAATTGCTCTAATAATTACGGGCCTTATCAGTTTCCCGAAAAACTAATTCCCCTAATGTGTATCAACACTTTGATCGGGAAACCATTACCTGTTTATGGTGATGGTAAAAATGTACGGGATTGGCTTTATGTGGGCGATCATTGCCGTGCTTTAGATGTAGTAATCAATTATGGTCAGCCAGGAGAAACATACAATATTGGTGGCAATAATGAGGTGGAAAATATTAACCTCGTGCAACTTTTATGTCAAATGATGGATGAATTAGCACCTGATTTACCAATATATCCAGCCAAGCAGTTGATTACTTTTGTTAAGGATAGACAGGGACACGACAGGAGATATGCAATTAATGCAAACAAAATTAAAACTCAGCTTGATTGGACGCCTTCAGTAACAATTGCTAAGGGTTTACGTTTAACAGTTGAATGGTATCTCAATCATCGTGATTGGTGGGAACCTCTGCTGTCTGCGGAATATCAAGCTTACTATCGCAAAAATTATCTGTAGAATGACCTAAAATTGGGCTAACTTTAACGAGTAATGGTCTCAAATTTTTATGGGGAACTAATTTGTCATAATGTAAGCGACCAAGAATTATGCCTGGATGTCTATTTTGATTGTGAGCAAATTCTTCAATCCCTTTCCGAGAAAAGACTTTTTTACTTGTAATAATAAATTCATTTAATGTCTGAGGATTTATTAACCAGTCAGCGGCTTTTTCGTTAGCTGCTCTTTCCTCATCATTCTCTTCTAACGCATCCAAATTATCTAAATAAGCTCCTTGATGTCCTAAAACAATATGTGCTAACTCATGCATGAGGGTGAACCAGAATGAATCTATCCGGTCATATCTCAATGTCAACGCGATAACGGGATTGCTGTTTAAATATAAGGCTGCACCATCCAAGTAGGTTTTGCTTAAATGCGACACAATTATAAAATGTACACCTAAATCTGCCAGCAATTTAGGAATCTGCACAATACTTTCTACTTGTTTCGCACAAGCAAGAATTTTAGGGATAGCAGTCTCAAGTTTTTTGCGTTCAAAACTAGCAACTGCTTGTTGTTTCGCTAGGTTCTCAACTTGTTTTACCCAAGCTATGCGAGAAGTTTCCTCTGGCTCTCGATGCTCGGAACAACGAAAATTAACATCTAGCTGGAGTATTTCATCTAAAGATGATATGCCGAAAAAATCACATACTTGCCGTTCTAAGTCATCAATTGAATCTGCTGCTTGAATCCACTTATTTTTGATTAGTTCAGAGATGGGAGCAATTGTATACAATCGACTTTTACGAGCTATATCTTGCTCTTTTTTTTCTTTTCCTACTAGATGAAGCCGATACTTTGCTTCAAGATTTGTCCAGAACTCTGGAGAAGTACCCAAGGCTTGAGAGAGTTCGATAGCTGTTTCAGGTGTAATTTGCTTGCTTCCCCGAATGATTTCATTGATGGTTTGAACTGGACGCCCCATAATTTCTGCTAAATCTTTCTGTGTCCAGCCACGGGCTTCTAATTCTCGACTTAAAATTTTTCCTGGTGTTGGTACTCTTGCTGGTGCTAGCTTCTGGCTCATATTGCTGTCTCCCCTGCTGACGAAAGTTAGTGGTAGTCTTCGATATCGATTATTGTGAGATAATTTCCCTGCTCATCCTCATCCACTGTCACAATTAGACGCCACTGATTATTCAAACGTAGAGAACGCTGTCCTTGTTTTCCTCGTTTTCCTGATAACTTCTCAAATCTCAATCCTTTTTGAGCATATAAATCTCGCTCGTCTACAGCAGCATCAATAATCGCCATGACTTCAAAAAAGTCATCAACCACACCTGGGTATTTATGAGCATCTTTTTCTGCTGTGTAAAGTGCTTCGAGTTTCTTTTTTTTAAACTGAAAACGCAAAGCTTCCCCCAAGTTAAATGCACTGGATTCTGCATTATATAACAGTTGGCTTCAGCCTTGGGGTGAATGACTGATATTTTAATTATAAATCTTATTGTGACAAGAGATTTAAGCAGTTTGTAAAGTTTGTTAGATAATCTTGAAAGTTAAGGCAAACCTATTCTGTAAAGGACTTTGCTATTTTCCTCCAACAACATATCTTGCTTGAGCTTGATCGTCTTCCTATCACTGTTTGCAGTACAATTGTACTATACAGTCTAACTAAAGGCAAGTTATGCAAAGCGTCTTGTCCATCCCAGTTACACAAATCAAATGCACAACAGCTTACTAAGACAGTAAGGGATTGCTGCCACAGTTTCTGTAGATAATGACTATCCTTAAATATAAGGGAATCAGATCAACGTAAATTGCCAGCAGGTGTTAAGATGCTGCAACCAGAACAAATATTACAAGATCGTTATCAAATCCAGCGCCAACTCGGCAACAATGGAATTCGTCAAACTTGGCAAGCATTGGATTTACAAGCCTCTGATGGCGAAAATTCGACCGTTGTGGTCAAACTTTTGGCCTTTGGCGGTACTGTGCAGTGGGATGACCTGAAACTTTTTGAGAGGGAAGCACAAATCCTTAAACAGCTAAATCATCCCCGCATCCCTCAATATATAGATTATTTTTGTATCGACGATCGCACCCTCTGGTTCGCCTTAATACAAGAATATATCCCTGGTGAGTCGCTTAAGGATAAACTTGCTATTGGCAAAAGGTTTAGTGAAAAGCGAGCCAAAAAAATTGCTGTTGAAGTTTTAAATATTCTCATCTATCTACATGAGTTGAATCCTGGAGTTTTACATAGAGATATTAAACCGAGTAATTTAATCTGGGGCGAAGATAATCAGATTTATTTAGTTGATTTTGGTGCAGTTCAGGATAAAGCGGCAAAAGAGGGCGTTACTTTTACCGTTGTCGGTACTTATGGTTATGCCCCAATGGAACAATTTGGTGGTCGAGCAGTTGCGGCTTCAGACTTATATGCACTGGGAGCGACTTTGATTCATTTGCTCACTGGAACTTCCCCCTCTGATTTACCCCAGCAGGATTTGCGACTGCAATTTACAGACCAAGTTAACCTCAGTCCCAGTTTTGTCAGTTGGCTACAAAAGTTGATAGAACCCGCTCCCGAACAAAGATTTACTAGTGCAAGCGTTGCGCTGAATGCCCTCAAATCGGGACTAACTGTCAAATCTGCAAATAAGAATCAGCTTTTGCCGCTAAAAGAAATCATCAACAATTCTGGATGCGGGATTAATAATCACAATGAAACAGTCCCAGAGGAAATTCTCGGTTGGAATTGGGGCGCTTTTCTGATGCCTTGGTTGTGGATGTGGCCGAATCAAGTGTGGTATGGTCTATTCTGTTTTGTACCTAATGCTTGGTGGGTAATGGCGATCGCACTCGGTGCAAAAGGCAATGAATGGGCTTGGAAAAGTAGACGGTGGCGCAGTATTGAACAATTTAAAGCCCATCAAAGAGGCTGGGCAATCGCTGGTATTCTAATTGGAGCGCCCATTAGTATTATGTTATGGGTTCGAGCGATCGCTTTGCTTAAATCTGCATTTTAGTGGGGCATTGGGCATTGGGCATTGGGCATTGGGCATTGGGCACAAGAAAGAAGCAGAGGGGATGGGGGGCTGAGGGGAAAACTTACTGTAACTTCTCCCCTGCTCCCCTGCTCCCCTGCTTCCTTCTAACTACTAACTTGTGATTCAACTACACCCACGGGACAAGAAACATTTGTCCCTCCCAAACCACAATACCCGTTAGGATTTTTAGCCAGGTATTGCTGATGGTAAGCTTCAGCGTAGTAGAATTCCGGCGCATCCAAGATTTCTGTGGTAATCTTGCCATAACCTGCGCTGTTGAGGGCTTGCTGATAAGCTTCCCGCGATGCTTCTGCTAGCTGCTTTTGACTTTCAGAATATACATAAATTCCCGAACGGTATTGAGTGCCAGTATCATTACCTTGGCGCATCCCTTGGGTGGGATTGTGGCTTTCCCAAAAGACTTTGAGTAGTTCGGCATAACTAATCACTTTGGGATCGAACACAACCAACACCACTTCATTGTGACCGGTTCGCCCACTACATACCTCTTCATAAGTGGGGTTGGGTGTTAAACCAGCAGCGTAACCGACTGCGGTCGTGTAAACTCCTTTAAGTTGCCAGAATTTGCGTTCTGCACCCCAAAAACAGCCCAAGCCAAAGATTGCCTTCTCTAATCCATCGGGAAAAGGAGGTTTTAAGGGATTCTTGTTGACATAATGAGCTGCGGGTACTGACATAGATTGTGCCCTTCCTGACAAAGCTTCTTCAGGTGTGGGCATAACTGCCTTTTTGCCAAATCCGAATAGTGCCATTGATTTTGATGATATATATCTTTACCTTATTTACTATTGTAGGACTTACGCAGAAGAGATCCCCCAACCCCCTTAAAAAGGGGGCTTTTAAGATTCCCCCCTTTTTAAGGGGGGCTAGGGGGGATCAAGCTTTCAAGTTTTCAGTGCGTAAGTCCTGTATTGTAAAGATTCTGGCATCGCTTGGGGTTTTCTCAGAGCCATCCTTAGACTGTGTTGACCTTTACAAAAACAGTTCTGAAATCAAGCTCTTTCCTTGAGCGCCTGTTTTGCAATACTACTAACCCTAGAGTCAGAATCATTGCTTAACCGCTCCAAAATTGAAATCGGTATATTGACGTTTTTGGCAACTTTTGCACGAAGATCGGTGCGTGAATGAACTGCGAATTGTTCTAGCAAATGGACAGGAGTATTGGGATGAGAAGCAATATCATGTAGACCATCGATCGTATTTGGATGCTGCGTTTGGTTGATTTTTAGATAAAGCTTCTCCAGCGCATCTGAAGGTGTATTGAGGTTTTTAGCGAGATTTATGAGAAAGTGAATGTGTGAGCTAGATTGGTTTTGATAGTCTGTAAGTGCAAGCAGGATAGTGGGTGGTGTTTTCAAAGACGATGCGATCGCGCTTACTACATCATACTTATTCATTTGCAACAGATTTTCTAACACTTTTGGAGTAATGTCAGAACGTCTCACCAATCGAACTGCACTTTCTTCATACCTGGCTCGATTTGATGGCGAGACTCGTTGACGTTGCTTAACCAAGAACTCTGCGAAAAACTCTAGAACGGTAGAGGTTGCATTGGGATGGCTTGCGGCTTTGAAGGGTACATCTTCATCTGTATCCTGCGCGAGCTTTTCTAAAATCTTTGCAGGGGTTGAGGGATGGGAAGCAACCAATAGCCGGACAGAGGCTCGTCGATCGCTAGCTAATCGCTCTAGCAAGTCGATGGATGTTCCAGGTTTTCCCTCGATAAAATTGATGATGGCGATCGCAGTTTCGGAAACATTTGGATGGTTCTTGACCAGATCGCGAATTTCTTTCTCATTTTCTCCCGCTAGTTTTTCCAATATTACGCTTGGTGCTTGAGGATTTCGAGCAATTGCTTTATGCATCGAAAAATTTCTCCAATCTGCAAACGTATTGAGCAGGGATAAGGGTGTTTTGGGGTTCTCAGCGATCGCTATTTTGATATTCCAGCTTCCATCCTCGGCTAGTTGAAGCAATAACGATTCAGAAGTGTTGGGATTTTGAACGATCGCGGTAAAAAGTTCATCGAAATCAGATTCATCAGCATTCTCGTCATCGCAGAAAAGAGGCGGGTTTTCTACAAGTTCTTCCAGAATCTCAAGAGATGTCTTTGGATTTCTAGCCACAGCAAGAAGAATTTCCTCATCCTCGATTTTAGATAACTGAGCGATCGCACTTTCACTAGTTGTTGTGCTACGCGCTAAAGAGAGTCTAACGAAATGACTCTCAGGATTTTCCAGCAGCAAAAGATTGAAAATCGGGTTCGCCGTAATTGCGTCTGGAAACTCTTTACCTAATTTCAGCAACACTTCAGTAGGCGTATTCGGATTTTTAGCTACAGCCTCACGAACTTCTGGCTGAGGATGTAAAGATAGCTCCTCAAGCACCACAACCGAAGTGTCAACAGCCGAGGCTAATGCAAAATCGTTGTCATCAAGCATAATCAAGAATTTTATAGATATAGAATGAGTTTTCCCAAAATCTAAGGACACTTTTAGATTAGACTTTTACGAAACTTCATCAATATTACGAATACTTTTCAAGAGGAACTTGGTGTTAAAAGCTACTCATGAATAAAATACCGAAAATTGACCGCCAAAGGGAGCATCAAGCGAACGAACGGACATTTCTGGCTTGGCTACGCACTTCTATTGCATTGATTGGCTTTGGTTTTGCGATCGCGCGATTTGGTATATTTCTGCGTCAGTTGAATATTACTATTACTCAACAAGAACCTCCGGTAAGTCCATTATCTAGCTCGGAAAATTTGGGTATTGCTTTGGTAATTTTTGGAATTTCGACTATTGCCTTAGCTGCATGGCGATACAACCAAGTTTTCTGGCAAATTGAAACAGGGAACTATAGACCAAATAGGTTAATGGTTTGGATAATGGCTGGAGTTGTAATTATTTTGGGATTTTTCTGTATTCCTTTGCTTTTATGGCGGGATAAAGTACCTTCTCGTTCTCCGCTTCCCATTCAACCACAGTCCCGAAATTTGCATTAAATACAGCAGGAGTCAGAATAAGTAGATCGGTGTAAATAATTATTGTTGGGATAAGGCAAAGGGCAGGGGGAGAAAGAGTTTGAGGCTTATTTACTTTTCTTTACACAGTTTGGTTTTTTTGCACCGACTTACTTAAACTTTTTATACGGACGCATTTTATGTAACTTTTTTGCCGATTCTCAATCAATCTTAGGTAGGCGTAGCCCAACCCAGGTATCGCTCTATGTCTGCCCAATTTATCGCACTTCGTATCTAGCAAGCTTTTAGGCTTTTTGTAATCGTCGCTTTCACCTTGGGCTGAATCGTCATACACTGATTTTGAACTAATGAAACCGGTTGCCCTCAAAGAAACGATGAGCGAAAGTAAGATATCAGAAATATTAGAAACCTTCGAGGCAGACTTGCTGTCGGAGTGGACTCAGGAACTAGCTATTGTCAATATTCGCAGAGGCTTGATTAAAGAAGCCCATCTAAAAGAGGAGTGCCGGGAATTCCTGAGTTTGTTTCGGATTGCCGTTGGGCGGGGCAATACCAATATTCAGGCAGGGGAGTGGCAGGAGATGCGGGAGATGCTCAACAGCATTTCTCGATCGCGATCGCAAAATGGTTTCACACCCTCAGAAACGGCTACATTCGTCTTTTCGTTCAAGAAACCCCTCTTTAAACGAATGCGTCAGCAATTCAAAGACCCGATTGAATTGGGTGAAAATATCTGGTTAGCCACAAACTTATTGGATCGGCTAGGATTGCTGACAATTGAAGTCTATCAAAAGACGCGAGAAGAAGTGATTTTACGGCAGCAAGAAGAGTTGATGGAGCTGTCTACCCCCGTCGTTAAACTCTGGGAGGGAATTTTGGCATTGCCGATAATCGGTACCCTGGATAGTGCCCGGACTCAACTGATGATGGAATCGTTATTGCAGAAGATTGTCGAAACTAGTTCCGAAGTTGCCATCATTGACATTACCGGGGTTCCTACTGTCGATACCCTGACCGCTCAACATTTGCTCAAAACCGTTACTGCTGCCCGTCTCATGGGAGCTGATTGTATGATCAGTGGCATTCGTCCTCAAATTGCCCAAACAATCGTTTATCTCGGCATTGATTTGACAAATATAGTCACGAAAGCAACGTTAGCCGATGCCTTTCTCACGGCGCTAAAACGTTTAGGAACGACCATTACCCGCCCTCAATCTAAATAGGTAGGAAGCAATGGAACGCATTCCTATACTCAAAATGGGCAATTTCCTGCTTGTGACAATTCAGGTAGATATGCACGATCGCCTCGCCACAACGCTACAAGAAGACTTGACCAACCGGATCGCCCAAACTCACGCTCGCGGTGTGCTGATCGATATTTCGGGATTAGAGATTGTTGATTCCTTCATTGGTAGGGTTTTAGCCAACATTGCCAGAATGTCACGGGTGCTAGATGCTGAGACAGTTGTCGTTGGGATGCAGCCTGCTGTGGCAATCACCTTAGTGGAATTGGGGCTGTCGCTGACGGGGATTCGCACTGCCCTAAACGTCGAAAAGGGTATGGCATTGTTGCGATCGTCACTCAATGAAACCACAAATCAAATCACTGCCACTAAATGGCGTGCAGATGATCATGCAGAAGACTGAAACGATTAACATTCAATCTTCTACAGATGTAATTTTAGTTCGGCAGGCTGTGCGCAACCTTGCCGTAGAGATTGGCTTTGGCTTAGTAGACCAAACTAAAATTGTTACTGCCGCCAGTGAGTTAGCCCGCAATACCCTAGACTACGGGGGAGGCGGCACAGTCAAGCTAGAAACGCTTCAGGAAGGGCGACGACGAGGACTTCGGCTAACCTTTGAAGATCGGGGGCCGGGAATTTCCGATATCGAACTGGCACTAAAGGATGGGTTCACAACGGGCAACGGCTTAGGTATGGGGCTAGGTGGTGCTAAACGACTTGCCGACGAGTTTGATATTCAGTCTGTGGTGGGAGAAGGGACACGGATAATAATTGTACGATGGAAATAAAATGAGAGAATCTGTCGCCGTCACAATTACTGAATCTAGCCAGATCGGGGAAGCCAGACGGGCGGCGATGGCTTTAGCAACTCGGCTGGGTTTTCAGGAAACAGAACGGGGCAAGGTTGGGATTGTGGTGACAGAAATTGCGAACAATCTGGTGCAACACGCCCACGGCGGAGTTGTGCTAATGCGATCGCTCAGGCAAGATTCCAAAATTGGCATTGAAATTTTATCGCTAGATAAAGGAGAGGGAATGGTCGATGTGGATGAGTGTTTGCAAGATGGCTTTTCCACAGCCGGAACCTTGGGCAATGGTATGGGTGCAATTCGTCGCCTTTCTGGTTTCTTTGAAATTTACTCGATTCCCAACCAAGGAACAGCGCTCCTCGCTCACCTGTGGCTAGGCCCAGCACCTCATCTGCCTGAGAAGGTTTTAGAAATTGGAGCGATCTGTTTGCCCAAACGAGGAGAAGAGGTTTCTGGAGATACCTGGGTCTGTGAAGTCGATTGTTGCCGTAGTCTGTTGCTAGTAGCCGATGGTTTAGGGCATGGGCCTGCGGCTGCCTCAGCAGCAGAAGCAGCCGTGAGAATGTTTCAAGAACATCTTCATTGTTCTCCTGGGGCGATCGTCGAAGCTGCCCACGCCGCCTTGCGAAGTACGCGAGGAGCAGCACTGGCCATTGCCGAAATCGACTTTGAGCAACAGTCTGTCCGCTTTGCTGGCATTGGCAACATCGCTGGTAGCATTTTCTCCTTTACTGAGCACCGCAATTTGCTATCTCATAACGGCACGGTCGGACATGAAATCCACAAAATTCAAGAGTTTACTTATCCCTGGTATGCCAACGGACTTTTAATTATGCATTCTGACGGATTAGGCGCTAAGTGGCAAATCGATCGCTATCCAGGCTTAATGCAAAAACATCCCAGCTTGATTGCAGGTGTGCTATACCGAGACTTTAACCGAGAGCGAGACGATGTGACGGTGTTAGTCGCGAAAGGAATGGGCAGATGACAAAGGTTTTCACGATCGCCATCCAGTACGAACAGGATGTTGTGCAAGCTCGCCAACGAACTCGTGAGATTGCCGAGCAGTTGGGCTTTGATGCTCAAGATCGGGCGCGATTGGCGACGGCAGTTTCCGAAATTGCCCGCAACGCCTTTCAATATGCCCAAGACGGAACGGTTGAATTTTCTGTGGTGGGAGAGCCGCAAGCGTTTCTGATTCGGATTCAAGATCGGGGTGGAGGCATTCCTGATTTAGCAGACGTTTTGGCCGGACGCCACACCTCTGATACGGGAGCGGGGCTAGGCATCGTGGGTACTCGTAGATTGATGGATTTCTTCGAGATTGAATCGCTGCCGGGACAGGGAACAACCGTGACAATCGGCAAAAGGTTGTCGAAGCGCACACCTACTTTCAGCGATTCCCAATTGCAGCAGATTCGAGAAACCGTAATTGGGCGATCGCCCGAAAATCCCTATCAAGAAATCCAGCAGCAAAACCAGGAATTACTCCAGGCAATGGCAGAGCTACGCAAGCGTGAGGAAGAATTAAGCCAACTGAATCAGGAATTGGAAGAAACCAATCGCGGTGTGGTTGCCCTCTATGCAGAACTGGATGAAAAAGCCAGCTCCCTGCAACAGGTAAACGAGTTAAAAACCCGCTTTCTCTCGAACATGAGCCACGAGTTTCGTACGCCGCTCAACTCGATTCTCTCCCTCTCTCGAATGCTGCTAGCCCGGATAGATGGCGATTTGACCATTGAGCAAGAAAAGCAGGTGACATTCATCCAAAAGGCAGCAAGCGGATTATCAGAACTGGTCAACGACTTGCTAGATTTGGCAAAGGTGGAAGCTGGAAAAATTGAAGTGCATCCCAGTTCTTTTGAAGTGAGTGACTTGTTTGGCACGCTACGGGGGATGCTGCGCCCATTATTGGTTCAAGGCTCCTCCGTGACGCTGATTGTCGAGGAACCTGAAGGTATTTCGCCGCTCTATACCGATGAGGGGAAAGTCGCTCAAATTTTGAGAAACTTTGTCTCGAATGCGCTCAAATTTACCGAGCGGGGAGAGGTGCGCGTCAGCGCTGTGCAAACGGGTGATACCGTCACCTTCTCTGTATCTGATACGGGCATCGGCATTGCTCCCGCCGATCGAGAGCGGATTTTTGAGGATTTTATGCAAATTGAGTCCCCTCTGCAAAAGCAAGTGAAGGGAACCGGTTTAGGATTGCCGTTATCGCGCAAGCTAGCGGAGCTAATTGGCGGTAGCATTTCGATGAAAAGTCAGCCAGGTGAAGGCTCTACCTTTACAGCCTTGATTCCCATCGTCTACCCAGATACCAGCGAATTGACCACCGTAGTGCAACCAATCACATCAGTTGAGCCAACTCGCCTGCCGATTCTGGTGGTTGAAGATCATCCAGAAACTCTATTTATTTACGAAAAGCATCTTCAGCAATCAATCTATCAATTAATTGCTACCCGCACCTTAGCTCAAGCAAGGCTTGCCTTACAACAATTTCGACCGGCGGCAATTATGCTAGATATTTTGCTGGAGGGGCAAAACGGCTGGACGTTCTTGCGAGAAATCAAAGGGGATGAAACAACCCGCACTATCCCTGTACTCGTGATTACCATCATTGATAACGAGAAGCAAGCATTGGCGTTAGGAGCAAACGGTTTTCTAATTAAGCCAGTAGACAGATTGCCGCTATTGAACAAACTTAATACGCTAATTACTGAGAACAAGCCTCAAAAAATCTTGTTAATTGACGATGACCCCGCCTATCGGTATCTTGTGAAACAGTTGTTGATAAATACACCATTGAGTATTTTAGAAGCCGCAAATGGAAAAGAAGGATTAAATTTGGCACAACGAGAGCAGCCAAACGCGATCGTGCTGGACTTGGAGATGCCAGAACTCGGCGGGTTTGATGTACTCAAGCAACTTAAGAACAATTCCGTCACTCAGGCGATTCCTGTGATTATTCACTCATCTGCCCAACTGGATGCTGAAGCGCAAAGCCGATTAGCGGCGCAAACCATAGCCATTGTTTCCAAAGAAATAGGCTCTCAAACCACGACGACCGCTCAACTTCAAGATGCACTCGTCAAAGCCGGACTTGTTTTAGAGGTTTCAGGGAAAAGTCATGTCTGAGCCACGAGTTACGATCCTGCATGTTGACGATAACGAAGCCAATCGTTACGTTGTTACCCGTATCTTGCAAAATGCAGGCTTTAATGTGGTGGAAGCGGCAACTGGAGCGGCAGGATTAGAAGCTATTGTTAACTTTCAGCCTGACTTAATAATTTTAGACGTCCAATTACCAGATATCAGCGGCTTTGAAGTCTGTCGCCAAATTAAGGCAAATCCAGAAACGGCTTTTATTCCTGTGCTACACCTTTCTGCAAGTTTTGTCCAAAGCCAGGATAAAGCAGAAGGCTTAGACAGTGGTGCCGATGCTTATCTGGTGCAACCTGTTGAACCAATTGAACTGCTTGCCACTTTGCGATCGCTGCTGCGAATTCGTCGGGCGGAGGAAGCTGCTTTGTCCTCAGCGCGGGAGTGGCAAACCACCTTTGATTCCATGAACGACGGCGTATCTCTGGTAGACCAAGAAGGTAGAATTATGCGCTGTAATCGAGCGATGATGCAGCTTTTTAACAAGCCCTCCCACGAAATCTTAGGTTATGCCCACCACGAGCTGATGGGCGCAAAATTGGGAATCGGCGATGGCACTTGTTTTCGCCGTGCGAAACAAACCCACCAACGGCAAGTTCTCGAATTTCAGTCTCAAGAACGGTGGTTTGCCAAAACCATCGATCCGGTACTCGATCGGGATGGGAATCTTACAGGCGCCGTTTTCATTCTGTCTGATATCACCGAACGTAAACGAGCAGAAGCATTGTTGAAAGAGCAAAACGATCGCCTCAATCAACTAATGATTTCTTTGCAGCAACAGACCGAACAAGCGCAACAAGCCAACCGCATCAAAGATGAGTTTTTGGCAGTGCTGTCTCATGAATTGCGATCGCCCTTGAATCCAATTCTGGGCTGGGCAAAAATTTTGCAAAAAAGTCACCAGGATGCAGCCAAAACTCAGTACGCCCTAGAAACGATCGAGCGCAACGCGAAACTGCAAGCACAATTAATCGAAGATTTGCTCGATGTGTCGCGTATTCTCCAAGGTAAGTTGGCTTTAAACACAGTTCCAGTCGGTTTGACTTTTACTATCAAAGCTGCACTTGAAACCGTGCGCCTTGCTGCTGAAGCTAAATCTATTCAGATTCAAACAATATTTGAACCGAATGTTGGGCAAGTGTTGGGTGATTCTGGTCGCTTGCAACAAGTTGTTTGGAATCTACTTTCTAACGCGATTAAATTTACCTCACAGGGTGGTCGAGTAGAGGTGCGGTTAGAAACGATCGAGGATGAAGTAGATAGTCGTGCTGCGAAATACACTCAAATCACTGTCAGCGATAATGGTAGGGGGATCTCTGGTGACTTTCTACCCTACGTCTTTGACTACTTTCGCCAAGCCGATGGGACAACGACGCGAAAATTTGGTGGGTTGGGGTTAGGGTTAGCGATCGTGCGTCATTTGGTTGAATTGCACGGCGGAACCGTTCAGGCAGCCAGTCCTGGAGAAGGTCAAGGAGCAGTGTTTACAGTCAAACTGCCACCGATCGCGCCTTCAAAATTGAATCAAGTTAATGCTGCCGATCGCGATCGCTCAGACTTCAATCTCAATGGATTGCAAGCACTGCTGGTAGACGATAACAAAGATTCACGGGAGTTCATTGCCTTCGTGCTAGAACAGTACGGAGTACAAGTGACTGAAGCGGACTCAGCACATGATGCTCTAAACAATTTGATGCAAGCAAAATTTGATTTGTTAATTAGTGATATTGGTATGCCCGATATGGATGGCTACACCCTTATTCGTCAAATTAGAAAGCAGTCACCCGAACAAGGCGGAGAAATTCCTGCGATCGCCGTGACTGCTTATGCCGGAGAAATCGATCGACAACAAGCACTAGCTGCCGGATTTCAACAACATATTTCTAAACCAATTGAGCAAGAATTATTAATACAGGCTATTTTGACGATAGTAACGATTTAGCAACCTGAATTTTAAGGTTTTTGGCGATAACTGAAAGTGTATTGATTTATAAATATCCGTCAATCAGACTGTATAACAATCCAAAGGCTATAGCCTGACTTAATCATTCGTGAATAACTAGATCCCCGACTTCTTCAAGAAGTCGGGGATCTGAGCTTGAGCCATTCAATTAACGTGAGTTCGACAAGCCTTTTTTTGACCTCTCCCCCAACCCCTCTTGGACACCTAGAGGGGAGCCAAAACCCTAATTTCTCGTTGCTCCTCCCTTTCCCAGTGGGAGAGGGCTGGGGTGAAGGTTCATCGAACTCAGTTCAATTAACAGTAGATTCAGAAATAACCGTTACACAGGCATTCACTAAGGGTAACAATGGCCCTATTTGCTCTTGTCCATTCACTGCTAAATCGCTATGACACAAATAAACTCTCTCGGATACACGAGAGAGCAAATCTGTCAAAATCCTTTGCAGTCGTTCTTCTTCTGCCAATTTCTCATCTTCTGCTGTCCAAGGTTCGCCCAACCTGTCTCGCAAGAAAAACGGCGCACCGAACAGAGTTGCTGCACCACCTTTGGCCCATAGTGGCGAACCAGCATCCAGCCAAAAATGCCACTGGTGCGATCGCCTACTAGATCGATATTGAAATATAGTTGCTAAGGTGACAGCCTTTCTTGCTCCACCAATGGGGCGCACCGGGTAAGCATTGGCAGTGATTGTACCGCGTCGCAGTAATTGAATGAATTCGATAATAGTTGTGTAAGGCATTGTCTCAACTGGGGCAATTTGTCGTAGTCTGGTGTCAATTTCCCAGTAGTGTTGGGCGGTTTCTAATAATTCCCGCAATGCTGCTAGTTGTTCGTAGGGGAGATTGCTCCCATTCCACAAAAAACGTTGAATTGCTCTGTCTAACAGAGAAATGGGACTAGGAATTAACCGCAATTCTTGTTGCGATCGCTGCTGTTCTAACCACTGTAATATTTCACTATAGGCTGTAGTAGCTGCATAGCCGATTCGATCCCAGCGCTCGAAGGCTGATACTGGTAGCAAGTTGGGGCGATCGGGATGGGGTACAAAGCAGTAATCTGCAATCAAACCAGCACGTACCGGATCAATATTTGTAGAGACGCGATTCATCGTGTCTGTTGTAGATACCCGATTCATCGCGTCTGTAGAGTTTTCTGGTGGTTGTTGTTTCCTGCTCAATACAACCAGCATTTCTGCCACCGCATCCCGATCTACAAGTCGTCCCAAGCCGGGATAAACTAGTGCCAGCATGGTGAGTAAGGCGCGAATCACGGGCGAACTAATTAGGGGACGTTGGTCATTGAGCGATTCTACTGGGATATTTTGCTTGACGAGGATTTCTACTAGAGTATAACGAGCGATCGCATCTAAACCTGGTGCAATAATTGCCACTTCTTCTGGTTGCACTTGCTGCGATTGGATGGCATTAGCAATTATCTCTGCTGTTTGCCGCAATAATTGGGCGCGGGAGGTGGTTTGAATTGAATGCACTGTTTTTGGTAAACTCAACAGTATCATTGGTTCTGTAACTAATTCCACCATCTGTTTAGTCAGTTGCTCGCTCAGAGACTCTGGAGGCGGCCCGTTCAATATTTCTACCCGACAACGCTCTGCTAACCCTTCTAGGTAGTTGGGATCTGCTCCCAATCCCAATCGCACCGCACCATCAGGATTGTAGCTAAACGCGCCAACTGCACCTCGATCTAATAGCAACTCAAACAAAAGACGCGCTACGCTAGGATAATCATCAACATCATCCGCCAGTACTGCTTGATAGCGTTTTGTTAGATGCTGCTGGTAATTGCGATCGCTTAATAAGTGCTGACTATACAGTTCGGTAATAATTCCATAAGTCAGTAATCCCCTCTCTAAACACCAGTTACGCCAATCTAACAGCAAAGATGCCAAAAATTCCGGCTCTAAAGTTGTGCTATTTTCCCCAAAACCTTTGGACAAAATCTGGGCAATATTTTCGCAAGGGATACCACTGTAAGCTGCTAATTGTAATAAGTCTAAGATGCGACGCACCAAGCGAGATTCATTCACTCCCGCAAGACGTAAAATTTCTTCGTCTAATTGCGGACGCCAAAGTTTGGTTGCTAACTCTTGTTCGGTTTCCGGTCGCAATCTTACCGGAAACTGTGCTTTCAGGTTCAACGAGTTAATCAGCAACGGCCAAAATAAAATAACTTCATCCTGAAAAAAACCTAGTGGCGTCTTGGCACGAACCGGATATTTACCTAATGTAGATGTAACAATTATATCTCCTAACTCTCGACGATTATCATCATTGGCAGCTAAAACTAAAACTCCTGGCTCTGTTTGTTTAAGATAGAAAAATTCAGGTACATCGCCTGTTTTTTTACGCCCTGTTTTTTTTGTATAAAATGATTCAGTATATTGTTTTTCTGATGTTACCCAATTACAAAATTGCTCTACCAAGCGAGCCGTCTTACCACTACGGCTAGTGCCAACAATCCAAACCGAATGAGAAACCACAAACTTTCTCCTTGTAGATTTGTTAGTATACCTCGTGCGTTAACTTAAGGTTAATAGTCATCAAACAATGCTGAATGATTGTCTGCAATGAAAAATTCTGTTTTTAGTCAAAAAATCTATTCTTTCTTGCTTGCTGCTTTTCGATGGTACTTACAGACTCCTGAACGTTCTTTAGATGAAGCTTACAATGCAGCATTAAAAATTCAGGAGATAGAAGATAAGCATTTCAATGGTAATAAAATAGACATTGACTCGGCCATGTACAGTAACAGTGTGATGGATTACTTTGAGTCAGACCTCAACAAGCTATTAAAAATTGCCAGGATGCGGCTGACGGAGTTTAGAGGAAGCCGTTGGTTTCTAAATGAAGAGAATCAAAAAGCTGCCGATAAAGCAGGTATAGAGTATCTAAGTCCTTCTTTAGTTTTGGAAAAGCTCAATTTTATCGATCGAGTTCTTTCTAAATACACAACAAGTTCCGATAAAACAACTTCTAACGCTTTAGTAGTACAACCTCCAAATCTACCAGTTAATTCTGTGGCATCTGACGACAAATCGCTGCTCGTCAACACTCCAACATTACCACCCAAAATACCAAATCGAGACTTAAACAATAAACCAAAAGCCAAGAGCAAAACCGATACAACAGGTGTTTTACCTCGCTCTATTTTAAGTACTATCAGTCGTCTGCAAGTTGAATTAGACCCTAATTCGGAACAAGAAGTAATTCAGAGTTTTCGTCAAACTCAAAAAAGAACAATAATATCTATTAGGTTTATTTTACTATTAATTATTGTACCACTTTTAACGCATCAGATAGCAAAAGCTTTTGTAGTTGGGCCAATTATTGAGAGATTTAGAAGCAGTGAGGAAATGCAGATATTTCTCAATTCGGAAATGGAAGAGGAAGCCCTTTTAGAATTAGAAAGATTTGAAGAAAAGCTCAAGTTTGAAAATCTCATTGTCAAAGCTCCTCCACTGTTACCTGAGCAGATGGAGACTGAAATGAAAAAGAAGGCGAAAGAGCTTGCTGAAGAATTTCGTCACGAAAGCTCTGGTGCGATCAAAAATGTTTTTGCAGATATGTTCTCGGTGGTTGCTGTTATCTGGCTTTTGCTAGTCAGTAAGTCTTCTATTGCTGTGCTAAAAGATTTCTTTGATAATATTGTCTATGGACTTAGCGATAGCGCCAAGGCATTTATCATTATTTTGTTTACTGATATCTTTGTCGGATTCCACTCTCCTCATGGCTGGGAAGTACTGCTAGAAGGAGTATCACGCCATTGGGGATTACCGGCAAATAGAGATTTTATCTTCTTATTTATCGCTACATTTCCGGTGATTTTAGATACTATCTTTAAGTATTGGATCTTCCGATATTTGAATCGGATATCGCCCTCTGCTGTTGCGACTTATCGTAATATGAATGAATAGGGAATAGGGCATCCCTTCGGCTACGCTCAGGGCAAGTGGGAATTGGAAATTGGGAAAAATTTTTGGTTTTTGATTTTAGAATTTGAGCGAGGTAGGAAAATTTTAAAAATCTTGAATCTTGATGAAAAAGACATTTATTGGGTTAGGAAAGTTTAACAAAACTATCGCTATCAGTCTACCTGTGATTTTGTCGATTTTCCTGGTGCGGATGCAATCTTTCACGCATCAGGAACTCATTTCGCCAGAATGTCAGGTGAAAAAGTGGGATATACCGATGTCCTTGACTGCTGAAAATCAAGATGCATTTTTGCAAAAACAAAAATTACCATTAATCCAGAGACTACCAATTACTTGTTGTCAAAGTGATGCCTCTTGTCTGGATGAAGTCATTTATGGCAAAATACCAGAGAAAAAGGCACTGATCGGTGCGATCGCTCGCAGTCTCCAATATCTGCAAACAGCTAATGCTGCGGCTGCTTATCAAAACTATCCGGTGGCTGGGATTACGCGCGATCGCGTCATCAAAAGCTTGCAAAGATTCCGCGAACTTCTATTAAAAACTAATTCTGCGACAGAATTACATCAAGCCATTCAGCAAGAATTTGTTCTTTACCAGTCAGTTGGTAAAGATAACCAAGGTTCCGTTTTATTCACCGCCTATTATGAGCCACTTTACGCAGCCAGTCGCGTCCCCACAACAGAATATCGCTATCCTGTTTATCGCTTACCTCCCGATTTCAACTCTTGGACTAAGCCTCATCCCACACGCGAAGAGTTAGAAGGAGCAGATGGTTTACAAGCTGCAAAAGGGAAATTGCGAGGATTAGAGTTGTTTTGGTTTCGCGATCGCCTCGAACCATATCTAGCTCAAATTCAAGGTTCAGCGAAACTTCAGCTTCCCGATGGGACTCAAACCACAATCGGCTATGCGGGTAATACTGCTTATAACTACAAAAGTATTGGGCGAGAATTAATAGATGATGGCAAATTACCGCAAGAAGGTGTAACTATGCCAATTATTCTCGATTATTTCCAAAAGCATCCCCAAGAATTAAATATTTATATTCCGCGCGATCGCAGCTTTGTTTTTTTTCAAGAAAATCACGGTGAGCCAGCCCAAGGTTCTATCAATGTACCATTAACAGCAGAGCGTTCTATTGCTACAGATAAATCTCTTATGCCTCCTGGGGCTTTAGCGTTGATTCGCGCTTCTATTCCCTTTGTTAATCCTACCGGAAAAATGCAGGAGCGCATTATTAGCCGCTATGTTCTCGATCAAGATACCGGAGGTGCAATTAAAGGTGCAGGTAGAGTGGATTATTTTTTAGGTACTGGGAAAATCGCAGGCGATCGCGCTGGTGTTACAGTCAGCAATGGACAATTATTTTATCTCTTACTTAAGTCCAAAAATTAAACACACTCGCATTTTAATACTAAAATTCCCGACTTTTTTAGATAAGTCAGGAATTTTAGGCTTTTGGCGTAAATGAAACACCCCTGACGCAGGAGCGTCATTACGAATTACGAATTACGAATTACGAATTACGAATTACGCTACTAGGCTTCTAAATCCATGTCACTATCATCATCGTCATGATCGTAAGGGATATCGTCAAGGTCTATCATTTCGGAAATTTCTTCTACTTCAGTTAGATACTCAGATTCTTGATGTTCGCGTTCGATTAGACGACCAGTTGACTTCAGCCATTCCAAGAGAATAAATTCATTACTTGTACGAATTACAGGCGCTCGCTGGTTACGAGGTTCTTCACGCAGAGGACTTATAGGCATAAAAAAAACTCACTTTCAATTTACAGGTTAGCTTACAAAAATGTCAAAATTGTACATTAAGCTTAAAAGTCTTGGATGACAAGTCTTTTCTCAACAGACAAAATATGACCCATTGAAGTTTTGTCTCAAGTCTATTTAGCTACTTACCATTAAAATGTCCAGATGTCAGTTTTAATAACAAATATTTCAGCGGATGCAATATATATTACAAAGCATTTGGTACCTTGACGAGAGTTTCATACATATCAGAGGGTAATGCAGACAGTCTATTCGCTACAGCGACTGCATCAGCTAAGTTACTAAATTGACACCGGACTATCTCTTGTCCATTTCCTGAAGGAAATCGTTTCCTAGCTTTATTAGCTACAGCACAAATAATCGCTAAAGCTTTGGCGAACCCGTCTTTTGTCAATATTCTTTCTTGAGCGAACCCTTCAACAGGGATAAGACAAACCTCAAAACGATAGCCAGGTCTGGGAGAAACAGCTATGTCGATATATGGTTTATCTTCTTTTCTGATTCGGCGTAAATATTTGGCTGTTGAATTAGGATCGTGCAAATTAGTCCCAAGGGCGTAAGTAAAAAAGCAATCTTCTGTGAGGGACTCAGGACGAGTAATTATATCCGTGGGCATAAGTTCCAGTAGTATCCGTATGTTGTCTGCGTGTATGACACACTAGACTTGTCCGTTCTTATTAGCACATTTTCTTTGACAGTTAAGTGTATCAGTGTCACGCGAGGTATTACAATACATTGCGGCTAACTAAAATTTCAATTTTTGGAATACTTATGACATCAAACACCTTCAGAATCAAAGGGTGTAGAGATTTAGATTCAAAGAGGAGTCTATATAATCAGTCACATGACCGAAAATATTTCTCAACAAATAAAATCATAACATAGTTGACGCCAAACCCTGCGATCGCATCACCTGACAGCATCGGTGAATACCTAAAAGCGATCGCGATCGCAAACTATCTGAATATTTATTTATACCCATCAACTTATAAACTTCAATGGTACTCAATTTACAATCTCTCCTTGAATTAGAGCGACTGCTAAAAATTTAGCTATGTACTGTTGTAAATGCCCTATATTTCGTAATTATTCAGGGCAGATTAATGAATTATTTACATAAAAATCACCCCCTAAATAAAACCCCAGGATTATCAGGATTATATTTATAATTCTGGGGCATAATGTTTAAATAATAGTTTTGATGACAATTTTTTTATTTATTCAGAGAAAAATCCGTAGTCTTCACTTAATATGTAGTTTTGCTTATTAAGATTTTTTTAGAGGTTTTAATCAGTATTTAATAGACTTTACTAATTACTTGACAAACTACACACTATTAAAACTTATTTTCAATCTAGAGTTTGTGACTATTTCTGTCAAAATTCTGGATTTCTCACCGATTTTTGTGTTTTTCACGACATCCAAAAAAATAATTAGTGGTTTATGCTACCTAACGGAATCATTAATCGTGCCTGCCATTCACGTTATTGACTCACTTCTAATACGGTTTTTGTGGTGTAGAAAAACAGGCTTTCTGAGTCTTTTTTCAATAAAGCTATACCAATATCTTAGGCATTTTTTTACTAGTGTTTAAGCTAACAAGCTATACCAATCTTAGATAAAAAAGCGCTCAACATATAGGTTAATGCGTAGCAATATCTCGTAGGTTAAGGAGTAAAAACCAACACATACCAGATGTTGGGGCCTTGGATTTTGTTCTTCAAACGCCATTTGCTTCTCCCTTTAAGGTAGGGGCGCAATGCCTTGCGCCTCTACTGCTGTAACTCCACCAGAAAAGTCGGAAAATCCTTCTAAATCTGTGGTTTTCAAACCTATATGTATAGCAATCATTTTTCAAATTGGTATTAGTCATGAGTAGCAGCCATCACAAAATCCGTTAGAACTAGCTAAAATTCCGTTTTCATTAACTTTTTTTGAGGTATTCAATGAACAAGATTAATCTGTACAAACAACGCCAGAGCAAAAATAAGGTATTGATTTTTACTTCTTTGACTGTTTTGGCTTCTTCATTAGTACTACCCTTCCAACAAGCCTTTGCTGCAACATTGACTACTGTTGTAAATTTCAACGGCACCAACGGAGCTACACCAAGAGCTGGTGTACTTAAAGGCAACGGTACTGATGACAATCTTTATGGAACTACTTCTGCTGGTGGCACTTCTGGTAAAGGAACTGCATTCAAGTTAACTCCTACTGCTTTCACTACTCTGACCACACTGATAAACTTCACCGGAACCTCTGGAATCAACAAAGGGACTAATCCAGTCGCTAGATTATTTCAAGCAGCCGATGGTAATTTATATGGGGCAACCTTTACAGGTGGTACAAGTGACCTCGGCAGTGTGTTTAAGTTGGCGAAAACGGCTTTTACAACCCTGACAACTCTGACAAATTTCACAAGCACTAATGGGGCTAACCCAGCAGGCCGACTGATTACAGGTGCTGATGGCAATTTGTGGGGGACAAGCTCTACAGGTGGGGCTAATAATAAAGGAACTATATTCAAGGTTTCGCCAACTACCGGGGCACTTACCACCATCAGAAGCTTCAGCGGTACTGATGGAGCAACTCCACTAGCAAGATTGCAACTGGCTACCGATGGAAACTACTATGGCAGCGCCTCTGCCGGTGGAGCAAGTGCGAAAGGAGTTGTATTCAAGTTAACTCCCGCAGGAATACTGACTTCATATAGCTTTAGTGGCACTAATGGAGCAAATCCACAGTCTGGATTAATTGAAGTTAGTGGATTCCTCTATGGCACCGCTAAACTGGGTGGAGCCAGCAATAAAGGAGCTATCTTCAAGGTTCCGGTCGGTGGCGGTACACCCGTTTTAGTTGCCAGTTTTAATGGCACCAATGGGGCCAACCCAACGGCTGCACTCATAAAAGCAAGCAATGGTAACTTCTATGGCACAGCTTCTGCTGGTGGGGCAAGTAACAAAGGAGTTATCTATCAGCTGACTGGAGCAACCATCACTGGCTTAATTAGTTTTAATGGCACTAATGGGGCAACGCCAGAGTCCACGCTAATTCAACTCTCAAATGGTGCCTTTTACGGTACTGCCTCTTTTGGCGGTAGTTCTAATCTAGGAACTGTGTTTAAGTTTGTAATCTAGTTTCAAATCTAATCGGCGTGTAGAAAATGGTAAAACGTAGATTTGAACGTCTACCTCTACCATTTTTCTACAATCGATCTAAACTTTTCAAGACAGATATTTTAATTTTGGTGACTCAATATTGTTTCATATTATGTTCGCTCCGAAGAACCCTAAAGAACCAAAGCTACGCTTGGTCTGCCCTAAGAGCAAGCCTATGGTGTACATACAAGTCTGAAACATTTATAACGCTTCGCTCAGATACCTATGAGGTGGAGAAAGTCAAGGCTTGGAAGTTGGTCGATCGAGGCTATCTGTATGAGAAGATTGAAAAAATTCTCAAAGTCGAGAGGAATCTACCAGTTTAATCTCGATACTTGCAATCCAGCTTCTCAAATCGGAGAAATTTCGTTTTAGATAAATCTTAATATCATGTTAACTTAACTTCAGAATACTGATGTAGAATATAGAACTTTACTACAGGTTTATAATTTGATTAATAATGAAATGATGTTAAAGTATGTTGAATTGTAATAGTTGTAAAATTTGATACAAGCAAGGATAAATCATAGTACACCATAGGAAAATTAGCAAATGTTTAGACAAAGTTCTCACAAGAGAAACTTTTTCAAAGCTTTAACTGGTAGTGCGGCGAAAGAATCTCACAAGTTAAGACAGGCATTTAAATCATGTCTGACTATTCTGTTTGAATCTGTACCTTTTTTGATTGCTTGTGCTGTATTGGTTAGCGTTATCAGCCTCAAAAGTCCTATCTTGCTCTTTTGTTTACTGGTTGGTAGTTTAATTGCTCTCATCACCCAGCAAATTGGGCAGCAAGTGAATTTACCAAGGCGATCGCTAATATTATTACAAATTTTAGCAGCAGCGATCGTTCTAAGTTTATATTGGTTAGACTGGTTTGCAGCCCCTGCACAAGCACAGTTTTTTGGGAAAGCTGAAACCTTTTTCAAAGACAGCTTCCGTGGTTCAATAACCAATGGTAACGATCCCAACTTCGCAATAAGTTTGATATTTAATGTGTTGCGGGCGATTTACTTACTCTATATTGCAATTTCCTTAGTTGGTGTGATTAACGCAGTGCGTAAAGATGAAGATTGGCAAAGCATAGCCAGAACTCCCCTATTAGTGGTTGTTGCTGTTACCATTGCTGATGTACTCACAGGCTTTGTAATTGGCACTGGCCCTAATAAATAATTCAGATATTTCAAATGCCTCAAGAGCAGGAACAAGAATTTCGTCCAGTCAATCAGGTTCTAGGAAGCCAACCTTCACTAGGGCCAATTCCTGCCGATCAAATTCTTCCTTGGACGGTAATTGCCTTAGCCTCCTATTTTACTATCAATGGAATTTTCGGGGGGTTTTTCCAAGAAGAATTTCAAAAATGGTTGTGGACAGTACTAATGACTGGTTGGGGAATCGGAACTTGGTGGATATTAACTGGTGGTAGGAGTTGGAGTTTTTTAAGTAAATTTATCGGGGTTCCCACTTGGACAAGAGGCTTTGCTCGTTATCAAAGCTTATTGGAAGTTAACCATGAAGCAAAAAATCGGAAAACAAAGCGTCAGCGTCGCCGGAAATGAAAGTAGATTAACACCATTTGAAGATGCCTTGCACTTGGCAACAATGCTGCGTGTTGCAATGAATGGACGTGATATTGGCGCTTACCTGTTGACAAAAGGTACTCAAAAAGATCGGTTCTGCTTTGTTTTTGGTTTTGATTGTAAGGGAATTCATACCACCTTAAGACCTGAACAAATTGATACACTTTTTAATAACATTGAAGCCGGATTAAAAGACATTCCTAGTGGTGAAAGGATGACGCTGCACTTGGGTTCTTTTAGTTCAGATAAAGAGCGCCAAAAAGAGTTAGCAACATTAATCAAAAATGCATCATCGCGAGATATCAAATATTTGTTAATGGCGGAGAGAGCCAGAATTAAAGAACTGACTGTTTCTGGGATTCGTAAACCTAAATTTTTGCGGATTTATGTAACTTACACCATTGAATCTAACTCGCAACACGCAGATGATTGGATAGAAAAGCTTTTAGTCAAAGCTGAATCCTGGTGGTTGAAATTTAAAGGCGATCTTTTAGAAGTAGAAAATCAACGCATCGAAACCCTGATTACAAATGCTTACAACCAGGGTTTTCTGCGGTGGGAACAAATCTTATCTAACAAAATGGGATTGGATGTCAAACCTTTGACTGCTAATGAACTATGGGGAGAAATCTGGAAAAGGTTTAATGATACGCAGCCAATAGATATTCCCCAATTAATGACTTTAGATGAACAAGGATTACACGAACAAGTTAATTCCGATTTAGCTAGTACTAAATTACTTCTAGATAATATCCACGGCACAACTTTACTGATGGAATCTAGTGTACCTTGCGCCGATCGCCGCTGGGTTAATGTTAACAATCGTTATATCGGCACACTGTCATTTTTGGAAAAACCCGGCGGTTGGCCCAATAAATCGGCTCAATTGCGCTATTTATGGGAACTGTTGGCCAGAGAAACAGTAATAGATACAGAAATTTTTTGTGAATTGACTGCTGCCAATCCAGCATTGGTAAAAACGACTCTGCAACGAGTACTGAAGCAGTCAAACATGACAACAATCCTGGCTCAAGAAAAAAGTAAAACTATTGATGTCAACGCTCAATTAAAACTGAAGAAGTCGGTAGCAGCACAAGAACAGTTATTTGAAGGTGCAGTCCCGATTTATACGAGTATTGCCATTTTAGTGCATCGTCCGACTTTAGAAAAATTAGATGAGGCGACAAGATATATTGAAAACTGTTTTCAACGTCCAGCCAGAGTAATTAGGGAAACTGAATATGCCTGGAAAATTTGGTTGCAAACTCTACCGATAGTTTGGGAGGGTTTATTAGCAACACCTTTCAACCGTCGCCAGCTATATTTAACAAGTGAAGTTCCGGGATTAATGCCGCTAGTTTTAAGTAAAAAAGGTGATAGACAAGGCTTTGAGTTGATTGCTGAAGAAGGCGGAACACCCATACATTTAGATTTATTTAATCAGCACAAAAATTTAGCTTTGTTTGCCACAACTCGTGCTGGTAAATCGGTGTTAGTGTCAGGAATTTTAACTCAGGCTTTAGCACATGGGATTCCGGTTGTGGCGTTAGATTTCCCTAAACCTGATGGAACATCTACTTTCACTGACTACACAGAGTTTATGGAGGGGAATGGAGCCTATTTTGATATTTCCAAACAATCGAATAACTTATTTGAGCAGCCAGACTTACGATCGCTAGAAGCAGAACAACAGCGCGATCGCTTTAACGATTATACTGCCTTCCTGGAATCAGCGTTAATGACAATGGTTTTAGGATCGTCTACTGAAAGTCAAATTTTATCGCAAACCGTGCGATCGCTGCTCAACTTAGCTTTAGAAGCCTTTTTTAGAGATGAGGGCATCAAAGAGCGATATCGACAGGCGATGGAAGGAGGATTTGGCACTCTTGCTTGGCAGAAAACCCCCACTTTAAAAGATTTTCTCTTTTTCTGCTCGCCAGAACACTTGCAGCTAAGTTCTTTAACTGGGAGAGTAGAAGATGCTCTGAGTCAAATTCAGTTGCGCTTACGCTTTTGGCTTTCTAGCCGCGTCGGACAAGCCATTTCTGCACCATCCAGCTTTCCTACCGATGCACAACTTTTAGTTTTTGCTCTCAGAAACCTATCAGATAGTGAAGATGCAGCCGTACTATCCTTGAGTGCTTATTCCGCCGCACTCCGACGCGCATTAAGTAGTCCAGCTTCCATATTCTTTATCGACGAAGCACCAATTTTATTTGAGTTCGAGCAAATTTCTGACTTAGTTGGTAGAATTTGTGCGAACGGCGCTAAAGCCGGTATCAGAGTTATCTTATCAGGACAAGATCCTGACACCATTGCCAAATCTAAAGCTGCATCAAAAATATTGCAAAACCTGACAACACGATTGATTGGACGCATTCAGCCAGTTGCAGTAGATAGTTTTGCAGACATCTTGAAATATCCCCGCCAAGTTATTTCTCGTAATGCCTCAGAAAGCTTTTTTCCCCGCAAAGAAGGCGTTTATAGCCAATGGCTATTAGATGATAACGGTACTTATACATTCTGTCGTTACTATCCAGGTTACGAGCAATTGGCAGCAGTTGCTAATAACCCTTATGAACAAACTGCACGTAGTCAAATGATGCAACTTCACAGCGATAAATATGAAGCAATTTCTGCGTTTGCGCGTCAATTAGTGGCTACTCTACGTAGTAGTTAATTGAATTATGTAAGTAGTTAATAGTGAGTCAAACAAATTTGGATTTTATATTTCTGATAGTGTAGTATTAGTGAGTTACCAATGTATTTTAGATTTACTGCACCCATTCTTGGGTTGTAGCTTAGGAATTTTAGATTTTAGAATAGCGTCGGGGATTGAACCGAAAAACTAATTCTATTATCCAAAATCAGCACGGTTCAAAAGCTAAATTTTTACCTCACTATATAATGTAGTCTACCTTTTTAAGGCACAGATATATGCGAAAAACTACCATTTTTACTTTTACCTTGCTATCTCTGGCAATATTACCAGCAGTTGCACAAATTCAGACGGGCGGATTAGGCCAGGTTTGGAGTGACTTTCAATCATATTCCCAAGATATGCAAGATTACTTTCAACATAATAATTTGAAAAATACCTTAAATCCTTTAGAACAAAGCCAGAGTCAAACTGCTATTAACAGTGCCAAGGGAGATTTGAAGATACCTAACCCCGTTGCTGCAGGACAAACAATTCGTGATGATTCAATTAACTACTCTTATAATTCAGATGCTAAATCAAGTCGCTTTGAGAATAATGCAGCAGTACGGGGAAATTTAGTTAGTAATGAACTTAATCGTATAATTACCCGTGGAGTAGCGGTAGGTGTTCTTGGTAAAAATGGACAAACTAGGACAAAACTAAAGTTAGAAAATACAGAAAAATCTCTGGAAGATATTGAGGGATTTGCCCAGGAATTTGAGGGTAGCAATAATGCATTAATCGGTAAAATTCAGTCTAATATTCCTGCGGCAGTACAAGGCGCCAATCCAGCAGCAAGTGCATCAGCAAATGTAGCAGCAAATGCTATTTCTGGATTGGCAGAATTGCTGGGTGCTAGTCAATTGCAAATGATGAAAATTCAACAAGAACAAATAAAAATTGTAGCTGAAACATTTGGTCAGACATTACAAAATAATCAGGCTTTGCAATATTCCAACTTAAATTTAGTAAATATTTCTCAGCAAGCGGAAGAAGCTAATCGCGCTCGAAGAGTAGAAACATCTACAGAAGCAGCGCGACTTTTACGAGCGACTTCTCAACTAGATTTGTTTGGCAGAAACGTTAATAATAAGGATTTGAAGCTAAAAAAACTTTAACTTTCCAGATAACTTTTAAAATCCTTTAACTTATGACAAGCCAACAGAAAATCTAAAAAAAGGTTTGGTAGAATGCGTTACCTTCATAACGTACCCTACTAAATCTCAGAAAACAGCCGATAAACTCAAAATGCAACTTGCTATTAAACTAATTTTTGCCCAAGTAGGTATCGATCAGATTCTCGATAGTGGTGCCGCAACTTCCCAAAGTATTGCCGAAGGTTGGGACAAACAATGGCTGGATTTATTACAAAATAACACCAGTAATAACTTGTATGGAGCGCTGACAAATCTGGGTATTTTTTTTGCTGTAGGAACGTTGTTATTTTTTATGATACAATTCCTCAAAGACTTAATATCCTACGAATACACCCGTCCTATATCAGCTTTAATTTGGCCTTTTATTGTGGTAGTACTCTTAAGTAATTCAGGCAATGGAAGTATACTGTCTAATCTGACGCTGGGAGTGCGGAATGTTTTAAACACTGTGAATCAAGAAGTAGTGGTTTCAGCAGATGCAGATAATATATATCAGCAAGCACTGAATATGAGTGTTGCTGAAGAAGTAGCTGGTTCTTTACTACGTCCTTGCCAATCGTTAACTGGCGAACAACAAAGTCAATGTTTTGTGAAAGCTGCCGAAAAAGTTAACGTTCTCTGGCAGAAATATAGAGATACTTATGGAGATAAAAGCTGGATCGATAGACTACAAACTAAAGTAGATAATATCAGATATGGCACTGGTATTGTATCAGAAACGTCTTTTAATTCTCTGTTAGGTTCTACAGTGCAAACGAGCATCAAGAACTTTTTAGTTTCCTTACAATATGCCTTCCAGAATTTGATAGAGGCTACTATGTTGTTAATAGCAGCTTTAGGGCCAATAGCAGTAGGTGGATCTTTGCTACCTGTAGCTGGTAAACCGATTTTTGCATGGCTGACTGGATTTTTATCTATTGGAATCGCCAAAATTTCATTCAATATTATCGCTGTGCTAACTGCCGCAGTGATTGTCAATGGCCCAGGTCAAAATGCTAGTGTCGATCCAGATTTAATGTGGTTCATAATTTTTCTGGGAATTTTAGCACCAATTTTATCTTTAATTGTGGCTGCTGCTGGTGGTTTTGCAGTCTTCAGCGCAATTAACAGTACGGCTTCTTTAGTTAAAGAGAGGATATAGGAAATTAAAAACTAAAAATGAATAATGTTGCAAGTGTTGTAAATAGTAAGTATATGCAAAACATCATATATAATAGCTGAAGTTTTTGCAGTAGGAGGTGAGGAAATGGTGCGTTTACTAGAAAAAAGACAAAAACCGGCAAGTGTTTTGACGTTTTTTGCGATCGCAACCTTCAGTTTACATATATTAGTTTTATTTTTATTCTTATTACAAGGGCTAAATATTCGCCAACTCAGTTTGAGAAAACCTCCTAACTTTGTGCAATTAATCAATGGTAAACCAGTAGCTAATATTGATGATTTAGCAAGAGAACCAGAAGCAATTCGCCAATTTATCAGCAAAACGATGATCTCAATGTTTAGCTGGTCTGGAACCTTACCACCACAAAATATTGAAGAAGTCGCAAGCCCAAAATCTGATTTAGGAATACTGATTAACACACCTCAAGGTGGTAGCCAAAAAATTACTACCAGCAGTTGGGTAGCTAGTTTTGCTTTATCAGAAGACTTTCGCAAAGGTTTTTTAAGCACAGTTGCAGAAATGACACCGCCAGAAGTTTTCTCGGAAAATCCCAACCAAGCGATGACTTCACAACTAGTAATTAAAAGAGTTTATCCGCCAAAACAAATTGCACCAGGTAAGTGGCAAGTGGGTATGGTAGCCGACTTAGTTCAAAAAAATCGAGTTGGTGGTGCAAGACTTATAACTCCTTTTAATAAAGATTTGCTTGTACGTGCAGCAGATTATTTCGCTAATCCCCAAGCCGACAATAGCACCGACTTGCAAAAAGCAATTTATAGTGTCCGTGCTGATAGACTAGAAATTTATGAAATTCGGAATTTATGTTTGCTAGATAACTACAATCCGAACAAAAATCAATCACAACAATGCATAACTGGACAAACATCTGATAGTTTTATCAGATAATCGATTTTTTACATTAAGATAGTTCAATTTATACGATTCATTATTAATGCAATTACTCAAACCAGAAAATAATAAAAAAAATAGCCCTTTACCGTTGTTGGCAGTAGGAACCTTTGGTTTACATGTATTTACCTTACTGTTACTAATATTTCACTGGTCTATGTTACAACAGTTAGGCCGACAACTCACACCTCAAAGTTTAGTGCAACTTGTTGATGGTCATGCGATAACGGTAGACCCCCAACCCAATTTAGAGCGGCAACCAGAGACGATTCGGCGCTTTGTGGGTGAAACTATGAGTTTAATGCTTACCTGGTCACAACAACAGCCGCCAACACAAGTCTGGGAAATTACTTCACAACTGGTAGCTGATGATTTTAAAGATAAAATGAAGTCAGAAATTACTAATTTAAATCCAGATAGCCAATTTGAAAATGTTAATCGAGGAGCTGAGAATGTTTTAGTAATCCAAAAAGTTTCTCAACCTCAAGAAATAAGTAATGGAAGCTGGAAAGTAGAGATACTTGCCAATCAATTAATTTTTAACAGTTATGATAAATTAGGGAAATCAGTTTCCTTTAATAAACAAATTTTAGTTAGAGCAATAGATCGACCTGTAACTTCACTACCAAATGCAGCATTACCGTCGCAGTTTGCAGCTTACCGCCTTGGAGAAGCCAGATTAGAAATTTATAATATATGTGAAATTAAAGATAATAATTGTTCTGGAAATCCAAACAAGGCTCTACCATGACCCGATACTCAATTCCTGCCGAAACGCCTCCCCAAAATGGATTTACTCTAACTACCGACGATCGCCAACCAGAAGTAGAATCTGTAGATTGGGAATCGCGGATGTCAAAGTTGGTCGGCTTTGAAGAAGAATCTTCTTCTAGTGACACTGAAAAATCAGAAGACTCTGCAACGCCGCCAGAGTCGCTATCTCTTCCACAAGAAGTTCAGACCAAGCAAGCACTCTCATCTAATCCCTTTGCCAAGTTAGGCTTGGTAGGGGCTGCTACCTTAGCGATCGTTTTGGTAGGTGGTGTGTTTTTGTCTCAGTTGTTCAGTGGTAGCAATCAAAAGCCAAAAACTATTGTTTCTCCACCAGTGCAAGAGCAGCCTACTGATGAATCCATATCTCAACAGATGGAAGCCCAAGTAGATACTCTCAAAACGAAATTAGCCTTGACTGAACAAGCACAGATGGTGAAAGATGCCCAACAACAGCTGAGAATTGCCAAATCAACGCCGACAGTAGCTTTACGACAACCCTCAGTTAGCCAGAAAGCGATCCCAACACCTCCACCAACAGCTTACGTCCCTCGGACAGTGACAGTTGAGCGCATCATTAGAGTACCTACTTCTCAACCTTCGCGATCGCCTCAGCTACCAGTTGTGAACCCCACTCAACCAGTAGTTAATGTAGCTCCAGTAACTCCACCATCTCCACCAAGCCCATTTGCAGAGTGGGCAAGATTAGCAAAGTTAGGTAGCTACGGTCAAGTCAATCCTAGCAATCAACCTACTAGTAACATAGCTACTTTGGAACCTGCAACCAATGCGCCGCCACAGCAAGAGGCAACAAATCCCAATCCCGAACAAAACACCCCACAACCGGAAAATTCTGCGGTAAGCCAAGCTCAACCGCAGGGAGAGAAATCTGTAGCAGTTGGGAGTAGTGCTAAAGCTGTGTTAGCGACAGCAATATTTGGAGAAACTACTAATAAATCAGGCGGTGGTGATGCAGAAGAAGCGAAAAACGTATTTGTGATCCGATTGAAAGAACCACTAAAATCTACCGATGGTGCGATCGCTCTACCTGCAAACACCGAATTTTTAGCTGAAATTGGTTCGCTTTCCGAACAAGGTCTTTTGCAGATGAACGTAGTCAAGGTTATCTCGCAAAATAATGGCAATCGTACAGAACGAAGCTTACCCAACAATGCAATTATTCTTCGCGGTACTCAAGGCAAACCTTTAATCGCAAATAAATATCCCGGTCAAAGCTCGTCTATAGCCTCGATGGATGCAGGACTATTTGTTTTGGGAGGAATTGCTAAGGCAGCAGAGCTAGTAAATCGTCCTGATACCAGAGTTCTGCCTTTATATGGCGGTAACCTCAGCAACATCGACTCTAACGGCAATCCTATCGAGAACGACAACAACGGCAACAACGGCAACAACGGCAACAACAACGGCTACGTTACTGGTTATACTACTATCACTGAGAATAAACGCAACCTTGCAGCCGGGGTTTTAGAAGGTGGTATGAACTCTGTAGTACCCCAAATTGCCCAACGCAATCAACAAGCGATCGCCCAAATGTCTCAACAAGGTGGTGTGTGGTTTTTAGCAGCAGGCACAAATATTGAAATATACGTTAATCAACCAACTCAATTTTAAGGGTTAATATTTATAGCAATTTTAGATATTTGCAACCATGAAAAAGAATATTAAATTGTCAGGAGATAACCCAAAACGTTCTTATTTCCTACCTATAGCTTCCTTAATTTTCTCGGTTGCTATGTTCTGGTTGGTAGGTCGTGCTGTAGCTAATAACGCCGTTCTGCGTTCCATCTTTTCCTGTCAAGCACAAGGTTTAGGGGGACTTGTACCTACGGTTGATGTCTGGTATCAACAAGGAACAAACTTAAGTTTTATTCCGGCTGGAGAAGTAATTAAAAAAGTTTGGTTAAATGACCCATCACAGGTAAGTATGGATTTTGATGGGCCAGTATGTATGCAGTTCGGTCAAGAAGCTAATAATAATTCAGGAGATTGTAAAAACTCCGCAGCAAATGTAATTCAACTCAGACGAATTCAAAAACTGGACATACCTGGACTTCCTCCCACTAGCAATACACTTTTAACAGTTGTTACCGAAGCGCAAGGTAAAAACAAGTTGTATACTTTTAAAGTGATATATAAAACAGATAATCCTGAATATCACACCTTAGCAATTTTTCCCGATCCTTCTGGACAGGAAGGAGCTTGTTCGAGAGTTTTACAATAAAGTTATAGCAAAATTACCTGATAGCCACAGAAGTTTCGCCTCAAAAAAAGCATTAATACCTACGTATATCTGCATTGTGGCCGATCGAAAGCCCTGTTATAATTCCCTGCTTCTAAAAAACGGTCATACCAATTCTCTAAGAAAATGCGCCTAATTATTTTGGGAGATAGCGAATTATCTAGGACTTACGCACTATACAAATCAACCAAAACGTGTACTACGGTATTTAGTCTTTTCAGAGGCTTCAGATAACCCTGATTTATTCCGACATTTGCGATCGCTGGATGCAAAACATGGCTAAAATACCCAAATTGTGTTTAGTACTTATGTACGATGCGTAAGTCCTATTATCTTAAGAAAACCTTTGCGTACCTACCCTGCAAGAAAGCGTACCACTTCGTGGAAGCAAGCTACGCGTAGCGTCTCGTAGATAAGCGCCTATGCGTTGAAAAAAATCTATGATTTGGCGCTGCTTTATAAAAAAACGGTATTAGGAAAAATTTAAGTCTTTGGGCAGTTTTCTTTCTTTACGTAGCACGGTTAAGATGACGTGTGAGCTAATCTTGTAGTGCAATCAATTGAAAAACGCTATAACTTAACAGATTTAACTGACTCAGGCAGTTTTAGCCGACATCTTTATAAATCTTCAGACAAAAACTAACCACAATTTCCAAATCCGTGTAAATATAAAGAAAAGCTTAAGAGGTTACAGACCCATGGTGACAGCGAAAATGATGCAACAGCTTTGGGCTGTAATCGAGTCTACCCAGGTCAACACCCTGCTCCAGTTTGACGATGCTGCTTTAGTACAATTGCTTCTCCAGCAGTTAAAAGCGAAGCAGGGGCTTGATTCCCAGGCAGATAGCACGCTCAATACTTACATAAAATCTAAACTGCCTCTAATTCGTGATACGGCTGAAGGTCGATTATCTTTAGGGCAAGGCGGCAATCATTAGTCCGAAAAATCAAATGATTGCTCGCTACCAAGCATACGCTCAGAATTGAAACAGTGGAATATTATGAATAACTGGCTAGTAATTGCCCTAGTAGCTTATCTAATTGGAGCAGCGATTGAAGGGGTGAGTACAGCCAGTCAGCTATCTCATTCAATGCCAGAACTAGCTAAAAACACACAAGCTCATCCTTCAGAGTCTGACACTGAGTTTAGTTCAAGTTGGCGAGTTCTGGCCGCCATCGCCTCAGTGAGTATTTGTGGAGCTTTTTGGTGGCCTTGCCGCCTTTTCCACCGTTTAATTAAAGGCAATGTTCGTTCGTAAGCCTAAAATATCAATACAGTAATTTTGAAAGAAGCTCTATCCTTCTGAGAGATGAGTTTTGAGTTTGGCTCTCATTTACCTATGATGCACTTTGTTCGGGTTCTGTCGCTACAGGTTGCCCAATTTTTGGCTCCGTTCCCGCAAACAGTCGTTCGATATTAGTGCGATGGCGCAAAATCACATACAACCCGCCGGCAATCCCAAACAGAATATAGGGTAAGGGTTGATGCAAAATTACCATGAAAATGGAAACTGCGATCGCACCTACAATTGAACTTAAAGAAACAATCCGCGATATTGCCACAACGACGGCAAACACACCCGCTGTTGCTAAACCTATCTGCCAACTCATTGCCAACAAAATTCCCAAGCTGATAGCAACGGATTTACCACCAGTAAAGCCTAAAAAAATTGATTTACTATGTCCCAGAATGGCAGCTAACCCAGATATTGTGACTAACCACGGTTGCCATAGTTGTACATCTACCGTTGGAGGGATATAATTTTTAATTGGTTCAAAGTTGAATAACCAATAAACTAGAGCGATCGCTAATACTCCCTTTAAGGAATCAAGTACTAAAACCAATGCTCCTGGCCCTTTACCCAAAGTTCTTAATACATTAGTTGCGCCAGTGGAACCGGAACCAACTTGCCGAATATCAATACCTTTTAACTGCTTCACAGCAATGTAGCCAGTGGGAAAAGAACCCAGCAGGTAAGCTATGACCACAATTGCTCCGCACAGAGTTAACCAAATAGCCATAATACAATTCAAAATTCACGCATTCAAAATTCAAAAAAGTCAAGAGTAATATCTCTTGACCAATGACCAATGACTAATGACTAATGACTAATGACTAATGACTCATTTAAAAGTCATCATCATAGTTTCTCATGGTTTTGGGGTCAGGAGCAAAAGCTAACCACAAGGGAAATTGCAGCAGTGACAAACTGATTTGCTCTTCTGAATCGTCAATGATAATTAAAGGCAATTGATTGGCTTTCGTCAATCGGTCTGCTTTTTGAGCGAGAGCATCAGACGCCTCAAATAATACCACACCCCGGTCTGGGCCGAAATCTGGGCGACCGATTCCTAGACAATCTTGCAAGCCGCGCCGCCATTCACCTAATCGCTCCGGTGTATTAGCTAAGACTAAAGTACGGACGCGATCGCCATACAGCTTGTGTAATATCGAAATTGCAGCTGAGGCAATCAGAATATTTTGTAAGCGGCTACCCATTGTCCGCAAACCACCCCGTCCTCCTTGGGTAAAAAACCAATTGGAGATTCGTTCAGCGTGGATTGGTTCAAAGGTACGGCGTAGTTGCCACGGTGGCCCGTAGTAATCTGGTTTATTGCGGTATTGGTCAATGAGGCGGCGAATTTGCTTTGTCGTATCTTGAAACTGCTGTTGGGCAAATTGGGGTATTCCAGGTTGGGGTTCAGCTGGTTTAGGCTCTTTTACAGCTGGTTTTTCTCGTTCCACTACACTTGGCGTTAGTTGCAGCTGTTCAGCAGCAGAGGCCAAATCCTGTAAGCTACCCGTGAGATAGTCTTTAAAACCTTGCACCCGAATTGCCAAGTCTTGGGATGTACCAGCAAAAGTGGTTCGCATCTCATTGCGGATACGTTCTTGACGGCGTTCTAGTTGTTCTACAGAAATTTGCAGGGTTTGTTTGCGTTGTTCTAACTGGACTAGCGACTCTTGCACGATTCGCCCTAGTGAGGTTTGAGTTTCACTCACTTGTGTCTGAAGGTTTTCGTAAGAAGCTTGCAGCTTGGCTATTTCTGACTTGAGAACTACTTCAGCACTCTGCAACTCTGCTATCCGCTGCTCTGCTTCTACATATAATGAATGATTTCCCGATCCTATTTCAGACCCCAGAGCGACATTTTCTCCTTCTAACTGCGCTACAAACTCGCCATTTGAATTTTCTGTTAGCTCTACTGTAGAATCTACCACTTCTGCACTGGAAATGAGTGGCTCAAAATTTGTGTAGTCATCTGATGAGCTAGTGGCTTTTGTGTCTACCACTGACTCAACTGATGGATTTACTGGATGTTCAACTGCATTGTTCTCTTCTGGTTTTTCTGTCAACCGCTCATCAATTGGTTCTGGGGTTTGAGATGCCTCTGGGTTCATAAACAATAGTGTAATTCCTATGACGCGAATAAATAGCTTTCAGAAATATTACAATTGACCTGCCATAAAAGTCCTGAGCATGAGTGCTGAGTTCTGTCTGAGTCTATATCAAAACGACTCAGCACAGATGGCACTCAGCACTAAATACGCGGACAACGTTGTTCTAAACAAGTTTTCAAGGTGTTGGGGTCAAATAAAATCGGCAAAAAGTGAATACTTTTAATTTCTTTAAAGTAAAACAAAATGGGGACTCTATTCCAAAAGATCCGCCAGTTTTGCCATTCTTGGTAGGGAAAGCGTCGAATCAATTTTTCGCCTCTATAAATATCTAAGTCAGTAGCGGTAAATTGCAAACGCAGCGTTAACGCCTGAAACATGAGAAACAAACCAAACAGCGTGAGAACGGAGCCTACCCAAGGTTGTACCAACAATAGTGGAATCGCGGCAATCACTAACACTATCGGTATGTTGTAACTAGGCTTGAGTTCCACAGTTGATGTGGAGTTAGAAGCAAATGAACTGGTCACAGTCTTAAATCCTGCTTTGTTTATTAGGCATCTCTCCTATTTTAGGAGTCAGGAGTCAGGAGTTAGAAGTTAAGAGTTAGGAGTGAGGAGTTTTAACTCATAACTCATAACTCTTAACTCCTCCCTTCTTACTTCTATAGCCCTATGAATGCACTGCCAGTCCCCTGAAACATTAACCAAGAAAGAAAGAAGTTGCTCACAAATATAATCAGCAAGGCAGTCACAACAGCTGTTGTAGTTGACTGTCCTACACCTTTGGCACCTCCTGTTGTCGTCAACCCCCAACTGCAACCAATTACAGCAATTAAAATGCCAAAACAACAAGCTTTAATCATGGCGCTAAAAATATCCCAGATGCCAAGAAAGTTACGGGCTGAGTCGAGAAATACCGTATCAGACAGGTTGTAGATATTTGTCGCAACTAAAAATCCTCCGAACATCCCTGTCACCAAAGACAGAAGGGTTAAAATTGGTAGCATGAAACAGCAAGCAAGAACGCGGGGGATAACCAGATAATCAATTGGATCTGTTCTCAACATCAACATGGCATCGATTTGTTCTGAGACTCGCATGGTACCGATTTCTGCTGCAAAAGCAGAACCGACTCGCCCGGCCAAAATCACTGCTGTCAACACAGGAGTGAGTTCTCGTGTCAACGCTACAGAAAGGACTCCGCCGATAATGTTTCCGGCACCAAAGTTAATGAATTCTCGCGCCACCTGAATGGTAAACACCGCACCAACGAAAATAGCCGTCAATAAGGCAATAAATAAGGAATCTGGCCCAACTGCTGCCATTTGTTCTAAGGTATTGCGCCGATGGATTTTGCCTCTCAATAGGTGAACTAGTACTTGCCCACCCAGAAAAATCGCCGCCAGCAGCCGCTGACTCCATTCCCCTAAACTGGATTTGGATGTAGTCTGGTTCAATGTTCTGTAGCTAACTCGGTAACTGCCTTAAGAATAGCGGAAGTCATGGGAATGGGGAATGGGGCATGGGGCATTGGGCATTGGGCAGAGGTGCAGAGGTGCAAAGGGGCAAAGGGGCAGAGGGGAAAACTTACTGCAACTTCTCCCCTGCTCCCCTGCTCCCCTGCTCCTCTGCTCCCCTGCCCTCATCTCCCCTGCTCCCCTGCTCCTCTGCTCCCCTGCCCTCATCTCCCGACTTCCCCAAAAAGACTGAATATTAACTTAGATTAAAGATGTTCTCAGAAAATAAAGCTGTTCTTAAACGTGCTGCAAAGCAATAAATAAGTAGTACTCTTGGTTATAATCTCCATTTTGCAAGGGTTTTGTAGATTTCAGCCGCTTTTTTTATCCCCAGCATGGGCTGTAACTGCTAGCCTTTTATTTTAATGAAAACTTAAGATTTTTGACAGATTCGCTGCTCTGGAGCGATCGCTCGTATTGTAGAAAATGACAAACCGCTATCTTGCTCTTGTCATCTCTACTCACGGAGTTTGTCTTAAATGACTATTTTCACTAACTTTCTCCGCTCCCTACTACTCACAATCATTTTTAGTTTTGTCCTTCCCATGTTTTTCGTTGGCGGCGGATTGCTCGTTCTATCCCTCATTGGGCACTTCCCTGGCTTACAAGACTTCACTGAGGCGATCGCAACTCAGATTATCCATTTTCTCGCCACCTTCGGCAGTGGAACTCCCCTATGCGGATTATTTGTAATTAGCTTAACCTGTAGTTTCGTTGGGGCACTGTTTGATATGTTTGTCTATTATCGGTATCAAATTTTACGAATAGATTCTTAAGTAGTGAAATCGCTTCATCAGGAGATTATTGGGCTGTAGAAGACAGGAAAAAGTGATATTTCCCAGAGTGAAAGTACTACTAGTCTATAACCTAAATAGAGATTAGTGTTGCTGAATGAATTTGGATTAATTAAATTGAGTGTTGAAGTAATTGATTAAATATTTATATATTCATTAGTTATTAGTTATTAATTACTGACAACTAGTAAACGTGCGCGAACGCAAGTAAAACCAGTCCTCAAACATTCAAAAAGCCGGAATAACAAGGCATTGAGAAGTTTTAATTTTGCAAAATAGCTAAAATAGCCTTTCTAAATCATCAGGTTAACGCTAAACTAGAGTTTGGCATTTTATGGTAGCTGCAATCTTTGAGGATTTGATTAGTATTAATCGAGAATATCAAATAAAACTCACTGAAAAATATAAAAATTTCCTTAAAATTCTGATGAACACAATGCCTGCTCATGTTTCTTAACAGAGGAAAGCAGGTCGTCTGACCGTTGGGGATATTATATTGAATTTATTACGAGGTATGTTGACAGCTCATGGTTTGGCCGTTTAAGCCCAAGTTTAGAAAACAAATTGCGCGGATTGAAATTACTGGTGCGATCGCCAGTGCTACTCGCAAACGCGTCCTAGAAGCCCTGAAAACTGTAGAAGAAAAAAAGTTTCCGGCATTATTGCTACGTATCGATAGTCCTGGCGGTACAGTCGGAGATTCCCAAGAAATCTACAGTGCCCTGAAGCGTTTACGCGAGAAAATCAAAATTGTCGCTAGCTTTGGCAATATTTCGGCTTCTGGAGGAGTCTACATCGGTATGGGAGCCGAACACATCGTTGCCAACCCAGGTACAATTACGGGTAGCATTGGTGTGATTCTGCGTGGGAATAACTTGGAACGCTTGCTAGAAAAAATTGGTGTTTCCTTCCAGGTAATTAAGTCTGGCCCTTACAAAGACATTTTGGCTTTTGACCGGGAACTGACCGAACCAGAAGAAAGCATCCTGCAAGAGTTGATTGACACAAGTTATCAGCAGTTTGTCCAAACGGTAGCTGAAGGTCGTTCTTTAACGGTAGAAGCTGTAAAAAGTTTCGCTGATGGTCGGATTTTTACTGGACAGCAAGCCCTAGCCTTGGGTGTTGTAGACCGCCTGGGCACAGAAGAAGATGCCCGTCGTTGGACAGCAGAACTGGTTGGTCTCGATCCAGAAAAAACTCTCTGCTATACCCTAGAAGAACGTAAACCCTTATTGAGTCGCTTTATACCAGGGAGTCGTCAGTTTTCATCAGGAATTGGGGCTGGTATTGATTGGCTCGAATTTGAAATGTCTACTAGTGGTTTACCTCTGTGGTTATATCGACCCTAAATATGAGTTAGGAGTTATGAGTGAGGAGTTATGAGTTAAAAATCCTAACTTTTCATTCTCAACTCTTAACTCCTCAGTTTTGTGTTTTAAGGAGGATTTTGGCGTGGACTGGCAAATGCGGGCTATTCGCGGAGCAACAACCGCTTCAGAAAATACTGTTGAGACAATCCGAGAAGTGGTGACAGAACTATTAGATGAACTGGAAAACCGAAATCAATTCCAGCCAACGGACATCATTAGTGTGACTTTCTCAGTGACACGCGATTTGGATGCAGTTTTTCCAGCTGCGATCGCAAGAGCGCGTCCTGGTTGGGATAATGTGGCTATGTTGGATGTGCAGCAAATGCACGTTGAAGGCAGCTTACAGCGCTGTATTCGCTTCTTAATTCACGCTTATCTGCCAACCTCCGCCTCAATTCATCATATTTATTTACGCAACGCCGCTAGCTTGCGTCCCGACTGGAGTTTGCCTCAGATACAAGCATCACAGCAAGCAGTTAAGTCAAAAGTGTAACAGGACTTAATATTTTTAAGATGAAATCCAGTTTTTCAACCGTAAATTAGAAATACGGCTGTAGTGACGAGTATTGTTTGTTGCTAAAGTGTAATTTTCTGCAACTGCAACATTAGCAATTAGTAAATCAAATTCAGCAATAGTTTGTCCTATTCTACGAAGTTCTGCTTTTAATTCACCATACTTTCTTAGAGCAGGATCGGTTAAAGGTACAACGGGTAAGTTTTGAATAAATTCTTCTGCACGAGTTAAATTTTCCACTACTCGTTGAAAATTATAAGCATCAAAATATAACTCAGCAACAGTGATGCTGCAAATATAAATTTGCTCCTCATTTAGGATTGCTATAGTTTACAATAAGTTTTGTTACATTTTTTTCCACCCGGAAATAAAAATTATACAGCAGGTTGGTTTTTAAGTGAAATTAAAAATGCAGTACGGGAGCATCAGATATAAAAAGCTTCTGCCTCCTGCCTCAAAACTTGTAACTTTGTACTTCATGCAAATGAAAACTGCTATATGTATATACGCAGTTGGTATGATTATTTATGACTAAATATAGCTCCTTTGGTAGTTTCATTACTTAAGTAAGAAAGCGTAAACATTACTCGTGTAAGATAAATAAGCTGATAATCTCAGCGATTGTATCAAGTAAAAATATAGTTCTATTGGATATGCGATCGCATATCTTCTTAAAATAATGCCAAACTCCAACTTGAAAGATGACTCATTATGGTTCAAAAATGCAATTATCTACGAATTAGGTGTTCGCACATTTGCTGACAGTAATGGTGATGGTATTGGTGATTTTCCAGGGCTGACAGAAAAACTAGACTATTTACAAGATTTAGGTATTACTGCCATTTGGTTGTTACCTTTTTTTCCTTCACCACTCAGAGATGATGGTTACGATATTGCCGATTATACTAGTATCAATCCTATCTATGGCACGTTAGAAGACTTTAAAGCGTTTTTGAGCGCTGCTCATCAGCGCGGTATTCGTGTAATTATAGAATTAATTATTAACCATACCTCTGACCAACATCCTTGGTTTCAAAGAGCACGTCGCGCTCCGAAAGGAAGTCCAGAGCGAGATTTTTATGTTTGGAGTGATACTCCTGAAAAATACCAAGAAGCGCGAATTATCTTCCAAGATTTTGAGACATCTAACTGGGCTTGGGATTCAGTTGCCAAAGCTTATTGCTGGCATCGTTTCTATTCCCATCAGCCGGATTTGAATTATGACAATCCCTTGGTGCGCGAGGCAGTATTTGATGTTCTAGATTTTTGGTTGGAGATGGGTGTAGATGGACTACGTATGGATGCTGTGCCTTATCTCTACGAACGGCAAGGAACGAACTGCGAAAACTTACCTGAAACCCATGCGTATTTGAAGGAGTTGCGATCGCATATCGACGCGAAATTTCCTAACCGGATGTTACTAGCTGAGGCGAACCAATGGCCTGAAGATGCAGCCGAGTATTACGGTGCAGGGGATGAGTGTCACATGAACTTTCATTTTCCCCTAATGCCGCGTTTGTTTATGGCAGTGCGGATGGAAGATAATTTCCCGATTGTAGATATTCTTCAGCAAACTCCATCGATTCCTGATAACTGTCAGTGGGCATTGTTCCTCCGCAACCATGACGAACTGACTCTAGAAATGGTGACAGATGAAGATCGCGATTTTATGTATGGGGCCTATGCACAAGACCCAATGATGCGGGTAAATTTAGGCATCCGCCGCCGATTAGCGCCGCTTTTGGGCAACGATCGCCGCCAAATTGAGTTACTCAATAGTTTACTATTATCTCTGCCAGGAACCCCCGTACTTTACTACGGTGATGAAATTGGCATGGGAGATAACGTTTATCTAGGCGATCGCAATGGTGTTCGCACACCTATGCAGTGGAGTTCTGACCGCAACGCTGGTTTTAGTCGCGCCAACCCGCAACGCTTGTATCTACCCGTCATCGTTGACTCAGAATATCACTACGAAGCACTCAACGTCGAGGCACAACGGACTAATAGCAATTCTCTTTGGTATTGGATGAAACGTTTACTCGCTACTCGCAAACGGTTTGCGGCATTGGGTGAAGGGCGTTTTGAATTGGTACAGTCTAATAATCGCAAAGTTTTTGCCTTCAGCCGGATTACCTCTGAAGAAGATGTCTTAGTAGTAGCAAATTTATCTCGTTACGTACAAACGGTGGCGTTAGATTTATCAGCCTTCAATGGACTAATACCAATAGAAATTTTTGGTTCCACTGAGTTTCCACCGATTACAGAATCGCCCTATTTCCTCAGCTTAAGTCCTTACGGGTTTTACTGGTTCACCTTACAACGTAAACCTAGCTCAACTCAAGAGCCTAAACCCCAAGCAGATTTAGTAACTCTGCTGGTAAATGGTTCATGGCAAAATGTGATTGGGCAACGAGAGTCAAAAAGCGTTCTAGAATCAACACTGCGGGATTACCTCTATACCTGTAGCTGGTTTGGCGGCAAAACTCAGACTGTACAATCAGTACAAATCATTGAAGCGATTTCTTTACCCTATAACCAGCAGATAGCTCAAATTGTTTGGTTGCAGGTAGATTATAGCCAGGGAAACCACGAAACTTATCTGTTATTTCTCGCCTATGCAGAAGGTGAGCAAGCAACGCATCTTTTGGCAGAAATGCCGCAAGCTATAATTGCACGGCTTGAGGTGCAAGGCAAAATAGACGCTCCTCCACCCAATACTCAAGAAGTTGGAATTTTATTTGATGCTTTAGCAGACAAGAACTTTCTCACCTCACTGCTAGATGATGCGATCGCTAATCATCACTCTTATAAAGGGATAACCGGAGAATTATTTGGCACTACTACTGATTCATTCTCCGAATTGCGCCGACAGTTAACCAATCATGAGCCGACTGTTCTGAATAAAGAAGAACAAACCAATACTTATATAATTTATGGCGATCGCTTGTTGTTGAAACTCTTCCGCAAAGTCGAGGAGGGTTTGCACCCAGATTTAGAAATCCGGCGTTTCCTATACCAGAAAAAATGCTTGCAAAACTCAGTTTTCCTCGCTGGTGCTTTAGAGTACCGCCGTGCAAATAAAACAGGCAATAAAACTGCCCTACCTACGACTATAGGTATATTACAAGAGTTTATTTTAGATATCCGTAGTGGCTGGGACTACACACTTGATAGTTTGCAAAAGTACTTTGATTTAGTGACCACAGAACACGCCACTATTGCCGAAGTGCCTCTGCCATCAGGTTCTTTGTTGGATTTACAGAGAATTGAGATTCCCGAATTGGCAATTGCAACTATCACTTCTTACTTGCAAAGTGTTGAGCTATTGGGTAAATCCACAGCTGAATTCCATATAGCGCTGGCTACAAATATAGATAGCTCAGACTTTGCTCCAGAATCTTTTTCATCGCTTTATCAACGTTCGATATATCAAAGTGCACGTAACTTAACTGGACAAGTATTTCGGTTGTTAAAAGAACGAGTAAAATACTTGCCAACCGATACTCAACCATTAGCATTAGAAGTTCTTAATAGCCAAGATAAAATATTAGAACGCTTTCAGTTAGTTGTCGGGCAAAAAATTACTGCATTGCGGACTCGTCATCATGGAAACTACCATTTAGCGCAAGTATTTTACACAGGAAAAGACTTTATTATTCCTGATTTTGAAGGTAAAGCAGATCGTAGTTTCAGCGAACGACGCATAAAGCGATCGCCTCTACAAGATGTAGCAGGAATGTTACTATCTTTCAACTACGCAGTTAACCAAGCTCTGGGCTATCAAAAAGAATCTGGGATGATCCGGCCTGAAAATTTACCCCTTATAGAACAATGGGGACAGTTTTGGTATACCTGGGTTAGCACTAGATTTTTGAATTCTTATCTAGAAACTGCTAATCAAGAATCTTTCCTGCCAAAGACAACACAAGAACTAGATGTGCTACTTTTTGCCTATCTTTTAGAGCAAGCGATTGATGCACTAGGCAATGAACTAAATAATCGCTCCAATCGGCTAGAAATTCCACTCCAATTTATTCTGCGATTAGTGAGTGAAACTGCTTAAACAGTTTTTCATAGTACAAACAAAATCTGCCTTTGCAGGTTTTAAAGCGTAGTACGGAAATCTTAACTGTAGGTTGGCTTGAACTTTAGTGTTACCTAACAGAGGCAGAAATGTTGGGTTTCGTTCCTCAACCCAACCTACAACTACAACTTTTAAACCTGAATGAGGTGATGCGATCGCACGTGATAAATTAATGCAATAATTGCAATATATTTCCTCTAAGGCAGTGGGGCGGTCGCTTATACTCAGACTTGAATATAAATCATCAAGAATTTCTTCTAAAGTGCATATGTATTCTTAACTTTCACAGGTCGCACGGATAACTTCAGGTCTTTTTTTTATTTCAAACATCACGGCAAAAGTGTACCTTGATGTTTGTGAATTCTTTCTCGGATTGTTTGACGGATATCTTCCCAATCTTGAACAGTCATTTCTGTTGCATTTCCAGAGTTTAATCCTTCCAGAAGCATTTTTTCTAGACGTTCTTTAGCTCTCTGTTTTTGGTCTTGTTGCACTAATTCATGAAAATATTCGCTGACACTGCTGTAACCACCTTGAGCTACCTGTTCTTCTACATAAACTCGCATGGCATCAGGTAAGGAAATATTTATACTTTTCACAAGGGTTATTTTCTAAATCCGTTTTTCTACATTATGGCAGTTTTTGCCAACACACCGTAAAATTACTCTTTAAATTTGTATTTTTTACAATAGCTATGCTATTATTTACGGCACTATTCCATGCACAAGTCTAGCAAGGAATATTACAACTTAAAGTTCCAAGGCTGTCTATGCTATGTCTTTTGACCTTGCCTTGTTTAGCTCTAAACTAAGAAAATGCCGCGATCAATTTGAAAAATCTCTTGCAGAAGTCGCAACAGCCACAGGCATCCCCGAAAACATTCTGACTGCTCTAGAAAATGGAGAAAGACAACCAACTGGTGATGAAGTTTTAATATTTGCTGACTATTACCTCTGTGATTACCAGTTTTTTATTTCCAACGAGCGAGTAGCTTCGTTTGAGCAAACGGAAACTTTATTCCGAAGATATGGAGATGAATTTTCAAAAGAAGACCGATGGGCAGTACAAGAATTTTTGTTTTTATGTGAATGTGAAGAGTTTCTGTTAAAACTGGCTTCACCAATTATTTATAAACCTTTTAGCTTTATCAAAAGAGGTAACTATTACATAGGACACGGAAAAGAGGCTGCAAAGGCACTCAGAAGACATTTAGGTTATGCTTCTAATGAAATCCGTATGGATGTTTATGAAGATTTTCGCTCTCTGGGATTTCATATTTTTCGTCGCCAGTTGGGTAACTCTAACATCTCTGGTTTATTCATCAGACATCCCACAGCAGGCAAGTGCATATTAGTGAATTACAGTGAAGATATTTACAGGCAAAGATTTACTGCGGCTCATGAATCGGCTCATGGAATTTTGGATGATGAGCAGGAATTTGTTATTTCTTTGAAAACAGACAAAAGGAATTTAGTTGAAGTGAGAGCTAACAACTTTGCATCCGATTATTTAATGCCACCAGAATTTTTACAGAAAATACCAGATTGTCGAACTTGGACTCCTGAAAAAGCTGTTGAATGGGCAAATAAACTTAAGGTGAGTACAGAAGCGTTAGCTAATGCCTTAAAAAGTGCCAATTTTATATCTGAAGATGTAGAAACCCAGATAAAAGCAGTGAGAGTCCCAAAACATTTAAAAGTTGATCCAGAACTGCCTGAAAGCCTCTCATTCGGCTCTCGCCAACGTCGAGAAGAGCTTCTTAAAAGAGGTTTGTCAAATTTTTATGTTGGACTTTGCTTTGATGCCTATGAACAGAATATTATTTCGGCTGGTCGAGTAGCAGAAATGCTTTTAGCTAGCAAATATGAATTAACGGAAATAGCAAGTATCTACGGGAGAACTATTAAGTATGGTGATTGATCCATCAAATTTCCATAAATATAATGTCATAGATACTTGTGCTATTTGGAATATACTTTCCTCTAAACTTCTTTATACAACAGCTAATAACGCCGGATGCGTATTTTCTTGTACATATTTTGTGTATTATGAGTGTCTACACAAGCCACGTAAAAATCCGAAACCAGCAGAAATAGAATTGCAGAATCGTTTTCGTCAGGAATATGAAAATGGAAAGTTCAAATATTATCATTTAACTATTGAAGACCTTCAAGATGTAGAAATTCTCCAAGCAAGAAAGAAAAAAGATAAAGGGGAACTTGCATCTATTGCTTTTGCAAAGAAAACTCGTCAAGCTTTTCTAACAGATGATAGAGGAGCTAAAAAACTTGCTGCTCAGACCATAAATAGTAAAATGATACAGACCACACCTCATTTACTAGCTTGGTTGATATTTGTTAACTATTTGAGTGATAGTGACTTGCAACCAATAATTAGTGAGCATAAAAAATCTGAGAGACCTCTAGAAGAACATTTCTTAAATGCGTATCAAATAGTTTTAGATTATCGATTAAAAGCCTTTAACCCTCAAATAACTGAATAAAATTAAGAATTACTTCAAATTCAATATCACAGAAAATCTGGGTTACATCTAGGCGAGATACAATTGTGGACATAGCTGAGACACCCTTGAATTTTTCTTCTTATTCCAGTCTCAGCTTTTTTTTGCACCTTTTTCAACCCGTCGAACTCACGTTAATATGCTAACCTGATCGCACTTTTTGTCAAGCTTCCACAGTGAATCCATTAAACGCCATGTTTTCTATAAAAATATCGGGTTTCATCCTGGCTTGTAAATCAAGTTTTGAACTCGTAAACTAGCTTTTGCGACTTGAAAAGCAGCTTTTGCGACTTGAAAAGCAGCTTTTGTGACTTGAAAAGCAGCTTTTGTGACTTGAAAAGTAGCTTTTGCGACTTGAAAAGCAGCTTTTGCGACTTGAAAAGTAGCTTTTCTGACTTCAAAAGCAGCTTTTCTGACTTCAAAACCTGTTAATGTTAAAGAATTTCAGCAAATCTAACCACATTTATTTATAAATTAATCTTAATGCCTTAGAAATTCTCATAAAAAAACGCAAATATACGCATTAAACGCAATTTTTCAGCATTTCCATACGTACATTTGCGATAAAATAAAAAACGATGCCTACGGCTGGCTACGCCTACGCAGCTTTAATGCACTAATGCGATCGCACGTTTCGTCAACGCTTCAGCAGTCAATCCATTAAACGCCATCAACTCGCCAGCACTGGCTGTAGTTGCAATAAATTGTAGGTTGGGTTGAGGAACGAAACCCAACATTGATCTAAACTTCTCCTTTCAAATTTATGAAATAATCGAAATTTTCCATTGCGCTTTGTTCCCAGCTATCTTCCACAGCCTTTGAACTTCTTTTTCTAAACCTTGTGAACCATAATCTTCCCATCCATCTGTAAATCTAACTATTCCTGGTGAGTGTCCAGGTGCGCCATCAAAAGTAATTTTCTTGTATTTATCAAGAGTAAAGACAACTTCAAACCAATTTTTGTAAACTGGCGAAACTAGATCAGAGCATTCCAAGAAAAAAGCCTCTTCATGGTCTACGACTCTCTTCCAACCAATCTGAACTCCATAATATGAGCTATTCTTAGGTGAATCCAGAGTCATTCCAACAATTAGACAATTTTCTGTACAACCTGAATTTTCTATTTCATCAGCAACATATTGTGGAAAATTATAAACGGGCTTAACTTCAACAAAAATAGGAGAATCAAACTTTAGTAAAAAGTCAGGAATCCATCCATCAAAGTCACAAGGCTCGTACTCCCACCCCCATTCTAGAAGATCAAATAAAGCAGCCCATCTTGCTTCTAATCTAGAACGAAACTGAACATTATTATATTTGGTTGGTATAGGTTTAATCATAGCTTTTTAGATCAAATTACACAGGTTCTAATTTATAGAACATAAAATTTTGTTTTATTAAATAATCCCCACCCAAGTAAAAATCTAGATGGGGTATTACGTTATCTTAATGCACTAACGCGATCGCACGTTTTGTTAACGCTTCAGCAGTTAATCCATTAAACGCCATCAACTCGCCAGCACTTGCTGTAGTTTCGCCACGTTTCCATGCAAAGGTGTCTCGCTTTGCTGTACTCCGTAACAGGATCGGTTCTAGCATCGACGCAGCACCACCAGTAACCGCAATTAGCGCATCGCCATCAAATAATTCGGCAAATTTCGCATCATCTAAGAAATCGCCATCAGGTTCGGAACAGATATCCCATGCTGTATCGTGGGGACGATACAAACGTCTGGGGTTAATAACAGAAACAATCTTCGCACCAATACCTTCAGTTTCTAAGAAAGCAGCAGCTTCAAATACTGGCATTAATGTCATATCGCCAATTACAGCAAATACAACTTGTTTATCGCCAGCAATTTCATGTAATAACACCGCACCATCGCGCAACCCTTGACGAGTTTGTTCTAAAGTTGTGCGAATTGGTAACGGCGATTTACTTGCTGTAATTACAATCCCCTTATTCTTAGTTTTCAATGCCCAATCATAACAGGCTTGAATACTATTAGCATCAGGCGGAAATAATGGGAAAACATTTCCATTTCGCATCAACGAAGCAAAGTAAGCTTCAATTTCGGGACGTTGGTGAGTCCAACCGTTACGCCCTTGCTCTAATGCGCCTGCTGTGAATAAAGTAATAGTTGAGGGAGTTTGACGGCGCAATTCTGCCATTGATTGGGTTACAGTTTGCCAAATTGGTAATCCGTTGATGGCAAAAGATTCGTAAGAACACCACAAAGTTCTCGCACCCATTAACGCTAAACCCGCAGCTAAACCGGCACAAGCATCTTCACTCAATGGTTCATAAACTTGTCCATTTGGTGCTTGATTATATAAATCGTCGGTTGTGGGGTGGATAATCTTTAATGCTTGGTTGATGTTCGCAATTCCTGATGCTTCATTACCATCGGCGTTGGTGACAAGGAAATTTCGATCTTTATTTCCAACTATTCCTACTAATCGTCCCATCGCAGTTGTGGAAACTTTTGGTTCACCTCCAACTGCATATTCTTCTAAAGGTAATTCGCCTAAATCTGGTAATGGAAATTCAAATTCTGTCACCACAGTTTTCCCTGCTGGGCCACCACCGGCGCGTTCGGCATTTGTTCTGACTAATTGCCAAGCCTCCACAGACAAAGCACGGGTTTGCAATGCACTAACAATATGCGGCGCATCCAGCGTATCTTTAGGATACAGGTTGTGAGATTTTGCACCTCGCGCGTGGACTCCTGCACCTTTGAGTTGTTTAATAATGAAGACGGTAAGTTTACCACCCAGTGCCGATCGCGCTGCTTTATCTATACCAGAAAGTACTGCTTGAGTAAATTCTAGGCGTTTCTCAAAGGAAAAGGCAGTACTATCAACGTAATCCCCTGGTTGGTCTCGATCGTCGAAATCCTTGGCATCAACTAACACCACTTCATCAAAACCGTTACCTTGCCAATATGCTTGCATCTCTGGGTTGGTTTTCAGGGAAACCATGCTGTGATGTTCTTGGCTGTAACCGTTCCACACCAACACCGGTAAGAAATTGGTGACAGCAGGATAAGCTGTATGAAAATGTGCGATCGCACTTACAATATAAGGCTCACCCAATCCACCATCCCCAACTGTAAAGGGGAACAATTTATCTTTGTGCAGGAGTGCAGCCGCCATTGCAAAGTGTTGCCCTTGTCCCAAAGGCCCCGCAGGTGCGAGAATACCGGGAATGTAACCAGAAAGGTGTCCTAAAAGTCCGTGCTTTTCTCGGAAGCGATCGCGCAATTCTTGGACTGTAAAAATTCCCATGTCCTCTAGCGATCGATCCAAGAACATGGCACTATAAAATCCGGGGGCGTGGTGTCCGACTTCGGTAATAATGTTCTTGTATCCCAGCATGACAAGAGATGCATAAGCTTCTGCTTGGCTGGCGAATCCGCCGGGATGCCCAGAAGCTTTACTACCAGTAACTTGTAAAGTCAGGTAGCGCAGGGCATCGGCAGCAAGTAAAGTTTGATATACTGCATTTGGTTCTGTGGGAGATGCGATCGCTACTTTGCCCGATTCGATAGCAGGTGTTGCACCATAAGTTTCAAAATCTGGTAAAGCTTCACCAAAATATTGAATCCCTTCCGAAAAATTGGGAAGCGCTGAAGATGCCTTTGCGGAGATTGCAGTCATGCTGAGTACCTTTTGACGATGAAGTGAAACTGTAGATGCTCGTTGAATTTAACCAAAATTTTACATCTTCGAGGTTGTAACAGTTTATTGCTTTTTTGCAACGTTAGAATAAGTACTTTAAATGGTCAGGCAACCAAAATTTCAATTAGTTGAAGTAGCAAAAAATATTTAATCGGAAAAAAATTTATGAAATTCCCAAATGGGCCGCAAACTCCAGCAGTTGTACAGATGATGCGCTGGATTGTTAATCCGATGTTATTTATGGAGGATTGTGCCAAAACCTATGGCGAGATTTTTACTCTCCGATTAGACAAAAATCTGCCTCCTATGGTGGTTGTCAGCAACCCCCAAGCGCAACAGCAAATTTTGACAACTGATACCAAGGAATTAGAAGCCCCTGGCGATCTGAATAAGGTGTTTGAACCTTTGCTGGGAAAGCATTCTGTGATTAGCATTAGCGGTGCAGAACACCAGCGCCAACGCCAGTTGTTAATGCCTCCCTTTCACGGCGAAAGAATGCGGAATTATAGTCAGGTGATTACCGATGTCACCAAGCAAGTTATCAACCAATACCAGATAGGTAAACCCTTTAATATTCGGTCTGCAACTCAAGCTATTACCCTGCGGGTGATTATGCAAGCTGTATTTGGTCTATATGAAGGGCCTCGCGCCGAAAAACTACAGCATTTTTTGGGCGATCTTTTAGAAAAGGCCAGTTCTCGCTTAAGTATAGCTTTGCTTTATTTTCCAGCTTTGCAAAGAGATTTTGGCCCGATTAACTTCTGGGGAAATCAGATGCGCCTTCAGCAAGAAGCTGACCAACTCCTCTACGAGGAAATTCGGGAACGTCGAGAACAACCAGATTCATCACGCACGGATATTCTTAGCTTACTCATGGCTGCTAGAGATGAAGCCGGTCAACCCATGACTGATGAAGAGTTGCGCGATGAATTGATGACTCTGTTAGTCGCTGGTCACGAAACCACAGCAACAGCCTTAGCATGGGCATTCTACTGGATTCATAAAATACCATCAGTGCGCCAAAAGCTACTGCAAGAATTAGATAGCTTGGGCGATAACCCAGATCCTGGCACTGTTTTCAAATTACCTTATCTCAACGCTGTTTGTTCCGAGACATTGCGGATTTATCCAGTAGGTATGCTAACTTTTCCCAGAAGAGTTAGAACACCGATATCGCTGGGCGGTTACGAACTAGAACCGGGTACAGTCCTAATTGGTTCTATTTATCTGACCCACCAACGGGAAGATATTTATCCAGAACCTAAGCAGTTTAAACCAGAACGCTTTTTAGAACGGCAATTTTCTGCTTATGAATATTTGCCCTTTGGCGCTGGTGCTAGACGCTGTATTGGGCTAGCGTTTGCCCAGTTGGAAATGAAGCTAGCACTTGCTCAAATCCTTTCTAGCAAGGAATTAGAACTAGTTAATAAAGGTGAAGTGCGACCTAAACGCCGTGGTTTAGTGACAGGGCCAGATCGTCCCATTGAGATGGTTGTCACGAGTCAACGTCAGGTGAGGTCTTCCATCCTCCAGACAACCTCTGTTTGATGCTGTGAGGTTTAATGGTTGCGTTCAGCAAACTGTCAATTATCTATACATTTAGATAGATTTTCAATGCTTTTAAACAATCCCCTATAGTCCTCTTTTAAAGAGGACTATAGGGGATTTTAATATATTACAACTGTAAAAAGAATGAATTTTAAGAGTGAGATTATACATCAAAATAAGGCATTTTAATATCACCAAAAGACGTAACTTTAATATGTGTATCCCAAAATAATTGAGTAAATTTTTTCTGTAAATCACTTTAAAAATTCAGAAAAAATATTATCATTAACTTTGTAAAAATTAATAGTGATTAATTACCACTACGGGTTACTTAGTGTTAATTAACTCCCTACTATCCCCTGAAAATATTAACAAAGCTTGCTCTAATTGCATCTTTTTTAAGGAGTGTTAGGGAGAAGTAAGCCTTAACCCAAGCGGATTGAATTATTTGCACCTTCTGAAATCCTAAAAGTATCTAATAAACAATGAAACTATTTAATAATCTCAGCACACCAGCGTTGTTACAAACTCTGCAATTAATTGCTGAACCAACAAAATTTTTAGAAAATAATGCTGCCAAATATGGTGATGTTTTCACAGTACAGGTAATGGGTTTAAAGTCACCACCGATAGTATTTTTTAGCCATCCCCAAGCAATTAGCGATTGTTTTGCCATCCCTGCACACAAGTTAGATTTTAAAAAAGCAACCCATGTATTTAAACCCTTGTTTGGAGAGAATTCTATTGTATTTCAAGAAGCGCGATCGCACCAACAACAGCGACAGCTATTACTTCCAGCATTTCATGGCGATAATTTAAAATCTTATGGACAAGCAATTTGTCAAATAACTGAAGAGATTACACAACATTGGACATCAGATACAAATATTTATATACACAAATTAATGTCAAATCTCACTTTAGAAATTATCTTACAAGTGGTATTTGGGATTACTCATGGTGTGCGTTACCAACAATTAAAAGAACAATTGAGTTCTTTATTAGAAGACGTAACTAAACCTTGGTATTCCAGCTTATTTTTCTTTCCTTCGCTGCAAAAAGATTTAGGCGCATGGAGTCCTTGGGGAATTTTCTTAAAAAGACGAGAGCAAATTGACAAACTCATCTATGCAGAAATTTCTGAAAGGCGTTGGCAAAATGATGCTGCACGTACAGATATTCTTAGTCTGCTGATGTCAGCGTATGACGTAAATGGACAACAAATGACAGATGAGGAATTACGCGATCAACTAGTTTCATTATTGCTATTGGGTTACGAAACTACATCTGGTGTATTAGCTTGGGTATTTTATTTAATTCACTCTCACCCAAAGGTTAAACATCGGCTAATGCAAGAACTAAATACTTTGGACAATCTCACAAATCCTGAAACAATTGCCCAATTACCTTATCTCACCGCCGTTTGTCAAGAAACACTGCGAATTCACCCTATTGCTTTAATCTGCACACCGCGAATGGTAAAAGATAGAGTGGAAATTATGGAGCATAAATTTACATCAGAAACAGTTTTAGTTCCCTGTATTTATTTAGCACATCGCCGAGCCGAGACTTACCCAGAACCAGAACAGTTTCGCCCAGAAAGATTCCTCAACCAAAAATTTTCACCTTACGAATATTTACCCTTTGGTGGAGGTTATCGCGGTTGTATTGGTGCAGCCTTTTCCATGTACGAACTAAAATTAGTAACAGCCATGATATTATCCCGTTTTGAATTAAGCCTTACTGATAAACGTCCTGTGCATCCAGTCCGCCGTGGTATCACAATTGTCCCTAGCGGCGGTGTAAAAATGCTTGTTACTAAAAAAGCAAAACTAAAAAGACAAACAATACTTTCTACTTAATTACTCAATCCTCCAATTTGCATATATCCAAATATAGATCCGCTCCTTAGCATCCAGCCTTTACAGTAAATAGTAAGAGAAAATTTAGGAGCTTACTAATTCATGCCTGATGAGCATCGGTTGGAGGAACAATTTTTATCCCAAGAAGCTGAAAGAAGAGTATCTGAAAAGCTAGATGAAGTAGAAAAAATAGAAATAGATGTACAAACCGATCTGTTTAAAATAGTTCAGGGACAGGCGGATGGAGTTTCGGTTACAGGCCAAGGATTAGTGATCGAAAAAGATGTTCGCGTACAGGAAATAAAACTGCAAACAGAAAGTATTACCATTAATCCCTTAAGTGCCCTTTTTGGTCAAATAGAACTTAACGATCCAGTAAATGCCATTGCTCGTATTGTACTCACAGAATTAGATATGAACCGTACCTTGGCATCAGACTTTGTTCGCAGCAAGATGCAAGATTTTGACTTGGATGTAGATGGCAGAATTGTAAGTTTTGAAGCACAAAAAATTGAAATATATTTACCTGGTGATGGCAAAATAGAATGTAGGGGAAGAGTACTGTTAAAGGAAAAGGGAAATACTCGCCCTTTGGCTTATACTGCGATCGCACGTCCACGGACTCATTCACAACCTGCGATGCTGGAGAGTTTTAACTGCACTGAGGGAGGGGGAATATCCTTAGAAGTAGTTACAGCTTTAATACAAAAAGCCAAAGAATTAATGAACATACCATATTTTAAATGGGAAGATATGGTATTTCATATTAAAGATGTAAAAGTAGAAACTGGTAGTTTAGTGCTTCTAGTAGAAACTCAAATGAGGCAAATACCATCATCAGAAAGTCTATCATCTCCTGAGTAAAATTTATCTTTAATAAAGATAAATTTTGTTACTGAGGGATGATGTCAATGTCATAAAAATTTTCTAACATTTGAAAAGTTACTTATTATTTCTAAATTCCAACTATGCAAGAGTATGATGTTGTGCTGATCGGTGCTGGACATAATGGACTAGTTTGCGCAGCTTATTTGCTAAAAGCTGGTTATAGCGTTCTGTTACTAGAAAAGCGTTCTGTACCAGGTGGCGCAGCAACAACTGAAGAATGCTTACCGCAAGAAGCTCCTGGATTTAAATTCAATTTGTGTGCGATTGACCATGAATTTATTCATTTAGGGCCAGTTGTTGAAGAATTAGAACTAGAAAAATATGGCTTGCATTATTTGGAGTGCGATCCAGTTGTTTTCTGTCCTCATCCTGATGGGAAGTATTTTTTAGGACATAAGTCGCTGGAAAAGACTTGTGCAGAAATCGCCCGTTACAACCAACGTGATGCCAAAAAATATGCAGAATTTGTAGACTTTTGGCAGCGAGCGCTAGGTGCAATGATTCCTATGTTTAATGCACCGCCAAAATCAGTTATAGACATCCTTGGTAACTACGACATCACCAAACTGAAAGATTTATTTTCTGTTATTGGTTCTCCAAACAAAACGCTGGACTTTATTCGCACGATGTTGACCAGCGCTGAGGATTTACTTAACGAGTGGTTTGATGAAGAATTTCTGAAAGCGCCACTAGCCAGACTATCAGCAGAACTTGGTGCGCCGCCATCACAAAAAACCCTTGCCATTGGTGCAATTATGATGGCAATGCGTCATAATCCAGGGATGGCCAGACCTCGCGGCGGAACTGGCGCACTTGTGCAAGCTTTGGTGAATTTAGTTACAAGTAAAGGTGGCGTTATTCTCACAGATCAGCACGTTGAAAAAGTTTTAATTGATGATGGCAAAGCTGTAGGTGTGCGGGTTGCTGGTGGAAAAGAATATCGCGCTAAATACGGGGTTATTTCTAATATTGATGCCAAGCGGTTGTTCTTACAAATGACAGATAAAAGCGATATTGATGGAGCCGACCCAAATTTATGGGAAAGATTAGAACGCCGCATCGTTAACAACAACGAAACCATCCTCAAAATAGATTTGGCTTTAGACGAACCACTCCACTTTCCTCACCACGCTCACAAAGATGAATATCTGGTTGGTTCTATTTTGATTGCTGATTCTGTGGCTCATGTAGAACAGGCTCATAGTAAATGTACTTTGGGAGAAATTCCTGATGCTGACCCATCAATGTACTTGGTGATGCCTAGTTATTTAGATCCCACATTAGCACCACCAGGTAAGCACACTCTATGGATTGAGTTTTTTGCTCCTTATCAAATTGCTGGTGCAGAAGGCACTGGTTTAAAAGGTACTGGTTGGACGGATGAATTGAAAAACAAAGTTGCAGATCGGGTGATTGATAAATTGGCAGACTATGCACCCAATGTCAAGAATGCAACTATCGCCCGTCGGGTAGAAAGTCCAGCCGAACTAGGAGAAAGATTAGGTGCGTACAAAGGGAATTATTACCATGTTGACATGACCCTAGATCAGATGGTATTCTTCCGTCCCTTGCCAGAAATAGCGAACTACAAAACGCCAATTGATAATCTATTTTTGACTGGTGCAGGGACTCATCCAGGTGGTTCAATTTCGGGAATGCCGGGACGCAATTGTGCGCGCGCATTTTTGCAGGCAAAACATCCCATTAGCCAAACTTTGAAAGATGCGCGGGATTCGATTAAGTCAACTGTCGAGTCAGTGTTTGGCATTAGTTAAGCCTTGCACAGAGAAAATAGAGTAATACAGTTCAGATAAACCCAAAACCCTTATGTAAAGACGCGATTTATCGCGTCTTTACTTATTAGGCAATCACGAAAATATTTGTATTAGTCATAGCTAGACCTATTGCTAGTTGAGCAACTTGGATTTGACTGGATGAGCCTGTACCATCAGCATCAAAGAATAAACCTCCTGTATTATTGTTGTAGATAAAGCGATCGCTACTATCTTCTGCTATTGAACCGATAAAAAATTGCGTGGCTTGAAGTATACCCTCACTAAGTCCACCTCCAAACCCGATTTTAGAAACATAAATTGTGTCATCTAAGGACGAAAAATCTGTAATGTTATGAATACTATCAGCAGGGGTATTAATAGTAAAAACATCAGATCCAATTCCTGCCGTTAGTGTATCGTTACCTAAACCTCCCACAAAAGTATCATTATCGCTTCCGCCTATAAGGATGTCATTGCCATTTCCACCTTTTAAATTGTTATTACTAGTATTACCAGTCCCATTAATATCATCTGCACCTGTTAAGGTAAGATTTTCTTCCTTGGCTGATAAAGGCGAGCTAACGGTTGATGAAACGGTCATATCTGGCGAAGTAGGCGTACTATTGGTAACAGTGAGTAAAGTTCTAAATACCTTTTGGTTGCTGCTTAGACTTTCATCAAACTCTTGGATTGAATTAGTTGGATCTAGAAATGAAATCACATAGTAATTTCCAATTGGGATATTAGGAAACACACCGCTCCAAGTCGCTGTTCCCGAATTGAATGGATTAATCGAAGAAATAGTTGTATTACCAATTAAGTAATGAGAACCAATATTATCAGTGATATTGGTATCAGTAGAAGCGTAAAACGAAACCGAGAAAGTGCCTGTCGCGGCTGTACCATTGTTGCGAGGATAGACTGTGATGCTGAAATTTTCCCCATATTTGATAGTTTTATTATTAAAACTTCCAAGAGTGGTGTTAAACCATACATCAGAATCTACTAAATCAGCTTTGTCAGTGGGTTGGCGCGCGGTATTGTCTTGGTCGATCCAGTTTTGAATCTCATTATATCGAGCGCTTGTAATTCGGGCGAACTCGTTGTAAAGCGGAGTTTTGTTGCTGGTTGTCTCATTTGAAGCTACTCCATAAATAGTTGGTTTATTTGTGTTGGAATTATTAAGCCAGAGAGGGCCTCCACTATTTCCAGGTAGGATATCTAGCTCATTACTACGCAAGATCGAGTCAGTTGTACTTGTGATTTTTCCACTTTGAGTCCACATATCATAGTTGTCAAATTTCCTATCGCTATTGGAATCAAACTTATCAGATGGGTATCCAGTAACATTCATTAAAGTTCCACTGCTGAGATTATCGTCATATCCATAGTTAAACCAGCCAGTGAAGTTTCCAATATTGCGGTCAAGAGTAACCAATCCTATATCGTATTGAAAAGTTTCGCTTTTAGTTTGATCTCCTTGAGTCCATCCATCAAAAGAACGTGTGTAAACAGATTTGGCTTCACTATAATATTCATAATCAGCCCGGTTTGTACCAGCAATGATATTTCCTTTAGAACCAAGCATCACCTCAATTTTATCTGCCCAACCTCCATATCTCGTATCATATACACAATGTCCTGCTGTTAAAAAGTGGTAGGAATCAATCATGGCGCCAGAACCGTTAATGATAATATCATCAGCAGTATTAATAACCCCATCTGGCCCTTTCCAACTTATTCTCATCTTTCCTACAGCACTAAATGGAGAAGTTGTCGTGTTGCTAACTTTTGTCCGACCATCAGGGGAGAAAAGAGACATACTTTTATATCCTAAATAAAAATGATGAATACAAAATATACAATTTTAATGCCAAAAATTATCTCATGGCATTATGAATGCACTAGCAATTTTTATGAGAATTTTTCCCGATAATAAATTTTTAAGTAATATTAAAACTTTAAATTGCCATATATTTAATATAAATTATTTCTACGATTTATCAATATCTAGAGCTTACTTTTAATTTTATTTCTAAGCATCAAATAAAAGTAATTAATAGAGATAGAGGTTGGAAAAACTAACTATTCTGATATTACTTCTGTCTTCACCTTTGCGATCCTGGCTGATTTATACCGTCGGCATTGGCGGATTGAAGAAGCTTTTCATCAGGGTGAATTACTACACAAATGCGATGTTTACAACGAGTCACAGCTACGCAATATATATAGCAGCACAAATAAATTGTTTTTTGAGTAAAGCAGGTTCTAAGCGATTGCTTTATGTGTACTTAATATGATATTATTACATACGCTTGATTTTGATAAAGTTTTATGCATCGTCAATAAAATTTTCTGGCAAAATAAATATAAGTAAATTAATGGGTAAAAACTAGTGTATTTTGATAATACTCAAAAAACTAACAAATTTGAACATTATCTAATAATTTTTGTAGGTACAGCATGGTTTTTCGGCACTGCTTTGTTGCATCTGGCTTGATAGCTTTCTTGACATTTGGCTGTAGTGGTGGGGGAAACTCATCGGTAGAAAATACTACACAGGTTGTCCAAGAAAGCAATGTAACCCAACTTTTCATAGAAGCGAAGGCTACCCAAAAAGCAGAAGATTACTTTCATCAAGGTAATAATTTATTAGATAGACAAAATTATGAAGATGCCATAAAAGCTTATGATAAAGCGATCGCTATCAAAGTTGAGAGTCCTGAAGCTTGGATTAATCGTGGCATTGCCTTAACATCGTTGCAACGCTACCAAGACGCTCTTGCATCTTATAATAGAGCGATCGCCATCAAACCCGACAAATATGAAGCTTGGTATAATCGTGGCATCGCCTTAACATCGTTGCAACGCTACAAAGATGCTCTTGCATCTTACAACAAAGCGATCGCCATCAAACCCGATAAATATGAAGCTTTAATTAACCGAGGCATAGCTCTAACAAAGCTGCACCGCTATCAAGATGCGATCGCATCTTATAATAGAGCGATCGCCATCAAGCAAGATTTGCACCAAGCGTATTACAACAAAGCTTGCTCTTATGCTTTACAAAGCAATCTAGAATTAGCAATTGAGAACCTAGACAAAGCGATCGAGCTTGTTCCTGATAAATACAAGAAGTTAGCAAAAACTGACCCTGACTTTAGCAAAGTGCGTAGTAAAAAACAGTTTCAGGAATTACTGCAATAGTATTCGATCGCCACTACTCAGTGTAAAATATAAGCCTGCTGTAACAAGGATTTTTTCTTGAGCGGTTTACGATTATACATGAAAAAATTGTTAATCACTGGGGCAAGCGGTTTTTTAGGATGGCATCTTTGCCAGCTTGCCAAACAAGAATGGGATATTTATGGTACTTATTTATCCCATCCTTTAGAGATTCCTGGTATGAAAATTTTACAAGCGAACTTAACAAGTTTTCAGGAACTAAAACGGATCTTTAATGATGTCAAACCAGAAGCAGTTATTCATACTGCTGCACATTCGCAACCAAATTTTTGTCAAACCCACCCTGAAGAATCGCACGCAATTAACGTCACAGCATCCTGCAATATTGCCGGACTTTGCGCGGATAATTCTATTCCTTGTGCTTTTACTTCAACCGACTTAGTTTTTGATGGTTTAAATGCTCCATATCGAGAAACAGATGCCGTGTGTCCTGTCAATCTTTACGGTGAGCAAAAGGCGATCGCAGAAGCAGGTATGCTAGAAAGATATCCTATGACCGCAGTGTGTCGAATGCCGTTGATGTTTGGTGCAGCAACACCCACAGCGAAAAGCTTTATTCAGCCATTTATTCAAACTTTAGAAGCCGAAAAAGAACTAAATTTATTTATTGATGAATTTCGCACCCCAGTAAGTGGAACAACTGCCGCCAAAGGACTTTTATTAGCATTAGAAAAAGTTAATGGCATCATTCATTTAGGTGGCAAAGAGCGGATTTCACGTTATGATTTTGGACAGATATTAGTAGAAGTATTTCAACTTCCCGCCACTAGACTTAAATCCTGCCGCCAACAAGATGTGAAAATGGCAGCACCTAGACCAATAGATGTTTCTTTGGATAGTTCCAAAGCTTTTGCATTGGGGTATCAGCCTTTATCTGTAAGGGAAGAATTAGAAGCAATACAATTGAGTTAAAGCTAAGTGTTAAAACTAAAAACGGAAATAAGCTATTTTGGAATGCGATTACTCCGGCACACTACACTTAGGCATCTCAACCGTCACGCTTTCTATAAAACCGATACCAATCTGCAAGCAGATCGTGCAGTATTTCCTTGGATTGTTACCTGGGAGTTGTATCGGTTCGCGGATATTGTCTGCGATCGCACTAATTACCTACAATCTACTATTGTCCCCACACCCCTGTTATGCTAATGGTACGCCCTTGCTCATTGAAATAGACTTTCACCCATACCCTGCCATTTTGTACAGATCCTCTTTCCCGAATAATATTGTTATCGGCTCCGTGAGCCGCCCTGATGATTATGTAATTGCAATTAATTGGCACTTTCCATATTGGTCCACCCAATGGCTCTGCTGCGTCGTAGTCTGCTCCTAGCACTAAATCCTTAACATTAGCATCTGTCTCCATTAATACGGTGTTAGTTGTACCACGCCCATTGTTTGCTCGATTTAACGTTGCAGTTTCTGCTTGTGCCTCGGTCTGTGCGAGATGATCCGAGATGAATGTGTTACTGCTGTTATTTGCCGTGTAATTGTGTTGAGGTCCACCAATCGGTGTCTTTTGAACTAGATATGATGTTATGTTGAGTTCTCTTTGCAATGAGGGCTGCTCATGTGACAAATACCTCTGTATACCACCATTTTGCTGCACAACGTGTGTCAATTCATGCGCTAACAACTCTTGTCCGCCCCGACTCCCTGGATTATATTCACCCGAACGAAAGAACACATCTTGCCCAGTCGTAAAAGCACGCGCCTGAATTGACCGATTCAACTGGTCAGATTGACCATCCGTGTGAACCTTTACCCCACTGAAATCTGCGCCAAATGCCCGTTCCATCGGTTCGCGGATATTGTCTGCGATCGCCACTCCTCCACCCCTAGCTTGGTTAATGGAGGCTTCCAAGTCTGGCGCAGCAGGCATCCCAGCCTTAGCCTGACGCTGCACCATCGGCTTCATCTGTAATTCTTCCTCATCCTCTGGCAATGCTTCTCGTTGCAATGTGCTATTGTCGAGGGATTTCATTTGCAATTCTTCCTCATCCTCTGGCAATGCTTCTCGTTGCAATGTGCTATTGTCGAGGGATTTCATTTGCAATTCTTCCTCATCCTCTGGCAATGCTTCTCGTTGCAATGTGCTATTGTCCAGAGATTTCATCTGCAATTCTTCCTCATCCTCTGGCAATGCTTCTCGTTGCAATGTGCTATTGTCCAGAAATTTCATTTGTAATTCTTCCTCATCTTCTGGCAATGCTTCTCGTTGCACCAAAGGAGTGATGGAATTGGCTAGAGGTTTCATCTGCAATTCTTCTGAATCTGGCAATGCAACTCGATGGATGGACTGGCGATTTACAGGTTGCGCCATTGTTTGCATTATTTGCTGTGCAACGCTATCAGCTTCCTGTTCGTATTTGTCTCCAGGCTGGCTAATTGAGAGTTTTGCTTGGGTACGCAGTGGTATGCGACTGATATCGTGAGTAACTGGTTTATGGAGTGGTTGTATTTTAGGAATTGCTTGGCGTGAAATTGCCGACGACTCCAAACCAAAGCCGCGTATCGGTTGTTTCAGGGATGGAATTGAGAAGCCTGTAGTAGTTTTTTTCTGCCGACTGACATGTTCTCTCATTTTCTTCTCCAGATGCCCAAGCAGTAGCTAGATCAATAATTTTACTGTTAATAATATCTAGAGTACTGCGATCGCACTTGTAACACAATTTATCGAAAGTCTAAATCTTCGGGAACCCGATTCTATTTTGCACTCTACAAGATTGGCGATCGTATTTTATCAACAATTATACATGGGCGATGTCTACGACGGGCTTTGCCTACGCAACACTATTCAGACAGTCGCTACTATAGCAAGGGACTGGGGACTAGGGACACTTCGACAAGCTCAGTGCATCGCTGGGGACTGGGTGAAAAGCCTTTTTGTGTCTAAATTTTATCATCTGTTAATGTCCTAACCTTTTTGGCTGTTGCTATACAATAAAGGCGATCGCCTCTCGCTGAAATTGTCCAAGCGTTGGATCGTGGCGATCGCCTTCTTGGAATTAACTTCTGCCAAGACGTTTCGGTGTTTCGCGCACTCTGTATCAACTTCTGCCTTCTCGGAATTAATTTCTGCCAAGACGTTTCGGTGTTTCGCGCACTCTGTATCAACTTCTGCCTTCTCG
>NZ_JAVRCD010000002.1:235181-304344 GCF_034530895.1 Nostoc sp. DedQUE08
GAATTAACTTCTGCCAAGGCGTTTCGGTGTTTCGCGCAGTCTGTCGCAACTTCTGCTTTCCCTGCGTTAAATTGTGAATTTCAATCATGCCGAATTAATATCTCTTGTAGGCTGCGTTAGGCGTTCGTGTTTGGATATTTTGACAGGCGATTTGGTTGTTTACGCCGTAACGCACCAAATTATTGGTTCGGTGCGTTACTTCGTTAACGCACCCTACAAGATCGGGCGATCGCACATATTCAAGTTGAAGCTTCAGCAGGCGCATTATCTATCAGCCATGCTTCACCTGCTTTTTCACTGCTGCTATATCCCGTTGTATAGCCCCAAGGTGCTGCCGATACGCCCATAGCAATTAAGATACTTGGCACCAGCTTTTCATCTAATTCAGCAATCTGGAATTCCTTCTTTATTTTCTCCAAGATAAATTGTCGTGGATATTCTGGCATCATACTTAAGGTCTCCCGACTCTTCTTCATTTCTTTCCAAATCTGATTGAAAGCAAACTTTTGACCAAGCTGCTTCCATTGCCCTTTACGTTTTCCATACTCTGCCTGAGCAACAGCCAATCTTGTTTTGAGATCCGCTTCGCTTATTCCGCCTTTATTGTCTTTATTTTGTTGCATGAAGGCTAAAGTGCCAAGATCGAGAGAAGGATAGGTAACTTCTGCAAAATTGCTAACTTTTAAAGACCAATTATCCTTCGTGTAAATATGGTCAACACTATCTGAGGCTGTTAGGTCTAGCCATGCAATATAGTTGCTTCCTTTTTTTAACCGCAAAACTAAATCAGGACGGGTTCCACCCACCGTTACCTGTGTATCCACTGAATACTCTCCAGAGATTTTGGGGTGAAACTCCGAGTTTGAGTCACTCACTAACGATTCGATCGCATATCCAAAGGCTGCTGCCATCAACTTCGGGCGCTTTTGCGATAAATGTTCATTCCACTTTTGAACCCAAAGTTTGGTGTAACCGTTCAATTCCCCATAAGCTCCTAAACTAGGTACGGTGATTGCATAGTTATATGCCTTTTGAACAGTTTCATTATAGGCTGTGAAGAAAGCCCTAGATGCCTCGGCGCTTGTTGGATCGTATCTGTCATAGGTAGCATTTTCGATATCTCGCTGGATTACAGGTTCTCTTGTTTCGCTACCTATCATTAACATCGGCGATCGCTTCAGCATCGGCTTCATCTGTAATTCTTCCTCATTCTCTGGCGCTTGTTGTCGTTGTATGTCCAGAGATTTCATCTGCTGTGCGACGCTATCGGCTTCCTGTTCGTATTTGTCTCCAGGCTGGCTAATTGAGAGTTTTGCTTGGGTATGAAGTGGTATGCGACTGATATCGTGAGTCAGTGGTTTATGGAGTGGTTGTATTTTTGGAACCGCTTGGCGTGAAATTGCCGACGACTCCAAACCAAAGCCACGTGTTGGGTGTTTCAGGGATGGAATTGAGAAGTCTGTAGTAGTTTTTTTCTGCCGACTGACGTGTTCTCTCATTTTCTTTTCCTGGTTGCCCAAGCAGTAGCTAGAGAAATTATTTTACTATTAATCACAATTTAGAGTACTGCGATCGCGCTTGTAACACAATTGCTCAAAAATCTGAATCCAGGCAAAGGGCAAGTTCGACTTTTGGCTACTTTTGATTCTGATGCACTACCTTTAGCCTGGATTTAGGGAGAGTTTTTTTATTTATGGACTCAAAACAGCAACAAAATTTTTTCACCTTCGATGGAGATGTTGGCGGGACTGCTGGCTACGCTGGGGTTTCGGCGGCATCTGATGCAAGCAACGCGGCTAAAACGGCAAGTAAATATCTCAACGACTCACGGCTGATGAACCAGCTGACAGAACACGTGTATAAACTTTTGCTAGAAGATTTGCGATCGCAGCGCGAAAGGGTAGGTAGTTATGATTCTCAAAGGTGGTTGTGATGGCTACAGGCGCTAATAATGGCAACATTACTCATGAATTAAATTATGTCACTACTAATCGTTTCTATGTAGAAATAGACAGTTCTATTGCTGCATCTTTTGCGGAATGTTCAGGATTAAGTATTCAAATTAAGAAAAATGTTTTTCAGGAAGGTGGTGTTAACGACCAGCAAAGAATTTATTTAGGTCATACAGAATTTGCAGACATCACTCTTAAACGTGGAGTTACCGATCATCCAGGTTTTTGGAACTGGATGAATGCAGTTTTTGATGAACAGAAGAAAACATCTCGACGCAATGTCAATATTTTGATTTTTAATCAAGCCGGTGAAACGATGATGAGTTGGACTTTGATTGGTGCTATTCCTATAACCTGGAAAACACCTGCACTCCAAGCAGATGGTAAGGCAGTTGCCATTGAAGAATTAACTTTAGCGTATGAGGGTTTACAAGTTGCAAGGTCTACAGGAGGAGGCACTTCTGTACAACGGAATCAAAAAAGTGGATATTTCGTTTCTAGCTAATTGGCTATTTTTCAATCATAACTATGCAAATTATTCAATCTCCACTAGGAAACAATATTCATCCCCTTGGGGTAATATCATCTTTATCTAGTCCTGAAAGAATGGGATTGAGCAAACAGTCTCATTCTTTGCATTCACGAAGTAATTTTATTAGTCCTATACAAACTAAGCTACCATTAGTTACATCCTCTAAATTTTTATTATCTCGTGAAAATGAACCACCGATACAACCATTGATAGGTTGGGATAGTTGGGATAATCAAGATATAAATAGTGATTTACCATTATTTGAATCTGATTTTTTTGATTCAATACCTCTACCCGAAAATAGTCATATTAATACTGATGAAATAGTAAAAAACAGTATTCCAGATATACTGCCAAATCAAATTGATAAAAAAACAAGTGATGATACCTCGCAACAATTAAATATTAAAGGTAAATCTCAATCAAAAAAAGCGAATAAATCTCAAAAACCACTTGAGAAAAAATCCAAATCCAGGAAAGCAGCCAAACCATCTGTGGCTAAGAAGAGTGTTCACAACAATGTTAATATTAATGGTAATGAAAAGAGCTTATTAACATCAGATGAGCCTCTGTCTATTGAGACTAATTTGGAAATACCTACATTGCAACTGGATAATGCTGTCGTTGATAACTCTCTAGGTTTGCCGTCAGCACTAACCTCACCTAAACTTGATGATGCACCTACTTTGCTTCATCCTTTGGCGAATGATGAAAATACTGTAGTAGAGCATATTGTTGTACCTAATTCTGAGTCTTCAGTTGCAAAAAAAACTATTGCAATACAACAAGAAATTGATTCCAGTGTTTCAAGTGAGTCTCTAGCGAGTATACCTGTTCAACTAACATCTACCTCAGCCGAGATTGAAGACACACCTAATTTATTCAGAAACTCTGATAATCATGAACCGTTAGTAATTTCAGAGTCACAGTCTGCTATGGAGGTTAATGTCTCAGATGATTCAGCAAATCTGACTTCACTGCAACGTGACAGCTATCTTGAGAGTACTAATAACGAGTTTACAGAAAGTCAGCCCATTTTAGTACCACCTGAGATTGTTGAAATACCAATAATTAGCGCCACATCATCTGAAATTGGTGAAACTGCGATCGCACCACTTCTTACCACATCACCTGATATTGCTGAAACACCAACAATTAATCCTACATCGCCTAAGATAGGTGAAACTGCGATCGCACCACTTTCCGCGACATCGCCTGAAATTGGTGAAACACCAATAATTAGCGCCATATCACCTGAAATTGGTGAAACTGCGATCGCACCACTAATCGCGACATCGCCTGAAATTGGTGAAACTGCGATCGCGCCACTTACCGCCACATCACCTGAGATTTCTGGAACACCAATAATTACTCCTACATCACCTGAGATTGGTGAAACACCAACAATTACCGCCACATCATCTGAGATTGGTGAAATTGCGATCGCGCCACTTACCGCCACATCACCTGAGATTTCTGGAACACCAATAATTACTCCTACATCACCTGAGATTGGTGAAACACCAACAATTACCGCCACATCATCTGAGATTGGTGGAATTGCGATCGCACCACTTACCGCCACATCGCCTGAGATTTCTGAAACACCAACAATTACCGCTATATCGCCTGAAATTGGTGAAACTGCGATCGCACCAATTACCACCACATCAACTGAGATTTCTGAAACGCCAGTAGTTAGCGCCATATCGCCTGAGATTGGTGAAACTGCGATCGCACCAATTACCACCACATCAACTGAGATTTCTGAAACGCCAGTAGTTAGCGCCATATCGCCTGAGATTGGTGAAACTGCGATCGCACCACTTTCCGTCACATCGCCAGAGATTTCTGAAATACCAATAATTACTCCTACATCATCAGAAATTGGTGAAACTGCGATCGCACCACTTTTCGCCACATTACCTGAGATTTCTGAAACACCAATAATTACTCCTACATCATCAGAAATTGGTGAAACTGCGATCGCACCAATTACCGCCACATCGCCTGAGATTGGTGAAACTGCGAGTATTTTCAGGGAAATTATTGACAATGAACAAATAGTAGAATCAGAATTTACCTCTGCGGTAACAAATGAAGAAAATCCTGAAATATTAACCTTTGTTGATACCTCAGATAATCCCATCTCCCCACAAAATGAGGTAAACACACTACCTCAAGTTGAGCAAAATGCGATCGCAGAAAATTTGCCAGCACCTAAAGGTTATGCTACTGGTGGCCACGTAACAGATTCCCGCGTTGAAAATCGCCAGCAAATAGCAGCCTCGGATACAGTACCTGCAATGCTTACGCCTGGGGAGTTTGTGATTAATACTAGAGATGCACAGAAGCATTTACCTTTACTACATCACATCAACACGGGTGGAACACCGCAGGATATTATTCTTCCAAGTTTACAGACACCCAATTCCACAGAACCAGAAGAAACAATTTCTCCAGAGACTCCGACTAAAGTCGATTCTTTTTCAGACACTTCATTACAGCTAAAAAGTACTGAGACTGATTCATCTGAGATATCCAATTCTTTAATTCCTTCTTCCTTGGGGTTAAATATTAGTAAACAGAGACTTTCGATCCTCAATTCTCCAGAGATTCATACCCTTCATAATGAAACAATTGATGTAGGTGAATCCTCACCTCAATACTCGTCGCCTCCCCTGATTTTCCGAAAAGCAAATTCTCCCACTAAGACATCTTCTCAATGGTCAAATACACCTTCTCAATGGTCGAGTGTGGAAGATTTACTAAATGGAAATGATGATGAATTCACTAGTTTTAATTTTAATGATGGAGAATTTAATAGCCAAAATTATGAACTTTCTCATGTTTCAGAATCACCACAAGTTTTTGCTAAACATCTTCCTTCAGCTAGAGGCTTTGCTGATGGTGGAGAAGTTACTCCACCCGACATATCTAGAGAAATAGCACCAGTAACTGAGACGATAGAGAGCGCATCCTCCATTTTTCAAGAAGATGATAAAGATGATACCACCGATATTGAAGCTCTAGCTCGTGAAGTTTATAGCAGATTACGACAACGAATAGAAATTGAGCGAGAACGTCATGGTGGTTCCTCTGGTAGATTACCTTGGTAAATTCGTATTCAATAATTAATTTTAGGAGAATACTCAAATGGCAAGTCCAGCAATTATTGTTATTCAAAAACGTCAACCGCAACTTGAGAAAGCTAAACTTGTAGCTTATAACGGTGAAGCGCCAGATATTGAATTAATGTTTAATCCTACAGATATTAGTTTCTCTCGGACTGTTAAGTGGGAAAGTAAGGATGGTAATAGAGGAACTACTCTACTTCCGAAAGTAAACTTTTCTGGCGTTGAACCTTACAAATTCACGCTCAAGCAGTTACTTTATGATACTTATGAAACAAAAGAGTCGGTGATGACAAAATATATAGATAAAATTAAGAAAGGAGTAGAAACTATCAGTAAAGCAACTGATAAACGACCACCTGTTTATATATTTACATGGGGAAACGAGTATTTTTATTGTGTAATCACGAGTTTAACCTACACTTTAAATATGTTTTTGAGTGATGGTACACCAGTAAGGGCACTAGTAGATATAGCCTTGCAAGAAGTAGATAAGAATAACCTTCCTGGAGGCCGTCAATCTGCTTCTACAGGCAATGCTCGTGCGGGAGATCCAAAAGGACAAACACTGAGTAAAACAAAACAAGTAATACCAATTTGAAAAAAGAATGCGACAAATAGACCATTTGTAGAGACGCGATTCATCGCGTCTTTAGCCAAAGAGGTGTTACTGAACATTCCATAAGTTATAAATTAATAATTATGCCTGCAAAAAAAAGCCTTTATTTAAGCGAACCTAAAATACAAATAGACGGAAAACAGGCTTCTCCTGAATTAATGAAGGATTTGTTGCAAATCACAATCGAAGAAAGCCTTCATTTACCAGCAATGTTTACGCTAGTAATCCATAACAGCTATATTCCCGCATCTGACCGACCAGAAAACAAGGCTTGGCGACATGAGCCTTTATTTAAAATTGGAAAAAAAGTGAAATTGGGTTTTACTTCTAGTACGACTCTAGATAATAACTTCCAAGAGGAGGTAGGAGAATTCCTCATTGAAGGCGAAATTACAGCGATGGAAGTTAACTTCAATGAAAAATCTGAAGCTGATATCATTGTTCGCGGTTATGATATTTCTCATCGTCTGCACAGAGGTCGTTATAATCGTTCTTTTTTAAATAAAACTGATAGCGATATAGTCAAGCAAATAGTTAAAGAAGTAGGCATAAAGCTTGGCAATATAGAAGCAACTGGTGAAGTTCATAAGTATGTATTTCAAGAAAATCAAACCAATATGGAGTTTTTGCGAGAAAGGGCTGCCCGCATTGGTTTTGAATTATTTATTACAGAAGAAAAGCTCAATTTTTGCAAACCAAAAACTCAGGGATCTTTATCATTAAAATGGCTAGTTGATATTAATAAATTTAGTACCCGCGTTACCAGTGCTGAACAGATAAGTTCTGTAGAAGTACGCGCCTGGGACTATACCCAGAAAAAATTGATTAGTGGAACAGCCAAGAAAGAAAAGCAAATAACCGAGACAGGTAATCGGCTAGGAAGTAGTACTAGTAATGCATTTTCTAATCTTAAGTCTCCCAAAATGATTGTTGTAGATAAACCTGTTGCCAGCAAAAAACAAGCAGACACGATGGCTCAGGCTTTGTGTGATGAACTAGGGGGAGAATTTGTTTATGCAGATGCCAAAGCAGAAGGGAATCCTGAGATTCGACCGGGACGGGTTATTAATCTTCAGGGTATGGGCGATCGCTATAGTGGTAAGTATTATGTTACAGAAACCCGCCATTTCTTCAGTCAACGCGTTTATGAAACTTATTTCAGCGTGCGGGGACTACGTTCTGGTAGCTTATTCACAACTCTATCCCCAGAAAAACGCTTACAGCCATCTGAGACTTTATTAGTGGGAATTGTCACTGATAATAAAGACCCAGAGGCATGGGGTAGGGTGAAGGTTAAGTTTCCCACGCTCACAGAAGAACATACAAGTGACTGGGCGAGAGTTGTAGCTGTGGGAGCAGGTCAAAATAGAGGTTTTGACTGTTTACCAGAGGTAAACGATGAAGTTTTAGTAGGTTTTGAACATGGCGATATCCATCGTCCCTACGTTATTGGCGGGGTATGGAATGGCAAAGATGCACCACCGGAAAAGGTAAGGGATTCAGTTACAAGTGGTGTAAGATTACGCACCATTAAAACTCGTGTAGGTCATACTTTACAGTTTGTTGAAGAAGATAAAGGAACTAGTAAAAAAGGTATTCGCGTAGAAACTGAATACGGTCACAAAATATATCTTAATGACAGTCAAAAGTGTATAGAGATTGAAACCAAAGGTGGTCATAGAATCAAAATGGACGATATGGCTAAATCTGTTTCAGTGAAATCAACAGGTAATATGTCATTAGATGCTGCCGGAAATATCGATATTTCAGCCAACGGTACGATTACAGTTAAAGGTGCGTTGATTCGACTTAATTAATTCGTAATTCGTAATTCGTAATTCTAATTAACACAATAGGAGGTTGTCGTGGGTAGACCAGCAGCAAGAATTACTGACAATGTGGCGCATCCTTTACCCCCAGTGTTAACAGGAGGGCCGGGTAGTCCCAATGTGTTGATTGGGTCTTTACCTGCGTGGCGAGGTGTGCTTGCTGCCGCAGTACCAGGTTTGCAGTCTGCCAAAACCGCTTCTGATACAGCTATTCAAGCCGCTGAGGCTGCTACTTTAGCGGCAGCTGGTACACCAGGGGCACCTGCTGCCTTAGCTGCGGAACAAACTACAAAGGCAACATCAGCAGCTACTATGGGTAGTGCGATCGCTGCTGCTGCTGCTGGTGCTGATATTCATAATTGCGCCACACCCTTGCCCGTCCCTCCCCACGGCCCTGGAGTTGTGATTGACGGTAGTCAGACAGTGCTGATTAACAATTTGCCTGCTTCTCGCATGGGCGACACCGTTTTAGAAGCATTGGGGCCACCAAATAAAATTATCAAAGGTAATCCCACTGTTTTGATTGGCGGCTGAGTGAAGATGTTAGAGTCGTAATGCCTAAAATCTCCGTCATTAGACCTCTTGCATAAATAAAAAATAAAGAACCCCACCCTGCATCTGCTAACGCAAACGCTCCCCTCCCCGCTAGCGGGGAGGGGTTGGGGGTGGGGTGTTAGGGACTTTTGCAAGAGGTCTATTCATGCGTTGTGCTGCGAAATTTTTGGTGGGAGTAATACACAGACATTGTTTAAAGGTTTTTGGGTTACTCTGAAAGTATAGTCAGTAAGGTAGTCCTGCTATGAGTATTGTCATTTCAGACGAAATCTTGCAAGCATCTAAGCTTACACCAAGCGAGTTTCGGCAAGAAATCGCATTGTACCTGTTCCAAACAGGCCATCTAACGTTGGGCTATGCCAGCAAATTAGCAGATATGCCCCTTAATGCTTTTCGTCATCTTCTCAAGCAACAAAATATTCCGCTTTACTCTTATGATGTTGAGGATTTTGAACTGGATTTGAAGAATTTACGAGATTTAGGGCGGTTGTGATCGTCATTAGCGATACATCGGCAATCACAAGTCTGGCAGCAATCAACCACTTAAAACTGCTACCTCAACTCTACAATCAAGTCACGATTCCTGAAGCGGTATATCGTGAACTCGCAGATATCGATCTCCCTGTTCCGGGAACCATCGAAGTTCAAACGGCTTCCTGGTTAGAGGTTAGACAAGTCATTAACCGCGAGGTTGTTGAGCGTCTTCAAAATGAAGTGACGCTAGATCCTGGAGAGTCTGAGGCGATCGCTCTTGCCCTAGAACTTGATGCAGATTTGCTATTGATTGATGAGCGTCGTGGCAGAGCGGAAGCTAATCGTTTAGGAGTCAAGATTACTGGATTGCTAGATATATTGGTTGAGGCAAAGCGAAAAAAATTGATTGTTGCTGTAAAACCCTTGATCGATGCACTAATTGCCACATCAGAGTTTAGAGTATCTTCAGCCTTGTACAATCAGATTTTGGATATAGCGGACGAAACTTAATTCAAAGGGGAAGGCAATCAGTCTTGAATTACGAATTACGAATCGGTAATTATCTCGACCTTTGGCGAATAGGCTTAAACCTTCTGTGCCGATATCTTTGAAGATATCCATGTAACAGCTGTCTAAGTGCCAGATATGGTTTATGGTCGCGATCGAGCCTATTTGGGAACAGGTTGGGCTTATCCATTGCATTTAAACGTGCAAGGTGGGATACAACTTAGCCGTGAAGATCAAAAAGTTAAAGAATCTATTTGGATTATCCTCCGCACAGGTGTAGGTGAGCGAGTTTATCGACCTACCTTTGGTTCGCGCTTATCGGAACTGGCGTTTGCACCTTTAAATAGCGATACCCTACTGCGAATCCGCCTTTATGTCTTGGAAGCTTTAGAAGTTTGGGAACCACGCATTACTATCGATGAAGTTATCACCGATCCCGATCCAGTGCGTGGCAGAGTGGACATCATCATCAATTATCGGCTCAAAGACAGTCCCGATATTTATAGTTTTGTTTATCCTTATTATTTGGTGTCAGCTGGGGAGGAATCGTGAACTTTGATTTTTTACCGAAATTACCTTCTTCCAACTTAGACGATCGCGCCTTTGATGATTTGGTGCAAGAATGTATCATGCGTATTCCTCGCTATTGTCCAGAATGGACTGACCACAACCTCAGCGACCCAGGAATTACGCTTATTGAGTTATTTGCTTGGTTAACTGACCAAATGTTGCTCAGATTCAACCAAGTACCTCGAAAAAATTATGTTGCTTTTTTAGAATTACTAGGTATTCGTCTCCAGCCTCCCGCCCCAGCCCGCACAGAATTAACTTTTTATTTAAGCGCTGCATTACCTGAAGCCTACACGATTCCGGCAGGATTAGAAGCTTCAACTATCCGCACTGAAACTACAGAAGCAATTACCTTCAGCACAGATTCTCCTCTAATTATCGGCAAACCCCGCATCCAACATTTCTTAACTGCCCAAACTACCGAAGATATTCCCCAATCTCTGCGCGAAAGAGTCACAACTTCCTGGACTCGTCAATCTAACGGTTACTGGACAGGTAACGAACAACCGATATTTGAAGAAGAACCCCAGCCTGGTAATTGCTTTTATTTAGCAATAAATTCTGACGATCCTTTAGACGCTAATGTTTTAGAAATTATTTTCCAAGGGGCTGCGGCTACCCCTGCGGGAATTAACCCCAATCAACCACCCCGGAGATGGGAAGCTTGGGATGGGGAAAATTGGCAATCAGTTTTATTGCAAGAATCAGATGATAAAACTCGCGGTTTCAGTTTTTATGAAATCGCCCAAGAAGGTGAAAACCCGTCTCAAGGTGCAGAGGTACGTCTGCATTTACCGCAAATTTGGCCTGTGGCTAATTTTACCTCTTATCGAGGTCGCTGGTTGCGCTGTAGCTTTGTAAGCACAGAAGCGAATGAAACTGGTTACAATCGTCCGCCACGAATTATTGGTTTAGCAGTGCGTTCAATTGGCGGTACTGTTAGGGCTAGCCATAGTACGCTGATTCAAGATGAGCGATTGGGAATTAGTGATGGTACACCCGGTCAAAGTTTCCAGTTACAAACAGCACCAATTTTAGAACGCCGAGAAGATGAGTATATTTTAGTTACTCCGGCTGGTGGTTTGCCGCAAAAGTGGACTGAAGTGAGAGATTTTGCTGATTCTGGACCGCATAACTTTCATTACACCATCGATTCCATCACTGGTACAATCCAGTTTGGGCCGCTGATTCGGGAACCTAGTCAACTTAAACAGCATACTCAGGTAAGATCAAGAATTCAGCAACCATCACTAGATGACACATCTGTACAAGTTCTCGAAAATAACCAGTCGGAACACCAATATGGGGCGATTCCTCCCCGTGGTGCAGAGATTAGGATGGTTACTTATCGTACAGGCGGCGGTAGAGAAGGCAATGTTCAAACTGGGGCAATTCAGTTTTTGAAGTCTGCATATCCATACATTGCTAGTGTGGTCAATCGCGTACCAGCAATCAATGGGGCGGATGCCGAATCGCTGGAACAAGCTGTAATGAAGGCTCCCCGCATCCTCCGCACGCGCGATCGCGCCGTCACTGCTGAAGATTTTGAAGTTTTAACTCAACAGGCGGGTGCTGGTGCGATCGCTCGCGTCCGGTGTTTGCCAGCAAATTCTCGCAGACAAGCTGGTATAGTTAGTTTACTGGTAGTTCCTTATGCAAATACAGATGCGATCGCCCAAGGCAATGGGATGACACCAGAAGATTTTGCTCTCAGTAATGCCCTCCAAGAGCAAATTTTGAGTTATTTAGATGAAAGACGCTTATTAGGGGTACAAGTAGAGTTACAAGAGCCGAATTACGTAGGCGTTTCGGTACAGACAGAAATTGCTCTAGAGCCAGCATACAATAATCCTTTTGCCAGCGAAGAAATTCGCCGGAATTTAAGGCGATCGTTGTATAAATATTTAAATCCCTTAACTGGAGGAATCGACGGCAAAGGTTGGCTATTTGGGCGACCAGTTTATACATCAGATATTGTCGCATTACTGCAACAAACCCCAGGCGTGCGTCATTTAGGCCCCGTCTTGCTATTTCCCATCCGCAAGCAAGGAGAAAATTGGCGACGACAACCATCACCAGAACAATTGATCGATCCGGGATCGGAAGGTTTGATATGTTCTTGGGCTGATACAAATCTGCGTTCCAATCACGACATCCAAATAATTCGTAATTCGTAATTCGTAATTCGTAATTTGTCATTTGTCATTTGTCATTAGTTATTTTATTATTCTCCCTTGCTCCCCTGCTCCCCTGCTCCCCTGCCCCCAATCCCCAATCTTATGGTTCAAAGTCGCTCTAGTCCAGCTGTAAGCATTCAATTAACGCCAATGCAAATTCCTGAAGCTTTACCTGTAGCAGGTTTAGCATTTGCAAATGCAGAAAACATCGATGTAGCTGGACGTAGTTTACTCTTGCATCCTGGACATCCCAGCGAGATGATTGTGCAAGTACAAAACTTGGAACAACGTCCTTTGCGGGTAAGCTTAAGCGTTGAGGGAAACTTTCCAACTGAGTGGTGTCAGATTGGTACAGAAGGCAGTGAGATACCGCCTCGTGGACAAATGGATGCTGTTCTCTACTTCTCAATTCCCGACACATTTTTTGAAGACCAAGAAGCGATTTCTCGTGGAAAAAAAGACAAACTAACACTCAATTTTCGTAGCCTAATTACTCTACACATAGACTCAGGCACAGACAACGAACAAATCGAGAGAAGCGAGTATTTCGATTTATACATCCGTCCCTACACTGCCTACATGGAATTCTTGCCAATTTTGTATCGGGAAGTAGACTTCATTGGTCGCTTCATGAAAATATTTGAGCAAGCTTTTCAACCAATAGTTGATAGTTACAACGTCATGTGGGCAAACCTCGATCCCTTGACAGCACCGCAAGCACTACTACCTTTTATGGCTCATTGGGTTGCTTGGCAAGTAGATTCTGTTTGGGATCTCCAGCAACAACGGCGTTTAATTCGCCGAGCCGTAGAACTCTATCGCTGGCGAGGAACTCGTAAAGGATTGCGTCTTTACTTGCATCTTTATACTGGTTTACCGCTAGACGAACATTTATCCAATGAAGCTGATAAACATATTAGTATTACAGAACCTTTTGGGCCAAGTTTTATTATCGGAGATGCACAACTAGGAAATGCAGTTTTAGCCGGTGGACAACCATATCATTTTATAGTGCGTTTGCGTTCAAATATTTCTAGTGGCATCATCAACGAGCAACTTATTGAAAGAATCATAGAACAAGAAAAACCTGCTTTTTGCACATACGAATTATCTATCGAAAATCCATCTAATTAAATAATTCGTAATTAAGTAAAATTTAATCCAAAATCTAAAATCCAAAATTGCTATGTCCCATCCTTTCCCACCTCCACCAATTAAATCCTTAGAACGCCTGCAAGCCGCAGATGGCTTACTAATCAATGCGGAACGTTGGCGCACAGCCCATGAATATCACCGTAATCGGCAAAATGCTCAATATCAAAGTTTAAATCAACCAGGAATTGTCTGCGGTTTAGGCGTGCGAGATGTGACCGCCCCAAGCCAAGTAGAAGCTAGATATCGAGATGGACGTTGGGTACAAATTCAACCTGGGATTGCAATTGATTTAGCAGGTAATCTAATTGTTGTACCAACTTCTTATGATTTTCCCATCGATCTAGAAGTAGTAAGTTCTGAAACGCTCATGATTTACTTAGTAGTTAGCTATGTAGACCCTGATGAATTGCGGCGCGGACAGCAAAGAGATATTGTTCAAGAAACTTATCGAATTGACCAAATAAACTCTACACCAGCTAGTTCAGAAATAGAAATATGTCGAATACTCCTACAACCAGGACATACTGACATTACCCAACCTGCGGATGCTTTCTTTCCTGGATATAACAATATTGATTTGCGTTATCGTCGTCAGGCACAAATGCGTCCTCAAGCACTTGTATGTATGGCGCAGGCGACTCATAGCGATCCTGAATGTGCGCGTAATTTTTTCAGCCTTTCATATTTATTACAAGCAGTAGAACCCCTGTATCCAAGTTTGCGAGGGGCTGATGAACCAGGTCAGGTTTCTTTAGCAGAAAACATCCAAGACTATGACATCCTTTATCTCACAGGTGGACAAGCTATATCTTTAAATAGTCTCGAATTTGAATCTCTAAAAAATTACTTAAATTTAGGTGGTGTGCTTCTAGTTGATGCACCAACAAATGGTAATGCTTTGATTGAAAGTACTCAAGCATTGGCACAACAGTTAGAGAGTCCTTTAAGACCTTTAGAAGAATTGCAACGGAGTCATCCTTTAAGGACAAAACCTTTCTTATTTGCCGCCTTGCCAATGGTTAATCAACAGCAGATTAAACTGTTAATCGGTGGAGGAATTATTTTAGTAATTGGTGATTTAGCAACGGCTTGGGGACTGGATAGAGATTTGAGTTTACCCAGATTGACCATTCGTACAGCTCAGGAATTAGGGATTAATATTCTTCACTATGCTTGGAAACGGCGACAGTTAATTGGGTTGCAACAGGAAGATAATTCCGGGCAGTGGTGAAAGCCAAGTTAGTAAGATTATTGAGTTTGGTTGTTTGCGATCGCACTATTATTTTTGTCGTGTTCCAGTTCTCTCATTAGAGAATCCAAACCACTGGTATTGTTTCCACTTTGGGCAAATAAAGACCGAATTTTATTAATTATCGTACTCATACTATTGGAGAAAAACCGACCGAGATTATTAACAAAGTTTTTCAGTTTCTCAAAAACCGTAACCTCTACAGTGGAATACTTATTAACAATTGGATATACAATTTTTCCTTTTTCTGTTTGATAGTATTCTTGTTCAGGCATCAACATTGATGTGAGTGGTTGCACCTGTTTTGCCATATCAGCTTCGGTTCGTTTATTGCTGAGGAATAAAACATCATAAATTTTTCCATTCCAGCTAGCCCAATAATGGTTTTGAAAAAACCATCGTTTCCCGTCATCACAATTGGGCTTTTTACCTTGATATGGCGTAGCTCCAGCTTCACTCAAAAAAGGTTTGGCGATACTTTCAATTGTAATTTTTTCAATGCCAAAATACTCTTCTGCAACTTTTTTAAAAGCACGGGCTAATGTCTGACAATCTCCTTCTGGAGAGCCTTTTAATAGAGTTTCTGGACTCTTACTCACCATTGTGTATTGAAATTGGATATTTACAAAGTTTTTGAAAAGTTGTTCCAGTATTTTATCTTGTGGTAATGTGTCATCTATACCATTTACTAGAGTTTTGGCTAGCGAATATTCTTGTAAAAATTTTTGTTTTTTATCTGCTGAGTTATTTACTGCTAATATTTCTTCAGACTTTGCTTGTTCGTTCTTATTAGCTGGTATCGTCTGCTGTGCGTCCTGGTTTTGCAGAGGAGAACGATTAATTTGGTTGACTACAGAAGTAGCAACACTATCTGCCTCTTGCTCATATCGATCTCCTGATTGACCAATAGTCAGTTTTGGCTGTATTTCTCCTATTGACAGACTATCAGCACGTTTTATGGCCATTTTGCTCAGGTTATGACCAAACTGCGAAGAGTGTTCCTTGCCTTGCTGCAAAGACTCATTCATCTTTGTTTGCAAGACAGTGAGTCGCTCTTGTCCCTCTGGCGTGATAGTGCCATGCTTGGCTTGTATTTGGAGTTTCGTTGCCTCAAACTGATATTGTTGAAATTTCTGATTTTCTACCTTTGCCTGTACTATAGGCTTGTTGGAGCCAAGTTGAGAGCGAGTAGTGAATAAATACGATTGCAACTGACTTTGCTCTGACGAATAAGCGGATGAGTCAGCTTTTTTGTGGATTTGTAGCCGTTCTTTCATCGCTAGTTTCAAAAGTCAATAGTGGTTAATCTATATATTATGTCACTTACTTAAAGCTCCCCGGCTTATTTAAGAAGTTGGGCATCTAATTGTTTACGAATGATTTAGGATTGCAATAATTTCTATCGAATTAAGAACGCCGTACATTTAAGCAACACCATTCTTTGCGTTTCCACAGGGTAGCGACAACCCAGCCATTTTCTTCTAAAGCGTCAGCAACAGCTTTAGATTGTTCTAGTAAAATACCACTGAAGATCGCCCAAGTTTCAGGTTTAGCGATCGCACTCATTTCTGGAATTAATTCAATAATTACATGAGCCAAAATATTGCAAACGATACCATCTACTGGATTTTCGACTAGTTTTGTCAAAACGTCTACACTTCCCAGTGCAGGTAGTAAACGTTCTGGGTTAATATCATTCAGCGCACCATTACTGATAGTTGATTGCACCGCCAAAGGGTCATTATCTACTGCATAGACTTTCTCAGCACCCAGTAGCAGTGCCCCAATGGAAAGGATACCAGAACCACAGCCAATATCCGCAATTACCAAATGTTTATGTTTGCCACTATTACCCACAAAGGACTGCGGAACTCCACTTAGCCGCATTTCCAGGGATTCCAAACATAGCTGAGTAGTGGCATGGTTGCCTGTACCAAATGCTACACCAGGATCGAGACGAATTACTAACCGTTCCGTTGTTTCAGGTAATGGTAGCCAAGCGGGGTTAATTAAAAAGCGATCGCCTATTTCTTGTGGATGCCAATATTGTTTCCAGCTAGTCGCCCAATCTTCCTCATCAATTAACTGCCATTGCAGTGAAGGAGATGAAAGCCCTACACAGAGGGCATCTTGACGCAGCCATAGCGATAGCGCTGCCAAATCTAAAAGCTGTGTTTGAATTGTCGGCAGATAAGCCCTGACTAAAGATGAATTTCCTTTGTTTTCACTAGCCGTACCACGACAGCCAAAATCTTCCAGTCGCCAAAAGATCGTATCTTCTAGGTCTGGTTCGCATAAAATCTGTATTTCCCACCAGGTGTTTGCCATCTTTGAGTGCTGAGTGCTGAGTGGTGAGTACTGAGTTATAAGTTTGAGAGTTAGGAATTAGGAGTTTTTAACTTTTAACTCCTCACTATTCACTCCTAACTTTTCTTTACTCAGCACTCAGCACTCATAGTGTTACTGTATACGCGTCCCGAATACCAGGGACTTTTATAATCTCATCCAAAATGCCCTCTGGTAAAGGGTCATCTATACTCAGAGCCATTACGGCATCACCACGGACGATTTTACGACCTACTTGCATACTGGCAATATTCACATTAAAACTGCCGAGTAGGGAACCAAGTTTGCCGATAATCCCTGGCATATCGCGGTGCAGGGTAAACAACATATATTTGCTGGGTGGGACGTTAATCGGGAAACCGTCAACGTCGGTGAGGTGGATTTCCCGCTCACCCAACAAAGCACCTGTGACAGAATGAGTACCTAAAGTACCCGTGGCTTCTAGATGCAGTGTGCCGGCATAGTCTCGAATGGAAGCATCGCGAGTTTCAATTACCCGAATTCCGCGTTCTTTGGCTTCTATGTTGGCATTTACGTAATTTACTCGTTCCCGCAAAGCTTGGTAAAGTAGTCCTTTGAGGGCAGCGACGATCAAAGGCTGACTTTTGTTGGTTGCGAGTTCCCCTTGCAGTCGAATATTGAGTACTTCCACCCTTCCACCAGCTAGCTGTCCTACCAGATTACCTAGAGTTTCTGCTAGTTGCATATAGGGTTTGAGTTCTTCCAACACATCGGGGCCGAGTCCAGGAATGTTGACGGCTGAACGTGCTGGTAGTCCTAAAAGGACATCGCGAATTTGTTCGGCAACATCAATGGCCACATTCACTTGAGCTTCTGCGGTAGAGGCTCCCAAGTGGGGAGTGAGGATGATTTCTTTACCTAGCGATCGCAATTCAGATTCACCCAGTGGTTCTGACTCGAACACATCCAAGGCTGCACCACCGATTTTACCCGCTTTCAGAGCTGCTGCTAAAGCTACTTCATCAATGATCCCACCACGAGCGCAGTTGATAATCCGAGCTGTGGGTTTCATTTTTGCCAGAGTTGTGGCATTGATTAAGTGGGTAGTTTCTGGGGTTTTCGGGATGTGGAGGGTGATATAGTCTGCTTGCTGGAAGAGTAAATCTAACTCAACTAACTGACAACCAAGTTGTTCGGCTCGTTCTGTAGAAATAAAAGGGTCATAAGCTAGGAGTTTCATCCCCATTGTCTTAGCTACAGCCGCAACATGGGAGCCAATTTTTCCCAAACCGACAACGCCGAGAGTTTTTTTGTAGACTTCCGCACCGACAAAGCTATTGCGATCCCACGCACCACGTTTCACCGAAGCGTTAGCATCGGGGATGTGGCGAGACAAAGCCAAAATCATCGCTAGCGCGTGTTCGGCGGCGGCAATTGTGTTTCCCTCTGGAGAATTGACTACCACAATTCCTCGGCGTGTGGCAGCAGGAACATCCACATTATCCACACCCACACCAGCACGCCCGATGATTTTTAGCTGGGTGCCGGCATCAATGATTTCTTGAGTGACACGCGTACCAGAGCGAATCATCAGCGCGTCATACTCACCAATAATTGCGATCAGTTCCGCTGGTTTTAGACCTAGTTTGACATCAACAGTTGCAACTTGCGAAAGAATGTCAATTCCAGCTTGGTCAATCGAATCAGAGACAAGAACCTTAGACATGATTACTTCATTTAAAGCTACAGGTTTTGCTGCACAAGACTTTTTAGTTTAGTCTTTATCCGTCGCAATTCAGCAAAAATTATTAGTTTGAATATCAACTTAACCTTTACTTACACTACGTGCTGATAGTATCAAAGCGTGAATTGCTCCTGATGGGCACTGCCTTCTAAGTTTTGGAACATAAGTTAGCTGTTTGCACCACCCTGTCGCTAAATATAAAGCATGAATAGCACTAAGCACCGATATATTTATTAATAGTTAAGAGTTACCAAAATTTTATCGGCTGAAGCAACATCCTTGGTGGGGTATAAACGCTTGTATGCTTGACTGGGAAGCAACTTTAGCTAAAGCAATGCTATATACAACCAGGAAACGAGCTAGTAACTAATATATCTGTCGAATCTCGTCTGTTTCTCAATACCACAAGTGGTATCCCTTAGTCAAAGCAAAACATTGGATCGTCAAGATAATCGGATTATAACAGTTAGAATTTAAGCATCAAATAAATTTTATTGCTCATGATTCCGGCAGATTTAAGATTGTTTAGTAGTTAAAAACTATCAATTAGTGTCAGTCGAGTACTTAATATACAGTAGTCAACTAGTAATTTGTCAAGCTAATTTCGAGAGTTTGTAGTAAGCACTTTAGTGCTTAAAAAACTAGAGCTAAAGTTCTGACTACGAACTCGTTTATGTCTCGTGATTAATGAGACAGACTACTAACGTCCAGATATTGCTATGTCAATGGCTTAGTTTTTAGGCAGTCGGCGCGCTCCGCACGTCATTGCTTATGTCAGTTGCGTAAGTCCTGTACTAATGACATTGCAAGGGGAGAAATCGCTATAATTCTGTTGAGCCAAATATCCTTTGAGTTTTGGGAAAACCAGCCATGTTAGAGTACAGCTTACCAAGGTACTTGCCCTCAGCCGAGGAACTACCAGACTCTGATGAAACGCCTGTGGATAATGAACTGCAAGAATTGATACCAGGCTTGTTAAAGGCGATCTTGTTGATGCTTTGGTCAGAGCGCATGGACTGGTTATTTGCGATAGATATGGGTATTTATTATCACCCTGATAAACCGCCAATTGTGCCAGATGGGTTTTTGAGCTTAGGAGTAGAGCGGTTTTATGATGAGGAACTGCGTCCTAGTTATGTGCTGTGGGATGAAAACGTTGTACCGATTTTCATCCTAGAAGTAGTTTCCCAAAATTATCGCAAGGAATACACTACTAAATTGGATGAATATGAGGCTTTAGGTGTACTTTATTACGTGATTTATTCCTCTCGCCGCCGCCGCAAACCGCATCTGGAAGTACATAAGTTAGTTAATGGTAAGTATGAATTGCAAGAGGGAAACCCCGTTTGGCTACCAGAAATTGGACTGGGAATTGGGTGCGAAAGGGGAAATTATTGCGGCGTAACGCGGGAATGGATGTATTGGTATGATGAGCAAGGACAACGGTATCTCACGCCCGCAGAACAAGTAAAACAAGAAACACTACGCGCTCAACAAGAAGCGCAACGCGCCCAACAAGAAGCGCAACGCGCCGATGTTGCAGAACAACGGGTTCAACAGTTGGCGGAACAATTAAGAGCGCTGGGAATAGATCCAGATAATCTGGCCTAACTGAAATATTTTGCAATATTTTCAACAAAACCTAATTTTTAGGTTTTAATAATTTCTGCTGCTTCCATTGCTGCAACTGTAGCGTATCCTGCGATCGCTAGCATCATCGAAATGAAAGGCTTCCTAGCCAAAGAAATTGAGCGACGCTGCCATAGCTGTAAACGCAACAGTAGTTGAGATGATTACAGTAATGCTCAGAATAACAAAGTAGAGGTTGTATTGAAAAAGCATGTGACAAAGGATTTAAGAGATGATCTCAACCTTATGGGATAAGTTTGAGGAAGTCATGATGTTTCAGGAATTTTTATAATCACTTGAAAGCGGTTAAATTACAGCAGAATTTGAAATCCTGCATAATTACAGAAAAACTATTGTTTTTTAGGAATAACGTTCCTGATTCCACTTTTAGCAGAGACAGTATCACCTTTGTAGCGAGGGATGATATGAATACTGGCGTGCATAATATTTTGACCAGCAGCACGATTGATGTTCATTCCTACATTAAAACCATCAGGTTCAAATTCTGCTTTGATAATTTCTTGGACTTTGTTCGCCATAAACCAGCAAGCATATTGCTCTTTTAATGGAAGTTCAAAATAATTGTTAACATGACGTTTGGGAATAACTAAAACATGACCTTTACTTATTGGATAGCCATCAAAAATAGCATAAGCAGTTGCTGATTCCGTTAATAATTTTAGATTTTTGTGAGGATTACAAAATATACAATAATTAGATGAATTTCGCTGATGATTATAATGAACATATTCATATAGCTCCCGATGCTCATCTAAGCAAATTGAAGTAAAGGGAAGTTTTACAAGACATTGATAGGTAGGCTTTTTGTGGACATAATGTTCTCTAAACCCTTCTCTTTTGATATCCCTTCTCACAGCATAATAAGCTTTACCTCCTGGTTTTAATAAGTGTGATACTTCCATAAGAACATTAGTTTGTTCTTCAGTGAATAAAACATTTAAAACATAGAAACAAATTATTAGATCAAATTTAGTATCAGGATATTCGGGAAAATAATAAGGATCATAGCCTGTAATATCACAACCTTTTTGGCGCAATATTTTAACATCATTACCAAAGCCACAACCAAAGTCTAGTATTTTGCCTTGGAGAAGATTTTGATTTAATAAAAACTGTGCCGGAAATGATAGATAACTTCTTTCGATCGCAGTAAGATGGCTGAATTGATTTTTTTGCTGTTTCATAGAATTTTGGTGCTGATGTCCCAAAATTATTATTCCCAGCATTTGTTGATGTTATGCGATGTCTACGATGGGCTATGACGCTCGCAGACTCGCTACCGCTACGCTATCGGCGTCGCATCAGGGTCAATACCTAGCTCACGTAACTTAGCAGCTAATATATCAGCACGTTGGCGTTCCTGTTCAGCACGTTGGCGTTCTTGTTCAGCACGTTGGCGTTCCTGTTGGGCTTGTTCGCTGCTCCACAACAGCAAATTTCCTTCTCTATCCCACCAGCGCAGCCAATTCATGGTTTGACATAATCTTTCACCTTGCCAAATTCCGAGAAATAACTCTAACTCAGGAATCCAAAAGCGTCCATTCGTGTCTGCTTGCTGCAAAGTATATTGTCCATTTTGCAAGCACCGTAGTTCTATGCTTGGTTCGTAAGGGTCGTAGGTTACGTAAGTTGGAACTTGGAGAATCTTTTCGTAATAATAGAGTTTACCGTAGGGCGGAGTTGAGCGGACTGATAATTCTCCGCCTTCTGTGTCTGAGAGAAATTCCATCACTACAGCTACAGCAGCGCCTTCTAAATTTGGGGTATAGCTGCGACGAACTACATTTGTTCCCACAGACTGCACTTGAGGTACATAAAACCAGTCTGGGGCTTTGACAACGATTTTTTTGTTGACTGTGGCTACAAGTCCAAAATTAGAGCCAATCAGCATCTGGGGTTGGATGCGTCCTGTGCTTCCCAAGGCATCGGTAAGCGCAGCAGCGATCGCAGGTTGTTGAATATTTTCCACTGGATCGTCTGGTAAAATGAAGTCGGCTGGAAGTGCTTCCCAAGTAACAATTGGTTCTTTTTGGATGGGGTTAACTTGTAGAACCATAAAATTACTCCTAATATCCATGCACAGTATATAGTTATTTTTAACAAATCTTCAGGTAGCATAGAGGTGCGATCGCAGCATATAAATTCAGATAATCTTAAGTTTTGGATGAATAGACTCGCACTGCCTAAAAACCCAGAAATCTAGAAAGATTTCTCAGACTGGTGTATATACTCGTAGTCAAGCACTTAGCAGACGTGAGTATTATGCTGGAATGGTTTATTGGCTGGATAGCAAGCAATGCCTTTCTGCATCGGAAATTTTTAGAATATTTCTGTGCTTGGGAGTTTGTCTGGCAGTTTGAGAAGGAAGGCAGTATTTCAATTGAGGATCTCAAAACTGAAGTTTTTGGCAAACATTGGCAAGATGAAACTTGGCATGAGGTATTGCTGCTAATTGCAGGAATGATTGATGCGAAATTTGTTGGTGAAATTATTAATCACTTAATGGTGCAAGATTGTGAGGAGAAAAAATTTATCAACTTGTTTTTAGCGGCTAAGTGTCTTGCAGAGGTGAGAAATCGGTCGATAATTGTGTCAGTGGCTAATAAATTATTTGGCAAGGTAAAAGACTTAACAAAATATGACCTCTGGTATTATTACACCTATGACAAAGCAGAAGAAACTAAGCTAGTTCAGGAAGTTCGCATTCAAGCAGTTGTAACAATCGCCGCAATTTGGAAAGATAACCGTGATGCCTTACACTGCCTTAAAGACCTCATTACTGCTGATAATAAAAACTATGTCAGATGTGCAGCCATCGAAGCATTAGCCAGCAATTTCAAAGATCGCCCAGACACCCGCTCGTTTCTCAAAGACCTCACTACTGCTGATAATAAAAACTATGTCAGATGTGCAGCCATCGAAGCATTAGCCAGCAATTTCAAAGATGACCCAGACACCCGCTCATTCCTCAAAGACCTCACCACTGCTAATGATGGAAATGTGCGGCGTGCAGCGAATAAAGCATTACTCAGCAATTTCAAAGATGACCCGGACACCCACTCGTTTCTCAAAGACCTCACCACTGCTGCTAATGAAAATGTGCGGTGTGCAGCCATCGAAGTATTAGCCAGCAATTTTAAAGATGACCCGGAAACCCTCTCGTTTCTCAAAGAACTCACCACTGCTGATAATCAATGGTATGTGCGACGTGCAGCCATCGAAGCATTAGCCAGTAATTTCCCAGATCACCCGGACACCCACTCGATTCTCAAAGACCACGCCACTGCTGATAATCAATGGTATGTGCGACGTGCAGCCATCGAAGCATTAGCCAGTAATTTCCCAGATCACCCGGACACCCACTCGATTCTCAAAGACCACGCCACTGCTGATAATCAATGGAATATGCGAAGTGCAGCAATCCAAGCATTAGCCAAACACTTCAGATATCAGCCTGAGTTGTTTGAAATTTACTACAACTGCGCTGTTAATGATCCCTTTAAGCGTAAGCGAGACTATGAAACCAATCCTCGACGGGTTGCACTAGAGATAATTATCAAGCAATTTCCTCAGTATTCTCAGACTTTACTACTGTTGCGTGACAAAGCAGAGAATGACCCAGATGAGCAAGTGCGAAAGTTTGCTCAAGAGAACTTAAAGCAGTGGAGAGAGTAAATGTAAGCTGAGTATATGCCCAAGAAAATCAAAGAATTAAAAAGCTTGTTGCTAAAAGCAGGGTTTACATACCGTCCTGGAAAAGGTAGCCACACTAATTGGTATCATCCCCTGCTATCTGGGAGAGTTACTATATCAGGTAAAGACGGGAATGATGCTAAAGCTTACCAGGAGAAAGACGTTAATAATGCACTCCAAAGGTTAGAAGAAATTAAAAAGGCTCAAGAGGAAGAACAAGAATGAATTCTCACTACACAATAATTATTCAGTGGTCTGATGAAGATGAGTGTTTTGTTGTGAGTCTTCCTGAATGGGGAGAGTTTTGTCATACTCACGGAGATACTTACGAAGAAGCTTTCAAAAATGCTCAAGAAGTTTTAGAAATGCTGATTGAATCATCTTTGGCTGACGGTCAACCTCTACCAGAGCCAAAAACACTAGAAAAGTCGTTAAAATAATTTGTAATTTGTCAAATTAGAAAAGCATACGGCGATGCCTTCACGATAGGCATCGCGGATTTTAGATTTAATCTAATCTAAAATCCCAAATCGAGTTACCGATTCACCGCCGCTGCTTCTCTTGCTGCTGCTGCTTGATCTGGGTGGATACCCAAACGAGTGAGATTAATGCGACCTTTGTTATCAATTTCGCGCACTTTGATAATCACTTCATCGCCCACCGCTACTTCATCCTCAACTTTGCCAACGCGGTAGTCAGCTAGTTGAGAAATGTGGATCATGCCTTCTTTTCCTGGCAAGAATTCCACAAATGCACCTATCGGTATAATCCTAGTAATGCGTCCTGCATAGACATCCCCTTCGTGCAACTTGCGGGTCATGCCTTGGATGATATTTCTGGCTCTCTTGGCCTTATTCTCATCCACAGCGGAAATTGTCACGGTGCCATCATCTTCGATGTCAATTTTTGCACCAGTTTCCTCTGTGATTCCCTTAATAGTCTTGCCTCCAGGCCCGATGACCAAACCAATCATGTCTGAATCAATCTTGATTGTTAACAGACGTGGGGCATAAGGTGAGGTTTCAGTCCGTGGTGTGTCGATGCAGGCGAGCATTTTCTCTAGAATGTGCAACCGGGCTGCTTTCGCTTGGTGGACAGCTTGGGCTATAACCTCCAAAGACAAACCGGAGATTTTCATATCCATCTGCAAGGCGGTAATCCCGGTATCCGTCCCGGCAACTTTGAAGTCCATGTCGCCCAAAAAGTCTTCAATGCCTTGGATATCGGTCAGGACTCGTACTTCGTCCCCTTCCTTAATCAGACCCATTGCCGCGCCACTGACGGGTTTGATAATTGGTACACCAGCATCCATCAGGGCGAGGGTAGAACCGCAGACTGAACCCATTGAGGTGGAACCGTTGGAAGAAAGTACTTCCGATACGATGCGAATCACGTAGGGAAATTGTTCTTTTGACGGTATCACAGGTATTAGCGCTCGTTCTGCCAATGCCCCGTGACCAATTTCGCGCCTTCCTGGGGCCCGCATTGGCTTGGTTTCACCGACTGAGAAGGGGGGGAAGTTGTAATGATGCAGATAACGCTTGTGCTGATCTAACTGCATGTCATCGTTGAGGTTTTGAGCATCCCCAGGTGTACCCAAGGTACAAGTGGATAATACCTGAGTTAGTTCTCGGTTAAATAAACCGCTGCCGTGGACTCGCTTTGGTAAGACATCAACTAAACAAGAAACCTGACGCACTTGATCGAGTTTACGACCATCAACGCGGACGTTATCTTCGATGATTTGTCGCCGCATGAAGTGTTTGGTAATATCTTTAAAAGTGTTACCAAGTGCCTTCTTATTTGCAGTTGCAGCAACTCGAATTGGGTCTTCTTCTGGCAGTTCGCTAATCGTCGCGGCAATTTCATCCTTGACGACATCTAAAGCTGCATCGCGTTGGGGTTTGGTGAAACTAAATTGAGACAGGATTTTCTTAATTTCGCCGCTGGCGCGATCGCGGATATAATTTTCTAGGGTTTGGTCTACTTCTGGTGGTGCTTCTTGCACTATTACTAGACCCAGTTCTGCAATTAAATCTTGCTGCGCTTTAATTAAGTCCCGCACTGCTTCATAACCAAAGTCAATCGCTTCGAGAATATCTCGCTCTGGCAACTGATTGGCTCCCGCTTCCACCATGATCACGCCATCTGGTGAACCTGCTACTACCAGATCCAAATCTCCAGCTTCAGTTTCTGCATAAGTGGGGTTAATAATGAAATCATCTCCCACTAAACCAACCCGCACTGCTGCCATTGGCCCATTAAAAGGAATCTGGGCAATCAGGGTAGCGATAGAAGCGCCTGTAACTGCTAACACATCGGGTGGAACTAACTCGTCCATCGATAGCGTTAAGGCAATAATTTGCAGGTCATCCCGTAACCATGAGGGGAACAAGGGACGCATGGGACGGTCTATAAGACGGCTGGTGAGAATTGTTTTTTCTGGTGGACGACCTTCGCGCCGCATGATCCCGCCGGGAATCCTACCTGCGGCATATAGCCTTTCTTCATAATCTACAGTAAGGGGAAGAAAATCAATGCCTTCTCTGGCTTGCGATCGCGTAGCCGTCACTAAAACGGACGTGTCCCCTGATTCTATCAAAACCGACCCACCAGCTTGGGGAGCTAATAGGCCTACTTTCAGTCGAATATCCCTTCCATCGAAGGATATTGACTTATCAACTTCTGCCATTCAGTTTTTTTTCCTTCTCTTTCGCTATTCTCTTTCTGTGGCAATCCTAACATTTATGCCTTATGGCTGACTTGGGTTACATACAAAGATAAACAAGTCGTTCAACACGTGTGATACAAGATTAGCGCGTCTACTACCTGCCCATTCTCTAGCTTCGCCGCGCCCGGAATTCGCCCAATAATCTCAAATCCTAACGACTGCCAAAGTGTAATTGAAGGTATATTAGTCTCAAAGACCAAATTAAACATTACTGCTTCGTAGCCCAGGTTTGTTGCGATCGAAAGCATAGCCTCTCCCATGAACCGTCCTAAACCCTGACCGCGTAACTCAGGTTGTACAATAAAACCAGCGTTGCAAATATGGCTACACCGACCGGGAAAGTTTGGCTTTAAATAAAACGCCCCTAATATTTCTTTTGGCTTGTGTGTAGGATCTATAACAGATGTCCTGACAACAAAGGCATCCTTGCTTAACCAGTAAGCTGAAAATTCTGTAGGAGAGAGGTTGCTTTTGAGGATAGGTTTTACCTTCAAAAATTACAACATTGAGTAATGCTCTTACAACCTCGTGTTCTTGAGGATGCATATAATCCAGTTCCACTAACATCCCATTTTTTAAGACTTTAATTAGGGGAAAATTCATTATTAACAGTGTTTATGTGGAATAATTACTGAAATATTTATTATATGAGAATTTTAGACAATAAATCTTCTTGAGAAGATGCAAAAAGTAGAATAATTGTGATTTTAATTCTAGAGTTTTGGGAAAATCTGAGTAGTTAGCAAATGGCGATTTTACACTGTAATTGGTTACTAAAAAATCAAAATGGTTGTTTATTTATTTGGGGGGAAACTTGGCGATCGCCACGAGTGAATTTCGAGTCTAATGGATCTGGAGATATCCCAGTACATCCATTGGCAATGACATCAGTTGAGTTGAGTGAGTGGTTGCGTTCCCAGAACATGGCAATTACCAACTTCATTCAAAAACCTCAAGTTGGGATGCCTGCGACGGGCAAAGCGATCGCAACTACTGGGCGATCGCGCAAAGCCGCCAGTGCGCCTGAGATCGGTTTACCAACACACTCTCAAATCATTGCCCTACCAACTTATATAGAAGGTAGTGATAAAGGAACAACAGCAATTTTCCCTGTACATTCTGCTAGCTTAGGGGAAAATACAGACTCCCCGCAATATTTGCAACCGTGGCGAGTTGAAGGTTTTTGTCTCAACGCCAGCGAAGCAGTAAAATTTCTCGCCGCGATTCCCTTAAATGCTGCTAAAGGGGAAGATGCTTTTTTGGGTGGAGATTTACGCTTTTGGTCGCAGGTTGCCCGATGGAGTTTAGATTTAATCTCCCGATGTAAGTTTTTACCAACAATTGACCGACAATTAGCTGGTGCATTTTCTGCCAAATGGCGAGTACTTCTAGATAGTGCTGTAGATGGAACCCGCCTAGAAAGATTTTCTGGAAATATACCGTTGGTTTGTCGCACTTATCAAGAGGAGGTGGGGACTGGGGAGGAGTTTTCCCAATCTCGACTTTATGTAGACTTTCCCACAGAACCTCAAGAATTACTTTTGGGATTTCTCAACAGTACGATAGATGCCCAAGTGAGAGAAATGGTAGGTTCTCAACCTCCAATTGAAGCTAAAGCGAGCGCATCTTTACCGTCTGGGGTGCGACAGTGGTTGCCAGCCTTAACTAGTGGATCTCATATAGTTAATGCAGATGCCATTGAAGTGGAAAGGCTGGAAGCGGCACTGAAGGCTTGGACTATGCCGCTACAATACCAATTAACTCTTAAAAGTCTATTTCGTACCTGTTTTCAACTGCGTTCTCCAGAGTCTGGCGAAACAGATTGGACATTGGCGTATTTTTTGCAAGCGGCTGACGATCCAGAGTTTTTAGTGGATGCAGCAACTATTTGGAACAATCCAGTTGAAAGATTGGTTTATGAAAATCGGATAATTGACCAACCACAAGAAACATTTTTGCGAGGTTTGGGGGTAGCTTCCCGTTTATATCCAGCGATCGCACCCAGTTTTGAAACCGAATATCCCCAATCTTCTCGCCTCACCCCCATCCAAGCTTATGAGTTTATTAAAGCTGTAGCCTGGAGGTTGGAAGACAGTGGTTTGGGAGTAATTTTGCCTCCTAGTTTAGCGAATCGTGAAGGATGGGCAAATCGTTTAGGTTTGAAAATTACTGCTGAAACTCCAAAGACAAAGCAGGGACGTTTAGGGTTGCAGAGTCTACTAAATTTCCAATGGCAATTGGCAATTGGCGGACAGACTATTTCCAAAGCCGAGTTTGATAAACTTGTGGCTTTAAATAGTCCGCTAGTAGAAATTAACGGCGAGTGGGTGGAATTGCGCCCCCAGGACATCAAAACAGCCCAAACATTTTTTACCACTCGCAAAGACCAAATGGCACTTTCCCTGGAAGATGCCTTGCGTTTCAGTACAGGCGATACTCAAGTAATTGAAAAATTACCAGTGGTCAGCTTTGATGCATCAGGGGCATTGCAAGAGTTGATTGGAGCGTTAACAAATAATCAAGCGATCGCACCTTTGCCCACACCAGCAGCCTTTAAAGGGCAATTGCGGCCTTATCAAGAACGTGGTGCTGCTTGGCTGTCCTTCTTGGAACGTTGGGGTTTGGGGGCATGTCTCGCAGACGATATGGGATTGGGCAAATGTGTAGCAAATAATACATTAATTGATGTAAATGGACTGTTACACACAGCCGAGACAATCTGGACAACTCACGCTGGAGAAACTGAGTTTGACGGTGAGGGATTTTGGGCTAACCCCACAGAGCAATTACTAGTTAATTCCATAGATGAAAAAACTGGCAAAATTGTCCAGGCTAATGTTAGGCGGTTGTATCGGCAGCAAGTCCGCGAGAAATTACGAAAAGTCACACTAGAAGACGGTAGCAATATCACTATCACTCATCGTCACAAGCTTCTAACAAGTAAAGGTTGGACAAATAACTTACAGGTAGGTGATTACGTTTGTGTCCCAGGTAAAACGCTCTGGAATGGAAAACCACAAGACCCTGATTTAGTCAAGTTTCTTGCTTGGCAGATTGCTGAAGGGCATGAACTACCCGATGTGGGAAGAGTCACAATATCCCAAAAAGATACCAGAGTATTAGACGATTTACTCCAGACTTGCCAACGCATTCAAAAGCGCTATAACCTCAAAATTAATAGCCCTAGTATCTCTATCTTCCCTAACAGAGTTTCTGCTCTTCGAGTTAATAGCCAAGCCTATCGGCGATTCTTAGAAGCTAAAGGTTATGTTTGGGGTAAACTATCGGCAGAAAAATCTATTCCGCCATTCATTATGCAGGCAGACTTAGATAGTGTGCGGATATTTTTACAAAATTATTTTGATGCTGAATCTGCTGTTGTTTTGAGTATGGGGAGTATTGAAATTGCTACAGCTTCAGCTTTACTAATTCAGCAACTTTCGGCACTACTGCGTCGTTTCGGTATTTGGTTGCGAATATCGCCCAAACTGAAGTGTGCCACTAATGGAACTCGTACTTTACGCACTTACTATATTGGTGTAATTGGAGGGAATTCTGCCCGCAGATTTATCCAAGAAATTGGTTTTAATAACTCAGAAAAAAAGAGCAAATTAGAACGAATTTGTCAACTAGTCAGCAACACAAATATTGAAGGAATTCCTGCTTCTGATATGGTTGCCCAAACAGTCATAGCAACGGGACTTCCATTGCGGCATTTTGGGATGCACAACACTGTTTATATTAATGGTTCACAGCAATTTTCTAGAGATAGTTTACAGCGAGTAATAGCTGGGATGAGCCGTATGATTAGTGGAGAAGCCCAAGAACAATATCAGCTATTAAAACCTTCCAAGTGGACAACTCAAACTTTGTCAGCATATAGCAACCTAGATGTAGAACAGTTGAGCTTAACAAGACAGTCTTTGCAATGTCTTCTCGACCAAGAGGTATTTTATTGCAGGATAGAATCAATAGAGGACATAGATTATGATGGATGGGTTTATGACTTTGAAGTTAGCGAACACCATAATTTTGTCGCTAACAATATTATTTGCCATAACACTGTCCAATTCATTGCTTTTCTGCTGCACTTGAAAGAACAAGATGCACTAGAAAATCCAACACTGCTAGTTTGTCCAACTTCGGTTTTAGGCAACTGGGAAAGAGAAGTCAATAAATTTGCACCAAGCCTGAAAATTTTGCAATATCACGGTGACAAACGTCCAAAAGGAAAAGCGTTTTTAGAAGCCGTAAAAAAACATGATTTAATCGTTACCAGCTACTCACTTCTGTATCGAGATATCAAGTCATTGCAAAGTGTATCTTGGCAGATAATTGTTTTAGATGAAGCCCAGAATGTGAAAAACCCAGAGGCGAAGCAGTCAAAAGCAGTGCGGGAATTAGAAGCGACATTTCGTATTGCATTAACGGGGACACCGGTAGAAAATAGACTGCAAGAACTATGGTCTATTTTAGATTTTCTCAATCCTGGGTATTTAGGCAATAAGCAATTTTTCCAGAGGCGGTTTGCCATGCCAATTGAAAAGTATGGTGATACCGCTTCTTTGACTCAGTTACGTTCATTAGTTCAACCATTTATCCTACGGCGATTGAAAAGCGATCGCGACATCATTCAAGATTTACCAGATAAGCAAGAAATGACCGTATTTTGCGGTCTGACTGGTGAGCAAGCCGCACTTTATCAACAAATTGTCGAACAATCTTTAGTAGAGATTGAATCTGCTGAAGGATTGCAACGTCGGGGGATGATTTTGGCTTTACTAATCAAACTCAAACAAATCTGCAATCACCCAGCCCAATATTTGAAAGAAGCGACATTAGAGCAACATAATTCAGCCAAACTTCTGCGCCTAGAAGAAATGTTAGAAGAAGTTTTAGCAGAAGGCGACAGAGCTTTAATCTTCACACAATTTGCTGAGTGGGGTAAATTACTTAAACCCTATTTAGAAAAACAGGTAGGACGAGAAATATTCTTTTTATATGGCAGCACTAGCAAAAAACAACGGGAGGAAATGATCGACCGTTTCCAACACGATCCTCAAGGGCCACCGATTATGATTCTTTCTCTGAAAGCGGGTGGAGTAGGACTGAATTTAACACGAGCAAATCATGTATTCCACTTTGATAGATGGTGGAACCCAGCCGTAGAAAATCAAGCCACAGATAGAGTATTTCGGATTGGTCAAACCCGGAATGTACAAGTACATAAATTTGTCTGCACAGGCACTTTAGAAGAAAAAATTCATGACATGATCGAAAGTAAGAAACAACTAGCTGAACAAGTTGTTGGTGCTGGTGAAGAATGGTTAACTGAACTGGATACAGACCAACTTCGCAACTTACTAATACTCGATCGCAGCGCAGTAATTGACGAGGATGAAGGATGAAACTTAATGCAGACGAGTTAAATTCAGCACGTCAACATTTACTTAAAAAAGTCATTGATTATTTTATAGTGAAGAAAGGTGTTGAGGCTTTATTCGTTCAAGGATCTATAGCATCAGGGACAACGGATGAATTCTCTGATATTGATTTTAGAGTTGTTGTTCAACCAGAATTATACGAGCAATTTCTTGATGAGCGTTTTTCTGCTCCTAAATATTGGGGAGAATGGCTATACAACGAGTGGCCAGCAGGAGTTCGATGGGTTTGCGTCTCTCACTTCCATCCATTCAATAAAATCGATGTCCTTTACTATCAGCCAGAGAATCTTCAGCCCTCCCCTTGGTACTTACAACCTGTTGAAGTTATTTATGATCCTAAAAAGTTAATACACCAAGTTATTGAAGCTTCTTCTGGCTTAGAGTTTACACTAGATGCTGATGAGGTTAATCGACTGATCAGCAAAGGGCTAGCACAAGCCGAGGAAGTATATCGTCGAGTCATGCGTGGAGAACTTTTCTATGCACAATCACTGCTGGACAATTTTCGCGGAAGCATGATGCAAATTGACGATTATTTCTTCAAAAATCCTTCTTCTTCCATGTCTCCATCTGCTCACTTTGAACAGCGCGGTAGTCAGATGTTAATTGAGGTTCTAAAACACTCCTACCCTTCCCTAGATCAGACATCTATTCTTAATGCATTGAATGCTTTACTCAATAGATATCAATACCAAGTAATGAACCTTCACGACATGCTGCGGTTAAATCGAGATGCAAAAACTGATTTGCATTGGATTGATACACTCATTAATTTATCTGGGGGTACTTTTAAGCTTTGAAGGACACTTGTAGCGGTATAGTCTTATTTATATTATTTGCATTTATAAATTCAAAATTAATTACTGAATTTCAAGATTGTCCAATAATCTCAAAGGTAAAATCATGACTAATTACACATTACAAGCGAGTCGAGAATGGTGGTCACAACAATGGCTAGATTTACTAGATTCCTATCGTTTTAAAAAGCGTTTAGAACGTGCTAGAAACTATGCTCGTCAAGGAAATGTTCTGAGCATCGAATTTAAAGGTGCAAAAGTATTGGCTAAGGTGCAAGGCAGTGAAGTAGAACCCTATAAAGTTTCCCTTTCCCTTGAACCATTTACCGATGAACAGTGGGGTTATGTAATTGAAACCATGTCACAAAGGGCAATTTTTGCTGCCAAGCTACTAGCAGGAGAAATGCCACAAAATATAGAAGAAGTCTTCACAGCTAATGGTCTTTCGATATTTCCATTTACCCTAGGTGACGTTCATAGTAAATGCTCTTGTCCTGATAAAGCAAATCCTTGTAAACACATTGGTGCGATATACTATCAGTTAGGCGATCGCTTCAGTGAAGACCCCTTTGTACTATTTCAATTACGCGGACGTTCCAAAGAGCAAATTATCAGCGATTTGCGTAAATTACGTAGTGCCAAGATTGAACCCAATACTACAGAAACGCCTGATGTTCAACAGTCAATTACTAATAACAAATATTCAGTAAAAATTGACTCTTTCTGGCAATACAACGAGCCACTAGAGTCATCTTTAGTAGTGATTGTACCGTCTAGCAGCGAGACGATATTAGATGTCTTGGGAGCGATTCCCCTAGCAAAGGAAGAGGAAAACGCAGTAAATTCAACTTCGAGTGATGTGGTAATGAAATATTTAAATACCGTTTACAGAGATGTAAGTCAGAAAGCTGTTTTAGCAGCAATGAATGTAGGAGGAAGTTGATAATAATTCGTAATTCGTAATTATGAATTAAATTGACTGGAATATTCTCGCCTTAAAACTCTATCCCTTTATTGGTAGAGTATTTACCAATTCTGAATTCTGACTCCTGACTCCTGACTCCTGATTTATTGTCCAAACTCAAGCCTAGCCTGTTCTACCAAATCAGCAGTCACAACATCTTGGCCGGCTTCACGAGCCAGCTGTTCAATTCTGGCTTTAGCTTGAGAGCGGACAAAAAAGGGAATATTTTGTAACTTTTCTTTAGCTTCAGATGTCCATCGCAAAGCATCAATAAAATTGGAATCGTTCATAGATTAGTTACCTTGGCAAGTCGCTCACTTGTAATTAATAGATTACTAATTTTCCTATAAAAAAAGCCCTTGCTTTTATGCAAGAGCTTTTAAATTAATTGTCAGTGATGAAATAAACTTTACAACCTAATCTAGGTCGTCCATAAACATCACTGGCTCAGTATCACGGTTAATTCCTTTCTCAAAACCACCAGCCGCAGCCCGTGCGCGACCAGCGTGCCACAAGTGACCAACTAGGAAGAAGAATGCTAGTACGAAGTGAGAAGTCGCCAACCAAGCGCGAGGAGATACGTAGTTGAAGGAGTTAATTTCGGTAGCAACACCACCTACGGAGTTCAAAGAACCCAGAGGAGCGTGTGTCATGTATTCAGCAGCGCGACGAGCTTGCCAAGGCTGAATATCATTCTTGATTTTTTCCAAGTCAAGACCGTTGGGACCACGTAGAGGCTCCAACCAAGGGCCGCGGAAATCCCAGAAACGCATGGTTTCACCACCAAAGATGATTTCACCAGTTGGAGAGCGCATCAGGTATTTACCTAGACCAGTAGGACCTTGGGCAGAACCGACGTTAGCACCCAAACGTTGGTCACGAATCAAGAAGGTCAAAGCCTGAGCTTGAGAAGCTTCTGGACCGGTAGGACCAAAGAATTCGCTTGGATAAACGGTGTTGTTAAACCAAACAAAGATTGAGGCAATGAAGCCCATCAGAGAAAGAGCGCCCAAGCTGTAGGAGAGGTAAGCCTCACCAGACCAGATGGATGCACGACGCGACCAAGCAAAAGGCTTGGTAAGAATGTGGAAAATACCACCAGAAATTAAGATAAAGGCAACCCAGATGTGACCACCGACCACATCTTCTAAGTTATTGACGCTGACAATCCAGCCTTCGCCGCCAAAGGGAGACTTGATTACATAGCCGAAGATAACTGCTGGGTTCAATGTCGGATTGGTAATAATCCGAACATCACCACCACCTGGTGCCCAGGTATCATACAACCCACCAAAGAACATTGCCTTTAACACTAAAAGCAATGCACCGAATCCCAAAATAATCAAATGGAATCCGATGATGTTGGTCATCTTGTTCTTGTCTTTCCAGTCGTAACCAAAGAAAGAAGAATATTCTTCTAAGGTTTCTGGACCGCGAACGGCATGATAGATACCGCCAAAGCCAAGGACGGCTGAGGAAATTAGGTGGAGTACACCGACAACAAAGTAGGGGAAAGTATCGATAACTTCACCACCAGCACCAACACCCCAGCCCTGAGTGGCGAGGTGAGGTAACAGGATCAAGCCCTGCTCGTACATGGGCTTTTCAGGAATGAAGTGAGCGACTTCAAACAAAGTCATCGCTCCAGCCCAAAATACAATCAAACCAGAATGGGCAACGTGAGCACCCAGTAGTTTGCCAGATAGATTGATTAAACGCGCGTTACCAGACCACCAGGCAAACCCGGTGGATTCTTGGTCGCGTCCAGCGCCGCCTAAGATATTTGGTCTATTAGAGAGCGTTACCACGTGGTAATACCTCCTCAGGGAATACAAATTGTTCGTGGGGTTGATCTTGAGGAGCCATCCAAGCGCGGATACCCTCGTTGAGCAAAATGTTTTTGGTATAGAAGGTTTCAAACTCCGGGTCTTCCGCCGCCCGTAATTCTTGGGAGACGAAATCGTAAGCCCGCAGGTTGAGTGCTAAACCGACGATGCCGACGGCACTCATCCACAAGCCTGTAACTGGCACGAACAACATAAAGAAGTGCAACCAGCGCTTGTTAGAGAAAGCAATCCCGAAAATCTGTGACCAGAAACGGTTTGCTGTCACCATTGAGTAGGTTTCTTCCGACTGGGTTGGATTGAAGGCGCGGAAGGTGTTAGCACCATCACCGTCTTCAAACAAGGTATTTTCGACTGTGGCACCGTGAATGGCGCACAGTAGCGCACCACCCAATACACCCGCAACACCCATCATGTGGAAGGGGTTGAGTGTCCAGTTGTGGAACCCTTGCAGGAATAGTAGGAACCGGAAAATTGCAGCCACCCCAAAGCTGGGTGCAAAGAACCAGCTAGATTGTCCCAAGGGGTACATCAGAAATACGCTGACGAATACTGCAATCGGAGCTGAGAAAGCCAGAGCGTTGTAAGGACGTATTCCTACTAAACGGGCAATTTCAAATTGCCGCAACATGAAGCCGATCAAACCGAAGGCTCCGTGTAGGGCAACGAATGGCCACAACCCACCCAGTTGGAACCAACGGGTGAGGTCGCCTTGGGCTTCTGGACCCCACAACAGCAGTAGGGAATGTCCCATGCTGTCGGCGGGGGTGGATACTGCTACTGTTAGGAAATTACAGCCTTCTAAGTAGGAAGAGGCTAATCCGTGGGTGTACCAAGAGGTGACGAAGGTGGTGCCGGTCAGCCAACCGCCTAGTGCTAGGAAGGCGCAGGGGAATAATAGTATCCCTGACCAACCTACGAATACGAAGCGATCGCGCTTGAGCCAGTCGTCTAGAACGTCAAACCACCCTCTACTGGGGGCGCGTCCAACTGCGATGGTCATCGGACTTAAATCCTCTTTTTTTACTAAAATTGCAACGTTTCTAAGGTAGTACGGAAAGCCAATGTAACCGACTGCCGTGAGAAATTAACGTTTTTTTTGACAATCTCAACTGCTTTTAAGTAACTGAGATTCTGAGAGCTTACTGACTAGTTAAGTCATTATTTCTCAGGGTTATGACATTACACGTACCATCGGCTAGTAATCTAGCTTGTGGTAACTTAATGATTCTTAACTTATCACACTACTCAGGGTTTTTGCCTGATACGCAAAAGGAAATGAGCTATGAAACACGAACCTTATAAATAATATGAATATCAGAAATTTTACAATTTGACACAACTTTTCTCAGAAATCTAAAAAAATTTAATGTAGATGGAGGTAGGTAGATCGCTCATTTCAAGAGGTCAAAAAGAGGCAGGGAGAGGGTGGCAGGGAATAAGGGGGGCTGAAGGACAGGGAGAAAGAATTTTGATCGGCCATTGAGTAAAAAAATAGTACAACACTCCCTAAAAAATTATATCGGTAGCAGGAACATAGAAGGGCGCAGTTGAGTTTTTGTCAACGATGTTTGGTAAAATGCGGATAGTCACTTCGCTGCCACGGTCGTTGATACACCTCTGGAAAACCTATGTGAAACGTTAGACAAGGAGAAAGGAAGTTGGCATATCTTGACTAATACAAATAGCCTAAGTGGTTTGTCCCGTAGTACAAGTAAGCCGGCATTATCCGGGACAGTAAAATTTGTAAGGTACAAAGTGAAAAATTTATAGTCTGCGGCAGGGTTCCCGTGGACTTAAAACATAGCTCTCCGTGCCTCCTAAGCAATAGCCGGATTGGCAAAGGAACCCACCACTCTATGCAAGAGCATTCAGTGTGCGAGTATGTGACAGCGAGTATCTCACAGGCAATGGTAGTTCAATGACGACATCAACAACGATTAACAAAGGCGATCGCCTCCTGCACCAAAATGTTCTCGGTTCTCGTCGGTTCAGTAACTACTGGTGGGCAACTATCGTTACCTTGGGAGCAAGCGGCTTTCTATTGGCTGGAATATCCAGTTATTTAAAAGTTAATTTACTCATAGTTTCCGATCCCACTCAACTGGTATTTGTCCCCCAAGGATTAGTAATGGGGTTATATGGTACCGCTGGCTTGCTATTAGCTACATACCTGTGGTTAGTGATTTTATTGGATGTTGGAGGCGGTTACAACGAATTCGATCGGGAAACTGGCGCAATCAAAATCTTCCGCTGGGGGTTTCCTGGTAAAAACCGCCGAATCCAGATTGATAGCCGCATAGAAGATGTCCAATCTGTATTAATAGACATAAAAGAAGGTCTTAACCCCCGTCGCGCCCTCTATCTACGCATTAAAGGACGGCGAGATATACCCTTAACACGGGTTGGACAACCGGTATCTTTAACAGAGTTGGAAACAGAAGGCGCAAAGTTAGCCCGCTTTTTGGGAGTATCACTAGAAGGACTTTAAGAAATTAGGGTAGAGGGTAGAGGTAACAGGGTACAGATTATTCCCTATTACCTGTCGCCTCTCCCCTAATCCCAATGCTCCTCAAAACGATAAGATACTTTGGTTAAATCGGTAACAGGCAATGCGGTTAAAAATTTCACAATTTTTGCTTTCTCTTGTGATTATCAGTGCCTTGATGTTGGGAGGATGTTCAACACAGCAAGTCGCTTCTAATAGCTCTTCTCCAAACTCGACTGCTACCTCGGCTACAACCGAGGCAAGCACCAAGACAACTACTGAAGCAACATCTGTATCTCAAACTATTAGTGAGAGTATTCCTGGAATAACAGATTTACCAAGACTAGAAGGCAAGGCTACTGTGGTAATCACGGTTAAAGGTTCGCCGATTACTATCGAAGTAGATGGCACTGATGCCCCTATTACAGCCGGCAACTTTGTAGATTTAGTGCAAAAGGGTGTGTACGATGGTTTAGCTTTCCATCGAGTTGTACGCGAACCCCAACCCTTTGTAGTTCAAGGGGGCGATCCCAAAAGCAAAGACCCGAAAGTTCCAGCAGATCAACTAGGAACTGGTAGCTATATTGACCCAAAAACGGGAAATGCTCGTTATATACCTTTAGAAGTTAAGCCAAAAGGTTCAGATACTCCGATTTACAATAAACCATTTGATGCTACTGCTCAACCCGTCGTATTGCCCCATAAACAGGGTGCAGTAGCAATGGCGCGATCGCAATCACCAGATTCAGCTTCTGCCCAGTTTTACTTTGCTTTAGCGGATCTAGCTTTTTTAGATGGTAACTACGCCGTGTTTGGCAATGTCACTCAAGGCTTTAATGTAGTAAACAAAATTCAGCAAGGCGATCGCATTGACTCTGCTAAAGTCACTCAAGGTGCTGAAAACTTAAAAACGCCTGGACAGTAGGAGAAAGAGGCAGGGGAGCAGGGGAGCAGGGGGGCAAGGGAAAAACTCTTAACTCTTAACTCCTCACTTTTAACTCCTAACTCCTAAATTGGTCAAAATTGTTGTTACTGGTATTGGTTTAGTTTCTGCCTTGGGTGGAAGCTTAGAAGATAGCTGGCGAAATTTAATCGCTGGTAAATCTGGAATTCGGTTACATCAACCATTTCCAGAACTTACGCCACTTCCTCTAGGTTTGATTAATCAACAACCATCTGAGTTGACAAGGTTAACTCGGATGGTTGTTGCTTCTGCTTTACAAGATTCTGGGTTAGTTACACCTTTAGCTGATTGTGCTGTAGTCATTGGATCGAGTCGCTCTTATCAAGCGTCTTGGGAAATGCTGGCGCGGCAAATGTATAACGCGAATCATTTCCCGATTTCCTCTTTTGGAAATTGGCTAGATACATTACCTCATTTAAATGCGATCGCAGCAGCGCGACAAATTGGTGCATCTGGTATAGTTTTGGCACCAATGACAGCTTGTGCTACTGGAATTTGGTCTATTGCCCAAGCAGCTATGCTTATCCAAACTGGGCAATGTCAACAAGCGATCGCAGGTGCAGTGGAAGCACCGATTACACCTTTAACTTTAGCTGGGTTTCAGCAGATGGGTGCTTTGGCAAAAACTGGGGCTTATCCCTTTGATTTGCACAGAGAAGGCTTAGTCTTGGGCGAAGGCGCAGCTGTGTTTGTCTTAGAATCAGCAGAGTTTGCCAAGCAGCGTCAAGCAAAAGTGTATGGTGAAATTCTCGGTTTCGGCTTAACCAACGACGCATATCATAGTAATTCACCAGAACCCGAAGGGAAAAGTGCGATCGCTGCTATCAAACAATGTCTAGAACGTAGTTGTCTATTACCAGGCGATATCGATTACATTCATGCTCATGGTACAGCTACCCAGCTAAATGACCAGATGGAGAGCATGGTAATCCAATGTTTGTTTCCCCAAGGCGTGGCGGTTAGTTCCACCAAGGGAAGCACAGGTCATACACTAGGCGCATCTGGAGCTTTAGGTGTAGCTTTTTCTCTCATGGCGCTAAAGCATCAAATATTACCGCCTTGTTTAGGATTGCAGCAGCCAGAATTTGATTTAGATATTGTTACAGCCGCACGTCTAAGTAAAATTCGACAGGTATTATGTTTGAGTTTTGGCTTTGGGGGACAGAATGCCGCGATCGCATTAGCCAAGTGAAAACTTGTGGATTTAACTATCTGACCAACATAATATATTAATTTTTATTAAGACTTACACAGTGCGCGCCTTTAAAAAAGGTGATTTTTGAATATTTTTATATATCAGAATATAAAATATAAAACTGTAACAAAAACTACAAAATATTTGTTTTCCCTAAAAAAAAGGATAAGCTTAAGTACAGATGATATCCGGTTCGTAAAGATACCGTGATTAGGAGAAAATTTATGATTTCAAAATCTTCGTTGCTGTCAGAACCTGCTTCTCCAGCGCATATATGCCCCTTTGACCAAGCCTGTAGTTACCTAGAAGCGGCAGCTAAAGAATTAAATTTAAATCAGGGTTTGCTAGAAATTCTCAGCCACCCGCGTAAGGTTGTCACAGTTTCCATTCCCGTGAAGCTAGATGATGGGGAAATCCAAGTTCTCGCGGGACATCGGGTACAGCACTCTGATGTTTTAGGCCCCTACAAGGGCGGAATTCGTTACCATCCGGCTGTGACACTGCGGGAAGTATCTGCTTTAGCAATGCTGATGACCTGGAAATGTGCCTTATTAGGTATTCCTTACGGTGGTGGAAAGGGTGGCATTGCTATAGATCCCAAACGCTACAGTGTTGGCGAATTAGAGCGAATCAGCCGCCGTTATATCAGCGAGTTGATTAAAGATATTGGGCCTTCCGTAGATATTCCTGCGCCAGATATGGGTACTTCTGCCCGTGAGATGGCTTGGATGATGGATACTTACTCGGTAAATGTTGGTCATGCTGTACCAGGAGTTGTAACTGGAAAACCCCTTTCGATTGGTGGTTCTCTGGGACGAGAAATGGCAACCGGACGTGGCACGATGATTATTGTCCGTGAGGCGCTAGCAGATCGAGGTAAATCCTTAGCAGGAGTGCGGGTAGCTATTCAGGGTTTCGGTAACGTCGGCTGTGCCGCAGCAGAATTACTATATGAAGCAGGCGCGAAAATTATCGCCGTTTCAACTGGTGCTGGGGGAATATTCTCTGAAGCTGGTCTTGATATTCCCAAATTAAAAGTCTACGCTGCTGAAAATCGCAAGAGTATTGTGGGTTTCCCGCAATCTGTACCAATTAGCAATGCAGATTTATTAACTTTACCCTGTGATGTCTTAATACCAGCAGCTTTGGAGAACCAAATCACTGAAGAAAATGTCAATCAGGTGCAGGCGCAAATTGTCGCAGAAGCAGCTAACGGCCCGGTTACTCTTGAGGCTAACTTGGCCTTAGAGGCGCGGGGTGTGACAGTGTTACCAGATATTTTGGCGAATGCTGGCGGTGTAGTAGTCAGTTATTTAGAGTGGGTACAGGGTCTTTCTTACGTATTTTGGGATGAGGAGCGCGTCAACCGCGAAATGGAACATTTGATGGTGCAAGCCTATCGCAAGGTGATTCATCAGTCGGAGGTACGGCAAATTTCTTTAAGATTAGCAGCTTACACGCTGGGGGTAGGTAGAGTGGCTCAGGCGTTGACTGACAGAGGTCTTTATCCTTAATATTTGGGTATAGACAGCAGTTTTTAATTGAATAGATAACATATAAGGGCACAACTATAATATTGTGCCCTTATATGTTATGAATAGCCGATGTTTTTGTTAAGCGATCGCTACAACATAACTAGTGGTCTATCGCATTATGACTCGCCAGAAGGTGCAGCAGCGTGGATTAAGTCTGGCTTCTCGTCATTAGGAGGACGCTCAATAGTTTGATCCGATGTGGGATGTTGATGGCGATTGCTAGTTTGGATCTGCACAGGTTTACCCGTCTCAATTGACTGGTAAAGTGCTTGAATAATCGAAACATCAATCAACCCTTCCGTACCTGATGGTTCTGGATCTTTATCTTCGAGAATACAATCAGAGAAGTAGGTAAATTCAGCTGCTAATTGGTCGCGATCCTCAAAGGTACGCTCTTGAGTTTCACCATTAATTGTTAAGTAATGCTTGATTTCGCCCTGCCAAGGATATGCAGGTTCTACTCGTAAATCGCCTTGAGTCCCTACAATCTGATAGGTTGAAACACTTGCTCCTCCAAAGCTACAGGTAAATGTTGCCAAACGCTCATTTGGGAAGCGCAAGATAACGCTAGCCATTTCTTCCACTTCGCTGAAGCGTTGTTCTCCGTTATTGGCAGCTACAGCCAATACTTCAATTGGTTCATCTTGAAAGAGGTAACGTGCAGCATTAATGCAGTAGATGCCAATATCATAGAGCGTGCCACCACCTGTAACATCTCGTAAACGAATATTGCCTTCTTCTACTTGCTGAGTAAAAACTGAGTTGAAAATTCGTGGTTCACCAATTTGCTTTGTACGCAAAATTTCAACTGCTTGTAAATTAGCTTCTTCTAAATGTAAGCGATAGGCAATCATCAGCTTCACATTATTATCATTAGCAGCTTTAATCATTGCCTCACACTCTTCTTCTGTTACTGCCATTGGCTTTTCACATAACACATGAATTGCCTGATTAGCAGCTCGCACAGTGTAGTCGCAATGCAAGTGATTAGGTAACGCAATATAAACTGCATCAATCTCGCCGCTTGCCAAACAGTCCTCATACTCTTCGTAGGAGTAAGTATGCTCAAGACTATACTTTTTACTCAATTCTTCGTTTTTAGTGGGGTCATCTGAAACTAGTGCCACTAATTCTGAGTTTTCAGCCTGGGCAAAGGAAGGTAAGGCAGCTTGTTGGGCAAACCAACCTAAACCAACAACGGCATAACGAATTTTGTTCTTACCATTTGTAGCAGTCATTTTTCTACTCTTTTATGAAGGAAAATTTTGGTAATTTTAATGCCCTAATTACGTGGAAATTATGGCTAACTATTTATGCAAACATTTGAAACAAGTGTATTCCTACATTGCTAATGCAGCTTCTACATTTGATGTCAACTTAGCTTTAATTTCTTGAAACTCTTGTCCCAATTCAGTTAGCTCTCGATCGCTCATACATTCGCGCACAGCATGAAAAATTTCGTTTTCTTCTTCCTTTACATGATGCTCAAGTGTTTCCTTCAATTCACTGATTTTTTCTCTAAATTCAGGGTTATTAGGCTTAAACGACTTAATTTCTTCTAAAATAACTGAAATTTCTTCATGTTCTTCTTCAGCTTTTTCAACATATTTTTCAGTTTCTTCGTATTCTCGCAAAGCTGGGTAGAAGACTAATTCTTCTGTTCTTGCATGTAAGATCAATTCTATATAGATTTGATTGAATTGCTCAACCAACTTTGCACCTTTAGCTTTTTCTGCTTCTGCAAAAAGTTTCTCAACTTGGCGATGTTCTGCTTCAATTAATGAAAGAATGTCTGTTGATTTAGCTTTAGTTTTAGCCATTTTTACCTCAGTAATAATCGATTTATCAGACTGATATTTGGAGGTTAATGAATGGGAACTCGTATATTTTCAATGACTTGGGAAATGAAAACCTCATTCTTTGAGTAAGCTTTAATTTAGACTTAAGGAATATTTTCGGTATTGCACCTTGACTGAAATTCATAACCTCAGCATGATGGATCTTAAGTATGTAGCGTTAGCAACTCAAGGCTACAGCCCAAACCTCAAACACCAGTTGAAGATTCCCACACGGTACACTACTAAACTGCTCCTGCACCTTAGCTAGACTTTTTCGATTTTTGTTGAAACACCAAAGCTGACAGTGAAACTGTTAGTGGTATAAGTCTTGAACACAACTAAGTACAGCTTTGCGTAAAAGCGTAGCGTTTTTAATGCAAGCCGATGCATTAACAAGGCCGCTGATGTATTAACAATGCAAGCCGATGCATTAGCATTGTCGTGTATTAACAATGCAAGCCGATGCATTAGCATTGTTGTGTATTGCCAAATTTAATTCGCTACGAATTAATGAAATGCTGTACTAAGTCTTGCTTGTCTTTGATGTTACAACAGAAGTGACAATCAGTTACTTCTGTTAACTTTGCCTAATGGAGGGGTGCGAGTCACGCTGAGTTGGCGTTTACCCTCAGTCTATCTGACTAAAGAAATTCATCCACACCAAAACCGATTAAAATAAATACGCAACTTGGGCTTCCAATTGCATAGAAGCTCAATTGAAGCTCAATAAAAAAATAGTAGGAGTTTGGCTATTGTATGGTAAAACCAATAATCCAATCAGTAACTCAAAGTTTATACGACCAAGATTATTACCTGTGGCTGAGGACAACTATAAACCAACTTCGCGCTGGACAGTTTTCTGCTGTTGATTTAGATAATTTGTTAGAAGAATTAGAAACTATGGGTAGAAGGGAGAAGCGAACAATTGAAAGTTTATTAATTAAGCTTCTTGAACATTTACTAAAACTCAAGTGTTGGGATAAAGAACGAGAACGTAATCAAGGACATTGGAAAGGAGAAATCAGGACTTTTCGCAGAGAGATTAAAAAAGCTCTGAAAGATAGTCCTAGTCTTAAACCTTACATTTTAGAAATATTTGATGAATGTTATCAGGATGCAAGGATAGAAGCAAGCGATCGCTCTCAACTTGCCATTGACATATTTCCCTCTATACCCATTGGTTCTTTAGAACAAATCTTAGATGAAAACTGGTTTCCTGAATATAACCACAATCATCACGGTAAACCCGATTAAAATGAATACGCAACTTGGGTTTCCATAGGAGTATGCAGACGTGCAGCCGGATTTAATAGGCTTGGAAATTAGTAAGGGTGAACTAAGACGTTTGACTGGGTTCGATCCAGAAGACGTTTTTCGACCCTCTGTTCTGCGAGATGGCAAAAAGCGATTAGGGTTTTTTATCAGTGAAATGCTGGTGACGCTAGCGCTAACGCCAATAATTGTGGGCTTTGTTTACGCGTTTATTATTCTGCCAACTATTGGTTCTTCAGTTCGACTAGGAATTCTTTTACTAATTTTAGTGCCAATGCCGATATTAGTGGGACGATGGCTATGGCGACAATTAACCTGTCCTGAAGGACTGACAATACTTTTAGATGAAGTTGATAAATATCATGACCTGGTTGCTGCCATCGATATTAATGACCAATTGGCAGCATCAGGAAACGTAGAAAGCAGCATCCATGACCGAGATAAAGTAACCTCCGCCTTGCAACTAATTAGAGAAGATTTAGTCCGCGCTCTGAAAACGGAACGAATTTTGCGAGATAATAAAAAATTGCTTGCTAATAACCAAGAGTTATTTGTGAATAATTTAGCGAGTCTGCGAGCTTTACAAGTTAGTAGTCAAGCAGGCGAATACGCTCAACTGTTAAATCAATCATTGCAAATTGCGATCGATGTGCAAGCAGAAATCAGAAAATTGCAGAAAGGCTAATGAGAATGTTTGTAAAAGCGGTTACACGAGAATTTACCTGCCTCCACAGGTTAGAAAACCCTTGATTTTAGATTAGTTCACGGAGGTGGACTTTGCTTATGTAGTAGCGACTTCTAGTCGCCCAAAACTTTCCCAGAAAACAATCGCCCCGTTGACTGAAATGAGCAACAAACCCAAAATAATTGTTCTGGATGATGACCCTACAGGTTCTCAAACAGTCCACAGCTGCTTGCTGCTGATGCATTGGGATGTGGAGACTTTACGCCGTGGGTTGCAGGATGATTCGCCGATTTTCTTTGTGCTGACTAATACTAGAGCGCTAACGCCAGAGTCAGCTGCATCTGTCACCAAAGAAGTTTGCCACAACCTGAAAATCGCTTTGAAGGCTGAAGGAATTGACGATTTTTTAGTTGTCAGCCGTTCTGATTCTACTTTGCGGGGACATTATCCGATTGAAACAGATGCGATCGCCCAAGAACTCGGGCCCTTTGATGCTCATTTTCTCGTACCAGCTTTTTTTGAAGGTGGACGCATCACCCGTGACAGTGTGCATTACTTGATGATTGCTGGCGTACCCACTCCAGTCCATGAAACCGAATTTGCCCGTGATTCAGTCTTCAGCTACCATCACAGTTACTTACCCAAGTACGTCGAAGAAAAGACTCAAGGACGAATTAGGGCCGAAGTTGTAGAAAGGTTTCTCCTCGCCGATATTCGCGCTGGTAGTTTGGAACGATTGTTACAACTTCATGGTAATCAGTGCGCTGTCGTCGATGGTGAAACTCAAGACGATCTCAACCGCTTTGCAGTAGACATATTAGCAGCAGCAAGTCAAGGAAAACGCTTTTTATTTCGCAGTGCAGCAAGTATTTTAACGGCAATAGCCGCTTTACCTCCCCAACCCATTGCCGCCGAAAACATGGCTCAGTACGTGCGCCAAGGCAAACCAGGCGCGGTGATTGTAGGTTCCCATGTGAAAAAGACTACCCAGCAATTAGAGGCGCTGTTGCAACTAGAAGGAACTGTCGGAATCGAAGTGAATGTAGCGCGATTACTTGATGATGCAAATCAATCTGCGGCATTGCTAACTGAAATTCAAGAAAGTACACAAGCGGCAAACAAAGCTGGCAAAACACCAGTGGTTTATACTAGCCGTCAGGAACTGAATTTTAAAGATGTCAAGACACGATTGGAGTTTGGGGAAAAAGTTTCAGGTTTATTGATGGATATTGTACGGAGTTTACCATCTGATATAGGATTTTTAATCAGCAAGGGTGGTATTACATCTAATGATGTTTTGAGTACTGGACTAGCTTTAACTTCAGCCCGTTTACTGGGTCAAATTTTAGCTGGTTGTTCAATGGTGTTAACGCCATCCGATCATCCTCAGTTTCCTGATTTACCTGTGGTGCTGTTTCCAGGTAACGTTGGCGATGCTGATGCCTTGGGGACAGTTTATCAGAGGTTGACCGTGCAAATTTGAGATTTGAGATTTTAGATTAAAGAGTCTTTTGGTTAATGTCGGACTAATATCCCGCTACGCCAACACCCCTTTTCCGTGACACAAATCCAAAATCCAAGTTGCGCTATCAGCGCACCAAAGGTGCGACCCAAAATTTAAAATCTGTTGTCTTTTGGCTAGTACTGCATGACTTCTGATTCTGCGATTCCCAATCTAAAGTCAAATTCTGCACTTCCTAATGCAGAATCAAACTCTATACTTTCCGAGGTAGAGGTAAATTCTACTGTTTCTGATGTAGAGTCAGATTCTATCCTCCCGGATGCTGAGTTAAAATCTGTCCTCCTTTATTTAAAATCAGATACTGTTCTTGGGGATGTAGAGTCAAATCCTGCTGACCCAGATGTAGAGTCAAATACTGATGCCGGATCGGATTTTATCCTAACTGATTTAAATCCCAATGAGTTAGCATTACCAGGGCATCGTGCAAATGATAATACTCAAGTCCAGTTAAGAAGTAAGGAGGGACGACTTTTATTAATTTTGCCCTCGGAATCTCAAGTATCTGCCTCAGAACTCACTTGGTCAGATATTTGGCAACAAATCAGGCAACGTCTGAGTGCAGGCGATCGCTTCCGTGTCTCTAATACACCTGTGCATTTAATGGCACAAGACCGTTTGGTAGATACCAGACAACTCCAAGAACTCGCCGAAGCTTTGAACGATGTCCAACTGCGGCTCATATCTGTCTCGACCAGTCGGCGGCAAACTGCGATCGCTGCCGTGACTTCTGGGTATTCAGTAGAACAATTACAGCCCGTAACTTCCCTGAGTTCCGAGCCAACAGCTACAGCGATCCCCCAAGAAGATGCCCTCTATTTAGAAATGACAGTCCGCTCTGGAGTAGAAATTCGTCATCGTGGGACAGTAATTCTCTTGGGAGATTTAAATCCAGGTGGTATTGTAATTGCAGATGGAGATATTATTATCTGGGGTCGTCTGCGTGGAATCGCTCATGCTGGGGCTGGAGGCAATAGTGAGTGTCTGATTATGGCCTTGCAAATGGAACCAACCCAACTGCGGATCGCAGATGCTGTAGCTAGAGCACCAGAAAAACCGCCAATGCAGTTTTTTCCAGAGGTGGCACATATTACGCCCCAAGGAATTCGTATCGCTAGGGCAACTGATTTTTCCAGAAACCAATTCACCAAGAGCAATTAAGAACCATAAATATTTACTTAAAGAATGAAGTATATAAGTAAAGATGAAATAAAACAAATATTCATGCCTCACCCAGATCGGGGAGAACAGATATTTCTTCATACTTGATACGATACTTCATACTTTATACTGCAATTTACTGTTTTATATTTCCTGAACCCTCATTGACCGCATTTCTATCATGACTCGCATTATTGTGATTACCTCCGGTAAAGGAGGAGTGGGTAAAACCACAGTTTCAGCAAATTTGGGTATGGCTTTAGCCAAAATGGGGCGTCAAGTTGCTTTGGTTGATGCGGATTTTGGTCTGAGAAATTTGGATTTGCTGTTAGGGCTGGAAAACCGCATTGTTTATACTGCGGTAGAAGTCTTAGCCAGAGAATGCCGTTTAGAACAAGCCTTGGTGAAAGATAAGCGCCAACCCAATCTCGTACTCCTGCCGGCAGCCCAAAATCGCTCCAAAGATGCAGTCACACCCGAACAGATGAAGTTATTGGTGAATGCACTAGCGCAAAAATATCAGTATGTGATTATTGATAGCCCTGCCGGGATTGAAAATGGGTTTAAAAATGCGATCGGCCCAGCCAAAGAAGCGTTAATTGTTAGCACACCAGAAATTTCCTCAGTTCGCGATGCGGATCGGGTAGTAGGGTTACTAGAAGCACAAGGTATCAAGCGTGTTCATTTAATAATTAACCGCATCAGACCCGCAATGGTGCAGGCAAATGATATGATGTCAGTGCAAGATGTTCAGGAACTTCTCGCCATTCCCCTCATCGGGGTAATCCCTGACGACGAGCGTGTTATTGTATCTACCAATCGCGGCGAACCCTTAGTGTTAGCAGAAAATCCCTCTTTAGCTGCCACAGCCTTTGAGAACATTGCTCGTAGATTAGAAGGGGAAAGTGTCGAATTTCTGGAGATCGACTCGTCCCAAGACAGCATCTTCGCCCGGATACGAAGGTTGTTCAGGACAAAGATTGTCTAACTTACTTTTCCAGTTTCCGCGCCAGACCTATTCGTAATGATTGAACTTCTAGAAAAACTTTTTTTTCGCGGCCCTGATAGCAGTCGAACTCAAGTTAAACGTCGCCTGCAATTGGTGATTGCTCACGATCGCGCTGATATAGACCCTCAAACGTTGGAAAAAATGCGGAAAGAAATCCTAGATGTAGTCTGTCGCTATGTTGAAGTTGAGACAGAGGGCTTGGAGTTCTCCTTAGAAAGCAACCAACGAACCACAGCTTTAATTGCTAATTTGCCCATCCGCCGAGTCAAAGGTGCGATACCTGAATGGGAAAGAGGTGACAAGTCTCTGTAGTTATAATTTTAAGTATTTTTATTTAGGTTAATAGTTGTAGAGAGATTGCCCAGCCGGAGAGTGGCAGAAGAGCGATATTGTATGATAACAAAACCCCGCTTTATTTTTTTAAAAAGCGTGGTTTTAAATTAATACCGATCTTTACTTAAGCGATGTTATGAGTCAAATTAATCTTGACAATGACATCGTTGTAATCCTTGTCGCCGCCACCAGAGAGATCCTCAAAACCAAAGATATTATCACCTAACATCTTGACATGCTGAGTCTTGTCAGCATTGGCACCCAAGAAAGTGAAGTAAACTGTTGGGTCATTGCTAGAATTGCTGTCTAACAAAGCATTAACTCCACTATCGACAATCAAAAATGGCACATAAATACTGCCGCCTTGAAAGTTGCCATTGTAGTTTCCCGTACCTTGATTACCTACCGATAAGGCAATATCACTCACCCTTTCGTTAATTGCAGCTTGTACATAACCCGCTTGTCCAGGGAGAATGTCTGCTGTGCCATCACCATTAGTATCAATGCCACCATCAGTATCAGTGACTTTATAAAAACCAACAAAGTTGTTGTAAGATGCTTCGCGGTTAACAATGAAAGTCCCACTAATCAAGCTGTCAGTGGCGAAATTCCGCAAATCCAGGGCTTCGCCTTCTGATTTTCCTTGCAAAGATGTACCGATGGGTAATTGTTCATCAGTTTGTTGAATATTCACTTGCAAGTCATCAAAAACGGAATCGCCACGGGAACCATCTTTCCACCCTAAAGTGAAGCCACCTTCGTTTTCGGAAGTGATTTTTTGGGTAGTTGTGTCCGAGAAGATAATGTTACCTTGAGACTTCAAATAAAAGCGTAGTTGTGTACCACCCTGCAAATCGAGGATGCGGCTGAGGTCTTCTGGATTAAAGCCTGTGGGGTTGTTGGCGAGAACTGAGAAGATGATTTTGGCTCTAGAGAGGGCTTTTTCTTGATAACCTGCGGCATCTGGTGCAATGCCGTCAATAGTGCCAAGGCTGTCATCAACACTGAAGACACCGATTTCGTTGACTAATTTGGAACTGTGTCCTTTAATTTTGATTTTAATATTGACTTTGGTGAACTCGCTGGCATCGATTTCAAAGATATCATTGATGCTATTAATTAACTTGATATCAACTACGGGAGTGAGAGGTGTTTCATTAACATCAGTAATCTTGATGGTGAAAGCTTTTTCGTAGGATAAATTAGTTTGATCTGTGATGCGGACACGGATGCTGTAACTAGACTTAGCTTCAAAGTCTGGGGAAGCATTAATTAGCAGTTGATTGCCGTTAATCGTGAAGGAATCATTATCAGTGCTGCCAGTCCCAGAGACTAAGCTGTAGGTAATGGTGTCCTCTGGGTCTGGGTCAACGCCGCTGAAAGTGCCAATGGCGGTATTAGTTGGACTATTTTCTGCAACGATTAGTCCAATGGTGTCAAAGGGAGAGGAAATGTTGATTACACCAGAAGCAAGTTGACTACTGACTAAACTGCTATCTCCTCCATACTCACTATTGCCCCAAGTGACGACAGAACCATCTGATTTCAACGCCGCAAAGCCAAAATCTGTTGAAAAGATACTGGTGACACCAGAGGTAAGTTGACTACTGACTGAACTGCTATCTCCTCCATAGTAATTCTCGCCCCAAGTAACGACAGAACCATCTGATTTCAACGCCGCAAAGGCAGTACGTGTAGAAAAGATATTGGTAACACCAGAGGCAAGTTGACTACTGACTGTACTGCTATCTCCTCCTTTAGTGTTATAGCCCCAAGTAACGACAGAACCATCTGATTTCAACGCTGCAAAGGCAGAATCTGTCGAAAAGATATTGATGACACCAGAGGCAAGTTGACTACTGACTGTACTGCTATCTCCTCCATTGGAAGGAAAACCCCAAGTGACGACAGAACCATCTGATTTCAACGCCGCAAAGGCAGTATCTGTCGAAAAGATATTGGTGACACCAGAGGCAAGTTGACTACTGACTGTACTGCTATCTCCTCCATTGGTACTATAGCCCCAAGTGACGACAGAACCATCTTTTTTCAACGCCGCAAAGGCAGAATCTGCCGAAAAGATATTGGTGACACCAGAAGCAAGTTGTTGGCTACTGACTGGAATGTTAGCTTCTCCATAGTCAATAAGGCCCCAAGTGATGACAGAACCATCTGATTTCAACGCTGCAAAGGCAGAATCTGTCGAAAAGATATTGATGACACCAGAGGCAAGTTGACTACTGACTGTACTGCTATCTCCTCCATTGGAAGGAAAACCCCAAGTGACGACAGAACCATCTGATTTCAACGCCGCAAAGGCAGTATCTGTCGAAAAGATATTGGTGACACCAGAGGCAAGTTGACTACTGACTGTACTGCTATCTCCTCCATTGGTACTATAGCCCCAAGTGACGACAGAACCATCTGATTTCAATGCTGCAAAGGCAATATGTGTAGAAAAGATATTGGTGACACCAGAGGTAAGTTGGCTGCTGACTGCACTGCTATTTCCTCCAAAGCCACTATCGCCCCAAGTGACGACAGAACCATCTTCTTTCAATGCTGCAAAGGCATAATATGTAGAAGAAATGTTGGTGACACCAGAGGCAAGTGGGCCAGTGACTGAACTGCTATCTCCTCCATAAGTACTATTACCCCAAGTAACGACAGAACCATCTTCTTTCAATGCCGCAAAGGCAAAAAGCTGTTTATAGGTATGACCATCTGTGATCCCACTTCTTTGTCCGCTTGGTTCTCGTAATAACTGCGTGTTACTGGTGGAGTTGAGATTAAGGGCTATTGGGGAAGCTAACACACCTGGATATTTTGCTAACCCATTTGCTGTCAAAGGCGGCTTCATTTTCCCTCGGTCTGATTGAATATCCAGTTGCCAGCTTCCGCCTTGAGTTGGTGCGCCAACTTTACCAGCAGGGGCAAATATTTCTGCTTTCGTCAACTGCGCCAATTCGCTAATAAACTCGGCATCTTTGCCGACTTGGCAACTGTAGAGGGCAATTTCGGCAACGTTCCACTGCTGCAATAATTGGGCTTGTTTTTTGATTTCTTGGCGATTGATTGGCAATGCCCCAATTTGCAAGACTCCGGGGGTTCCGTGGGCGACAATGGCTAACCGTTTTGCTTTTGTTTGTGCTATTAAGTTTGTAATCACTACCAGTGCATCGTCTTCGAGTGTGAGAGTATAACCCAAAGCTTTAGGTGACAAGGCAGCATAAAGAATCTCAAGATCCTCAACACGGCTGTCAAAGATTACCAATGCTTCACACTCAATCAATCTTAGTTGTAGCTGTTGATACTTGTAAATTCGATCTAAATTAGAATTATACCCAATACTGAAGTTAGGTTGAGGAGCTAATGATACTGTTGTCATAGTTTGTTTCTATTCCTATAAATTACTGACCAGCTAAAAGCTTGCTTAATTCGATATTTTTGAATGGGGCGCACCAGGTATTTCTATCTTGTTGTTATGAACAATAATTGCAGTTTATTTCTGCCTTCAATTCACTGTATAATTGATAACTCTTTCTCTTAATGGATATCAAATATTATATTATTTATTGAAAGAATAAAGCAAAAGTAAAAAGTTAAAAAGCACTCATAAAAAACTATCAAAAATGGTTACAAGTCCCTAAATTTATGGAACAAAATAAAAACATTTATTTGGAGATGGGTTGTAAAATAAATAATCTGTCCGTGATTATTTTCCCTAAATTTATTTATAAGGATTAAGTAGGTGGGCGTAAATATTTGTTGTTGGGATAAGGCAGGAGGCAGTAGAGAAGAGAATTTTTGCCTCGTTCATTTTTGTTAATATATAGCAATCTGATTTGATTTCTGAATTGATCGTAGGGACTAGGGACTGGGGACTGGGGACTGGGGACTGGGAAGAAGGAATAAAGCTGTACTGAGTTTTTTTCAAAAATCAAATATGAGTCCTATAGTTTGGTTTTATTCTGCCGACCTACTTATCTATTTACTTTTTACTTCTTAAAAAGAGTATTCCGCTAACTTTACTTTTGAAAGTCAGGTTTTGATTCGGTGAAATCGAATAATACCAAATCCACTTTTCTAGAACCTATTTGGAATATATAAAAAAATCCCGTTGTCGTCACTGCTGACAACGGGAGTATGTAGGATTTTTTATAACCTATCGGTAGGCAACTTGTGGGCCAGCCCAAATTTCTGTTACCTTTTTACCAAAAGTAATCGGGCGATCGCTGTCTGTTGTAGTGATAGTCTTACCATCATTAGCAACTTGCATTAGTGGCCAGTTTTCCTCGCCCAGTTCACCTGCACGGAATAATACGCGATCTGGTTGGCTTTTACTCCAGCCTAACAATACGGCAATTTTTTCATGTTCTTCGTCACTCACAGGAGCAACTGTGTTAGCGTGATTTTTTTGCCGATCCCAAATCACTGCACTATCTGTAGAATCACCTGTGTTAAATATACCATCAAACTTGCGTGCTAAGAAGCGATCGCCTTTTTCTGACCAGCTAACTGGAACTAATACCCCAATTTTACCGCTCGGATCGGTTTCTTCTGAAGACTCCGCTTTTGCAGCCTTTACCTTTAATAAAGGATCGCTAACTGGAGTCGTTGAAGCCATCACCCACAATTTCTTAGTGTGCATATCTTGGACAAACATCACGCTGGTGACACGGCTGTTGTACATTTGGGGTTTTACCTCCAGTTGCACCCGACTATAAACAGCATATTTACCATCTGGAGAAATCACAGGTACGCTGCGATAGTGACGCACTCCAGAACCACCATTAGCAGCAACAGCTTCTTGAGTTGCTGTAATCCATTTCCAAGGAATCGGATGAGGACTACCGATGGGATCTATTTGTTCTGCTTGGGACTCATTAGCTGGTTCCACAACAGGTATTTCCGTCATTGTGGTTGATTGAGATTCTCTAATAGCTGGTGCTACTTGAGTTGCTGTCAATGATTCAGTAAAAGATTTTTCTCTAGAGAGATAATTTTCTTGTCTTCTCAAAGACTTGACATTAGCAGCTTTAAGTTTGCGGATTAAATTAAGTTGACTAACAGGAACATCTGTTGATGGTGCGAGTTCAACTGCTGCCAAAGAATCGGGAACAGTTACATCACTTACATCTAAATCGCTGCTTGAGAGATAATTATCTACTTCAGTTGAAGACTCAATTTTATTTGCTGGTAATACTTGCGGTTCCTGAACAGCAGTACTTTGTGTTGGTACAGAGTCAAATTCTTCTGTTATCGATTCGATTTGATCTGTTTTTAATGTTTCAGCTATCTCAGGTTCCCCAACTACAGCTATTTCCTTTGATCCAGAGTCAGATTCTTCAGTTATCGAAGTTAGTTTATGTACTTCGGATCTTACTGGGATCGTGTGAGCCGATGCTCCTAATAAAGGTGCAATCAGTATCACAACGATAACGTAATTGAGAAATGGTTGGGTGCGGAACCATCCTGACAGCAAAAGGGGTTTAAGCATTTGTAGACTCTCTAGAGGGGGCAATTGCTATGTGAGAAGCAATACATCAACAGCAACGAGCAGGTGGTAGTTATATGTATAACAAGAAACTAAAACTAATGACGAAATAATATCTTCAAAGTTTGCAGAGGTTTACAAAAATTAAGTATCATTGTCTACACCTTTTCTTGCTTAGATACGGAATATTTTTTGGCAAAAATATGCGAGTATAGTAAATATGCTGAGAACTCAGTAATTACTACACGATATATAATGTTGCTATACCCAAACACACCAAAAATAAGTCTTGGTTAAAAATATTGAGGATATAGTTTTAGGAATGAGGCTGGCGAACAAGAGTTAGATAACTCAGCTATCGGGGATCGTACTAGCGATCGCTAGTACACAGCAAATAAGCTAGGTTACACACTAAATATAACAGCGCAAACCCTCATGATAGTAAACGTGAGGCGTTAATTAAAAACCTGGGAAAGCGGACGCATAATACATCATACTCAGAATATATTGCTATCAGCAACCCAAAGTTATAAATTGCTATCTAAACTACAGAAGTAGTTAGAAGACGCAATAGTTTTTCGGAAATGTAACTACATTTAAAGTTAATTTCAAGCAGAGGATCGGGAACACAACAAAATTCACTCGGTAGATGCTCTAGCGACTCGCAAAGAAAAACCACTAAGTGATTAGTTTCACTAGAGGCAAATGCGGCTGATACTAGCTGTTACGCTTGTCAACTTAACTATTAAATTAATCAAGCAGCCTTTGGTTTCATGAATACGAAGATATTGTACCACCAAACAGCCAATATTATTTACAGCTAACAACTGTATTTTGCAACTGCGTCCCGAATACAGAAACCTGCTAGATGCAGGCTTAGTGAATTCTGTTTCAACATGCAACTTAAATAGACCTCTTGCAAAAATATATTTTTGCACTCTTAGGGAAAAGGGAAAAGGGTAAAGGGAAAGGATTTTGAGTTTCTTTACCTTTTACCCCGACAAATGCCAAGAAGTCTAATGTTGTCAGTTATGAAGGGCGCACTTACGATTAACTAATGACTCACGACTAAAAACTACTAATTATTAATGAAGATTGTATTTTTTGGTACACCTCAGTTTGCTGTACCCACCTTGGAAAAATTATTGAATCATTCAGAATTTGAGGTGCTGGCGGTTGTCACCCAACCAGACAAACGCCGAGAACGCAGAAATAAACTTACGCCAACACCTGTAAAAGCGATCGCTATTGCTCACAACTTACCAGTATGGCAACCCGAACGGGTGAAAAAAGACAAAGAAACTTTAACTAAACTCAAACAATTAGATGCAGATGTGTTTGTTGTTGTCGCTTATGGACAGATTTTATCGGCAAAAATCTTGAATATGCCAAAATTAGCTTGCATTAATGTGCATGGCTCGATTTTACCCAAATATCGCGGTGCGGCACCGATTCAGTGGTGTTTGTATAACGGAGAGAAAGAAACGGGGATCACCACCATGTTGATGGATGTGGGGATGGATACCGGCGCAATGCTCCAAATAGCCACTACACCGATTGGATTACTGGATAATGCCCAAGATTTAGCCGACAGACTAGCAGAGATTGGTGGGGATTTGTTGATAGAAACTCTGTTAAAGTTGGAACGTAAAGAAATTCAACCAATTCCCCAAGATAATTTAGCAGCTACTTATGCGCCTCTAATTCAAAAACAAGATTATGCTTTGGATTGGTCAAAAAGCGCGCTCCAATTACACAATCAAATCAGAGGCTTTTTCCCTAACTGCACCGCTACCTTTCGTAACAACCTGTTGAAAATCACTGCTTCTGCTCCTCTTGGTTCTGTGAGGGATGTCTCGCGACAAGCCGCTTTGCGTCTACGCGATCTCCCACCAGAATTACAAGAATTAGTGCATAAATTGCCTGATTTGTCAAACGTATCAGATCGACCGGGAGTTGTAGTCAGCATTGTCAAAGGAATTGGTGCGATTATCCAGACTGGGGAAGGTTTATTACTGTTGCGAGAAGTTCAGCTAGCTGGTAAACGTCCCCAGTCTGGATGGGATTTTGTTAATGGTACCCGCTTAACTGTAGGAGAAGTTTTTGGTACGGGAAGCTGACGGGGATGGAAGAGATGGAGGAGAATAACTTTTAACTCCTCACTTTTGTACAGACGCGATTAATCGCGTCTCTCCGAAGACTTTTCATAAAAACGGCAAGATTCGCAAGGGCCATCGGGGTTGACTGCACAGCGAATGAGTTCTGAATGAGCATTGTAGCAGCAGGTGGCATCGCCGACTACCCAACGTCCCGCTACCAAACTTTTCTCAGATGGTCGTTTAGCAGACTGTACATAAATGGCAATATTATGCAAGCGGTAGCGCCCAGCTTGAAGTTTGTATCTATGACGGCGCTCTAAAACCGCGTAAGTTTTACCTTCAAAATCAAGATAGTTTCCGGGTTGGGGTGTCCAATCAAGTTGCACTCTACCGAGGGACTCACGCGGGTGCGTCAGAATCACCTCAGTTGGTAAAGAGTCTGGCTCCATAAGCTTATGTGATTTGATTTACATTATAAGGATAGTATCGCGATCGCTTTCTTTAGCTTACCGAATTTAGATTACAATTATTGATTCACTCTTCGCGTCCCTAAAGATTATGGCAACCAAAAGTTAGGTAGGATAGATTTGCTCAAGTCACGCAAAGTTTGGTTGAGCGATCGCGCCACTTGGATATGCACTTCATCCTCTTCTACAGCTAAAATCTCAGCTGGCTGACCTTCTCCCAAATAAGACACTACCAAATTCGCTGCCTCCAAACCAGTAACATAAGCCTTTTCCTGCGACCAGGAACCATGACGGTTCACAATCCAATCCCCACTCATAAACACATTCTCAAAGCTTGTCTTGGCGGGCAACATATAACGATAGCTGCCAGGTGCAAAGTGAGTTACCGCTTGAGGTAGCCGAATTACACTGCTATCAATAATCTTTGCCTCCCGAAAGGCTGGTACGCAAGTTGCTAAATAACCTTGAACGATTGCTAAAATCTCCTCATCACTCAAATTGAGAAATTGATTTGCGTGATAGAAATCAGCTTCAATCACTGTTCCCGGCTCATCCCGATATTCATCATGTAGAGCATTCAAATCAAAAAACGTCCAACCTGTACTTGCGTCGAATCCAAAACAAGCATTAGAAGGACGAGGAATATCAATTTTACGGTCAAACCATATTCGCGTGGCTAAAACATCAATTGCTCCTAAATTGCTCAAATTACGGAATTCTTCACGACTTTGTAAACTAGGGCTAGTTGAGACAATTTTCTTCATCCCGGTGATTCCAACCGCAAAAATTACGGCATCTGCTTCAATTACTTCATCACCACAAACCACACCCTTAACTTGATTACTATTAACAATTAAGTCTGTAACCCGACGCTTAGGCAATACTCGCGCACCAGCTTTTTCAATTCGTTCCACCCAAGGACGAAATATCTTTTCTCCGACAGTTCCCCGACACCAAACCACATCAAAATCTGGTTGATGAGCCAGAATAAAAAAGTAAAGCATCCCTAAAGTTGCGGCGGCTGAACACTGTTCGCCAGGGGCAAATAAGCCCACTAATAACATCGGTTCAAAAGCATCGCGGTAAAGTCGCGCAGCAACGTTAAAGTCTTTGAACAATTCACGGGCAGTTACAAAATCATAGCGCCGCCAAGCTGCATCGGAATTATCAAAATCAACGACAGCATAAAGTAAAGGTAGGGCGCTAAGACGGTCAATTAGTGGCAGCCGTTTAAACTGAGTGTAGAGAAAAGTTCCCAGTGGCGAGGGTAGTCGCGGTAAGTCTTGAAAAATTGGTGATTCAACTTCCAAACCTGCTGGCGAATATTGCGAAGAACGAGTCCAAGTAGTAAAAGGATTAATTTCTAATTCATTGATTAGGGAAAAAATATTTTTGTAAGGATACCAGAAGCCATGAATGCCAGCTTCCACAGATTTGCCGGCTGCCGTTTGCCAACCTGCCACCAATCCACCAGGATAGGGGCCTGCTTCCAGAAGTGTCACATCATAACCTTGTTTTGCCAAATGGTAAGTTGCTCCTAAACCAGCCCAACCAGCACCTACAACTACCACCCGTTTTTGTTGTAACCCTCCTACCATCACAGCCTCCAATTGTTGCAGTCTCTCAACTAATGTATACGAACTTGTGTTGCGATCGAGCAAGGGTTGTCATTATAGCGGTTTTTACTTGGATGCAATAGGCTCTTTGCTAGCAGATTCCATCGAATTTAAAATAGTTATAAACTTGAAAAAAGGCTTAGGGAAAGCCGTTCAGTAAAAATCACTTGCGGTTAATGCTGAGTTAAGAGTATAACAGAAAACAGAATTCACTATTGATGAGGATAATCATAATGTCTCAATTAGCAAATGTAAAATCCAGTCTAAATGACTTTGAATTACGAGATGGAATTTATTTTCCTAGCGACTATGAACAATTAACTAATACTCAACATAAAAAAACATGGGATGCAATTGGTAAAACATACTATGGTTCCCAAAAAATTGAAAAAGTTGTAGCAACATCACCCATTAAACAAGATTACACTCTGCTAACTGGTACACCTGGAGGTACTTGGAACAAATTTCCGTTGAATAAATCTGTCGGTTCTATTCTAGAAATTGGTTCTGGTTATGGTCGCGCACCTTTACATCTTTCTAAAGCGAAAAATCTGAAATGTGAAAAATATTATGGCATTGATATTTCTGAACCTCTATTGCGGAGGTTAGTCAAGGTTAAACAAGAATACAATTTTTTTCCAGAAGCGGAATTTAACTTGATTTGCACTTCTGCTGAGACATTGCCTTTAGAAGATAATTCTATAGATTTGGTAATTTCTAACTGCGTTTTTATGCATATCCCAGATGCACAATTAAGAAATTTATTGGCTGATATATGTCGTGTGCTAAAACCGGGCGGAATTTTTGTTTTTAATCATTCCTTTCACAATAAGTCCTGTCCTTCTCATATTATCCATAATTTTATCAGAAGGCTGAACCCATTTGTGAGAAATCCGGTTTATCTCAAGCAATATTCAGCTGCTGAAATAGAAGAAATGTTAGCTACTGCTGGAATGAAAGCGAAGTGTCCACAATACATTGTCGAACCAACCGCAGAATATGCGATTTTGCCGGAAACCATCAAAGGGATTCCGGTGCCATTTGCTAATGCTATCAATAGGAGTCTCAAGCCATCCGATAATTTAAAAGAAACTTTGGCTTACGGTTTTAGTGCGTACAGTACGAAACTGGATTAATTAAGAAACTCTCTGATTGTCACAATCAATTGAATACAAATAATCTACAAAAGCACAACATTGTTGTGCTTTTACTTTTGTAATAAATGCCTTTTAATTACAATAATTATCCATAGATGATTATAATATCGTGTCTGATTGATTAGTTATAATTCAATACGCTTGGTTTAAGGGTTATTGGCGTAGTCTTTCTGCAATAAATCACGTCTTTACATCAAGGTTTTGGGCTTATCTGAACTGTATTGATTTTTAAATCAAAACCTTCTCGACGACAAATAATGTCATAGTAAACTAGAGATTTAATAGATTGCCAAAAGGGCATTAATATTATGCTAGTGATTAAATTTAAAATTATCAGTAGTAATGTACTGATAAACACTTTATTTTCATTAGCCCAATCTCCAGATAACAATAAGGAGATTAGTTGTATTAAAATGTTGAATCCTTTACTATAAATCAACCATCCTAAAATTTGTATAGGCAAAGTAATTACAAATGATATAAATATAATGGCAATAATCCGCCATGTTAAACCCTTGGTTAGTTGTCTACTTCTCTTAATTGCGCCAATGAAGTTAGTATCATCTTCTATTGCTAGAGGTAAATCAGTAATGAAGAAACGCGAGTAAAACCACAGAGGGCTGAAATAAACAGCTATAGCTATAGGAATAATGATGATTCTAAATATAGTATTGTCAAAGGGATTTGCTTGATTGATTGGTTGAGATATGGTACCAAAGATTGTTGCTAATATTCCATATATTATTCCAGCAATTATTGAAATTCCAATGTAAAAAATAAAAAATTGTAGTAAACATATTAATATAACTAGAATTGCAGTTATGAGAAATTGCCAAAATCTTTTTTTAATCTGAATTTTTGCAAATTTTGAACTTTCTGGTTGAGCACTAATTTCACTAAACGCTAAACGGGAAATTAAACCAGCGAACGCATAAAATTTTGCCCAGCCATAAATCGGGACTATTAGCCATAAATGGGCAAATAATGACAGGCGAGAAAATTTTTTGAAATTTGAACGATATAGATAGCTAGCAAGGCTAACAATATTACCAATATTAAACTGCTGCGTAAGATTTGGAAGCATAGGAACTAGGGACTAGAGATTAGGGATTAGGAACTAAGAGGATGTTTTAAAAGTTGAAACCAGTCAAAAATTATGCAAGTCGTCTGATCGTAATACGAATCATGGCAATATAGATGAATGTCTCTGAGGTTTCAGGAAGGCGTTCATAATCCAATACAGTTCAGCAAGCGCTAAAAAGCTTATTAGTGATGTTAAATCTCCAAGCTTCGACTCGTTGTTGAACCTGATATGACTTATAGTTACGAAAGATTTAAGGTTGCCCAATAAAGATTAAATTCGCCAGAACTTGTACTTTTGTTAACTCGCGCACGAGACGTTGAGCTTGATATTTATAAAGTGGTATTGGCAATACTCTAGGCAAATTATTCATCCATTTCTTAGCATCAGTTGAACTACATCCCGTAATCAAAACTATCTCTTCAGTGCCATACATAATGGCATTTGTAGTTAGAGCTTTTTCAATCTGCACTTGCCAAAGGCGAGGTAGCATTTCACCCCATTCAATTCGCTGCAAACTACTGCTTGTGGCTAAAACAATCAAGCGATCGCCAGCATCAAGCTTAACATCATACCAGGGCATTAAAGAGTAATTGTCTCGCTGATATTTCTGGTAGAGAATCGGTACAACGCTGTAGCCAGATGCTATTTCAGATAAAAGCAATCCATTCAAGGTATCGCCATCTTCAATTTTGTATTCCGTCACCATGACTATTTGCTCATTCAAGTGAAACAAGCTCAGAACATTTTCTCCAAAAGCAGCACAAGCAAAAACTTCTGCTGACAAAGCCGCGCCACATATAACTTGAGCATAAGGGAATAGAGGGGCGACATTATCACTAAATTGGCGGTCTTGAGAGCGGATAATCAAGGTAGTGGCGGGATTCATTGCATGAGCCATCAAACCAATTTCCAGATTTTCCATATTATCGTCCCCAACTAAAATGATGCTTTTAGCATGGGAGATATTCGCCTTAATGAGTGCTTCGGTAGTATTACCAACGACAAGGGGCATATCGGGTAAAGTTTCTTGGTCGAGAGTGGTAGGATGAATTCCTACTAACGGCTGGTTGAGTTCTTGCAAAAGAGCAGCTACTTTTTGTCCCAAGCGATTTAAGCCAATAATTATCAGATGGTTGCGTTGTGGTATTGGAGGGCGGGAATTGAAAAAAAGGAATCTTGAAGTGACGAGAGCATCAGTCAGCAATGCATATAATACTCCTACGAAAGCTTGACCTGTCAACGTCATTCCCAGGCTAAACAACCGCAACCACCAAGGGATATCGTCTGAAGGTTTTGATTGCGCTGCAAACTCAACACCGCCAAATAAATCTCCGTATCCTCCCAAGAGCAAAATTGCTGTCGCATAGAAAGCTTCTTGGATGCTGATATCAGGATAATATAAGCGGTAAAGAACTATTCCAACAAACCACAGGATGAGTACAGTAATCGCATAAATTGTTGCAATTCGCCGGATTTGATTTTGGCTTTGGTAGTAAGATTGCCAAAATTGCACTATTTTATCCTTGAGATTTTTCGCTGTGATGCCTTGGATAAACTGTTGCCACTGCCACTTTTGGTTATGAGATTGCCGACGTTGTTCAGAGAAAGCTAAATCGTATGCAACATCTATGTAAACTAGCGTGTCTCCTACCTGCACTTCTGCCTCTGGATTCCAGCCAAACAATTCTTTGATTGGGTTAGATGAAACAGGTGTATGACTCAAGATGCGGCGAGTTGTGAGATTGAGTCTATGTACTGGCTTGCCATTACACCAGCTATCCTTCGGTTGTACCTGGTGCTTTATCACTTGCAACAGTTGCCCTTCTAAGGTGAAATATCCAATAGCTTCAGAACCAAGGGCTGTCAGAGCGAAGGCATGAGCTGAAAGATGAGTAGGTTCAAAGGCAACAAAATTACCGAGATTTTCCCACAAGAGTTTGTTGAAATTTTGTTTGTCAGAACGTACAATCAAGCGAACGTGCGGATTAAGACGCCGTGCCGCAAAGGCAGCTTCTATATTTATCCGCTCATTTCTGGTTACTAAAAGTATTGAACGACATTGACATATACCTGCTTGCTCCAAAACACTTGGCTGGCGGCAGTCTCCTACGATCAACTTTTCTAGTAAGTTAGGTATTTCTGGGACTTCCCAATGTTCGGGCTGCACATCCTCTATGGCACTGACTTTAACATCGTATTCCTTGAGGATTGCAACGCAATGTTGCCCTAAACTTTTGAGTCCGCATACTAAGAAAAGGTCTTGGGGTTTTTTTTGATTGCTGCTAGGAGGGGGATGCACTTTCTGTTGACGGTAGTATTAGATACTGCTAACAGGATGTGTTTACTAGGGTTTTTACACTTCGGTAATTCCTAACAATTTTACCAGTTGGTTTCAAGATGAGTATCAAACGATCGTAAACCGTATCGAATTCTGATATTTGATACCCAACTGAAGGCGAATCTTGTTTAAAGTTTAGATAGTTTTTGGGATTTCCTTGATTGATTGTGATGTAATTTACCAACTTTTTCCAACATATTAAAGCTAAAGTTGGTAAATTAGGGATTAGTTGAGCTAATTCTTCCCTTTGCAACTATGCCATTGGATTTATCGCCTCTTTGGATATCACTCAAAACTTCATTACTTGCCACATTTATCACCTTCTTTTTGGGTATCGCTGCTGCCTACTGGATGCTGGGATATCGTGGCAAAGGTAAATCGTTGATTGAGAGTATCTTGATTGCGCCCCTGATTTTACCGCCCACAGTTGTCGGGTTCTTGTTACTGCTATTTTTTGGCAAAAATGGCCCTGTAGGGAAATTCATGGGGGCTTTTGACTTCACCATCGTATTTACTTGGTATGGTGCAGCGATCGCAGCCACAGTAGTTTCTTTCCCTTTAATGTATAAAACTGCACTGGGAGCCTTTGAACAAATAGATGGTAATCTGCTGCGAGTAGCTAGAACCCTTGGTGCAAATGAAATCACAATCTTTTGGCGCATCAGTTTACCCTTAGCACTACCCGGCATTGTCGCCGCCACAATGTTAGCTTTTGCCCGTGCTTTAGGAGAATTCGGCGCGACATTGATGTTGGCTGGTAATATTCCTGGACAAACGCAGACAATCCCAATGGCGATTTATTTTGCAGTGGAAGCAGGAGCAATAAATGAGGCTTGGTTTTGGGCGATCGCAATTATGGCGATTTCTCTCTCTGGAATTATTGCAGTCAACTTCTGGCAAGAACTGAGGGAAAGAAAGAGAGCAGGGGAAGCAGGGGAAGCAGGGGGAGAAATTCTCTACAACCCGCAATCTACTTTTGAATCTGGTGGATTGTTAGTCAACATTGAAAAAATACTTCCTAGCTTTGATTTAAAAGTTGCTTTCAGTACTGATGAGCAACCCTTGGGATTGTTAGGAGGTTCTGGAGCAGGTAAGAGCATGATTTTGCGCTGCCTTGCGGGGATAGAAACGCCGACAACCGGGCGCATAGTTTTAAATGACAGAGTTCTGTTTGACTCCGAACAAGGAATTAATCTACCCAGCCGCGATCGCCGCATCGGTTTTTTAGTGCAGAATTACGCTCTGTTTCCGCACATGAGTGTGGCGCAAAATATCGCTTTCGGTTTGCCCAAAAAACTATCGGCTGGGAGTATTCGGGTACAGGTTGAGGAGCAACTAATAGCGATGCAGTTGCAAGGATTAGGCGATCGCTATCCGCACCAACTTTCTGGGGGACAACAACAACGGGTAGCCTTGGCAAGAGCATTAGCAAGTCAACCGGAAGCATTGCTTTTAGATGAGCCGTTTTCCGCACTTGATACACATCTGCGTAGCCAATTAGAGCAGCAAATGACAGAAACTCTGGCTGGCTATCAAGGTGTGACTCTATTTGTCACCCATAATATGGAAGAAGCTTATCGGATTTGTCCGAATCTATTGGTATTGGAGCATGGTAGAGCCGTTCATTATGGCAGCAAATACGATATTTTCCAGCATCCTGCTACTGTGAGTGTCGCTCAACTCACTGGATGCAAAAACTTCTCCCGTGCTGTTCTCCAGTCATCACAACAGGTAGAAGCGATTGATTGGGATTGTACTCTTCAAGTAATTGAGCCAGTCACGAGCGAATTATCTCACGTCGGCATTCGTGCCCATCAGTTCATTTTTACCAACGACTCATCACAGGAAAATACCTTTCCCTGTTGGGTAGTACGAACAAGTGAAACGCCTCATAGAATGACATTATTTCTCAAGCTACATTCGGCTGGCAAGAATTCTCAAGATTATCATCTGCAAGCTGAAGTCTTTAAAGAAAAATGGGCGATGATGAAAGACAAACCTTTTCCTTGGTATGTGCGTTTAGATCCTCTGCGGTTGATTTTGATGGAATGAACGCAGAGATATATGTAACAGATGGCGTTGCATAAAATGCTTGTGGAGGGTTGGGTTATATCGTGTCTGGTAAAAGACTTATCATTAAGTGCGCAGGGGGGCAGAGGAGCAGGGGAGAGGGTTTTGTATTTTCTGCACAGATGTATCGAATCACAAGTAATTAGCCGGACATGATATTAGACTACAACATGAAACCGTCGTACTCTAGTTCACTGTAAAACAAGAATTGTATCGCCTAAAAAGCGATCGCTGCTGATATTTTGCAATTAGACCATACACTAGCGTACAAGTTAGAAAGTATGGGGTTAGCAAAACTAAATAGTAATCAATTGACTATAGCGATCCTAAATTATTTATGAAAAAAAATTATACTCCTTGAGTTGAGAAAATTCAAAAATTTGAAAATGGATTGATAGCTTAAATAATGCCTTTACTACAGTAAAAGAATGATTGTAAGAATAAAGTTATTCTTACAATCGCAAAATATCTTCTACAGGATTCTTTTGTGGTGCATTGGAGGCAAATCTGAAGCAGATGAGCAGCCATTGTTCTTTTTCAGGTTCAGGATTTAATGAATCTAGATAATCTTAAATTTGCTGCGAACGATTATAGCTTGCACCATCACAATTTTATCATCTATGGAGGTGCTCAAAGCGTTTAGACTCAGACAGGCTGAAATTATTGATAATAGTATCAATAAGGTTAATTTGGACATGAGCTTTAGAAGCGATCGCGAAATGTCTAATTGAACTTCAATGCCTGAAAGCTTTGTTCTCATTGGATTATAGAAAATATCAAGATTTTCAACTTAACCAGCAGAATGTGATTTTTTATGTAGTTTATAATAATTTATACGTATTACAAATCAGTAATTTTACTGTGGTCATCATTAGTTTTTGTAAATAGTCTTAGGTTGATTAGCTCGCCTGCGTTGCCAAAAGATCGTTGCTTTTGTTTGATTACTTTGTGATATGTAACCCAACATAATTAACGCTCTTTTATTACTCTCATTAGAGAATATTTAAAACCTTGTTTTTTCGAGCTTGGTTCCAAACAAGAGTTTTTTATATTTACCGAGCAAGCGAGACTTTGAAAAAGATTCAAACTCAGCATCTTTTTTCTCTCACCAGAAACATAAACACTGTGTATTTTGTAAGATAAATTATGTTGAACCCAAGACCTATCAAGATAGCTACCAAGTCTACTCAAAACCTGAATAAGAAAATTTCTGTTAATCGCCTAGTTTTCATCGATTCACAGGTGGACAACTACCAAACCTTGGTAACAGGTGTTTTGCAGAATACTTCTGTCGTAATTCTAGATAACGACCGGGATGGCATTGAGCAAATTAATCAAGTGCTGGCATTGCATCAGGGAATCAATAGTCTGCATATTGTTTCTCACGGCGCACCAGGACGAGTCTATTTAGGGAACAGTCAACTCAGCCACGAAACACTCAATCGTTATGCAGCGCAACTGATGGGTTGGGCAAGTGCGTTGAGTGCAGATGCACAACTGCTACTGTACGGTTGTGAAGTAGCTCAAACAGAGCAAGGCATGGCATTTGTCCAGCGCCTGAGCGAACTGACAGGTGTAGTAGTAGTGGCATCTGATAATTTAACGGGCAGTGCTGCATTAGGCGGTGACTGGGCACTGGAAGTGAACACGGGGGTAATTGCTCCTTCTTTAGCGTTCCAGCCAGAAGTTATGGCAGCCTACGCTTCAGTACTAGCTGTAGTACTTCCTGACACCAGCTTTAGTAGTGATGGTAAAGTCACTACTGATTTAGGCTTTATTGCTATTGATATCGGCCGCAGTGTTGCTTTACAAACCGACGGCAAAATTATCGTTGCAGGAGACAGCAACGGTGATTTTGCCTTAGTGCGTTACAATACTGATGGCTCGCTCGACACCAGCTTCAACAGTAATGGCAAGGTTACTACTGATTTAGGCTTACTCAGCATCGACATCGGTTACAGCCTTGCTATACAAGCGGATGGTAAGATTATCGTCGCCGGAACTAACGGCACTGACTTTGCTCTAGCACGTTACAACAGCAATGGCTCACTCGATACTAGTTTTAGCAGTGACGGCAAGGTTACTACTGGTTTCGGTCTTACCATCGACATCGCCCACAGCACTACTGTACAAGCAGATGGCAAGATTATTGTCGCCGGAACTGACGGCACTGACTTTGCCCTAGCGCGTTACAACAGTAATGGCTCACTCGACACTAGTTTTAGTAGTGATGGCAAGGTTACTACTGATTTCGGCTTACTTGCCATCGACATCGTTTACAGCACTGCTGTACAAGCAGATGGCAAGATTATCGTCGCCGGAGTGAGTAACGGTGACTTTGCCTTAGCACGTTATAACAGCAATGGCTCACTCGACACTAGTTTTAGCAGTGATGGCAAGGTTACTACTGATTTCGGCTTACTTGCCATCGACATCGTTTACAGTACTGCTGTACAAGCAGATGGCAAAATTCTCGTCGCCGGAGAGAGTAACGGTGACTTTGCCCTAGCACGGTACAACAGCGATGGCTCACTCGACACTAGCTTTAGCAGTGATGGTAAGGTTACTACTGATTTCGGCCTCCTTCCCAACGAAATTGCCTACAGCCTTGCTGTACAAGCAGATGGCAAGATTCTTGTGGCAGGAGTGAGCAACAATGACTTTGCTCTAGTCCGTTACAACAGCGATGGCTCAATCGACACCACTTTTGACAATGATGGCAAGGTCAATACTGATTTAGGCTTAGGCTTACTCACCCTTGACATTGCCTATGGACTTGTTCAACAGCCCGATGGCAAGATTATCGTCGCTGGAACTGACGGTACTGACTTTGCTGTGGTGCGTTACTTGGTTGACGAAGTTCCTACAGACTTGGGGTTGAGCCAATTAAATGTTAATGAGAACGTTGT